>JBBRCW010000224.1:0-11874 GCA_038204535.1 Chitinophagales bacterium | reverse complement strand
TGGTCATAAATCATCCACCGACGTTAGCGTAATACCAGTCGCGGCAAAAGACCCTATTCTAACGGGCGTAACAAATTTTCATGCGCGGTCATGGCTTTACAAAGTGCTGCCTGATTATCCCACCGCGGGTTCTGCCTGGTTGCTGATGGGGCATTCTGTGGATCCCGATAAAAAAGATGCGATTGATAACCCTGTGGCATGGACGGGTAAGAATTCTTATGGTGCAAAATTTTTTATGACCACGCTTGGCCATCCTGAAGATTTTGACCAGGAGCCATTTCAACGGCTGGTCATCAATGCCATTCATTGGGCTGCCGGAAAACCGGTTCCCAAAAAATGGGCTGGTAAATTATCCATCAATGTTCCATATCGTCAATAAAAGTGCCTGATAATTTGGCCCTGATTTCAGGCCATGGGCAAATTGCCAAAACAAGGGTTCAGTTTATATTTCCCTTGTAAAAATAATACTCAAAATAATAGTCTATTATGAAAGAACAACTACCATTTCGGTTTGGCTCAGAAGTCTACACGTGGTTCATGCACAATAATGGCAAAACCCATGAGGGAAAACTGGGGCATATGATAGAGGTGATTGCTCAGGCTGGATTTAAAGGTATTCAGCCCATACATTTCTGGATGGGCGACCTGAGCGATGCCGGTTTACTGGAAGCGAAATTAAAAGAACAAAATATAGAATTGGCTGCCATTTCCCTGGCACTCGATTGGTTGGGTGCTGAAGAGACTGAACAGGAGCGAAAGGAGACAGATCAAATAATCGAATTACTGAAACGCTTTCCCGGGGCCATACTTTGTACGGTGCAAAAACCTTCGGGCCGCCACAACCTGAACGAGCGCCGAAAGAACCTGGTCAATATCGTAAACACGGTGTCACGAAGGGCGGCCGGCCAGGGTATCCCTTGCAGTTTTCATCCCAATTCGCCGCATACGTCCATCACCCGAACTGAGGAAGACTACCAGGTAATACTTGAATCATTAGACAGTGCTGCCACCGGCTGGACACCCGATGTTGGCCACATCATAAATGCCGGAATGGATCCGTTGAGTAAGATGAAAGAATATGCTTCGCTGATCAATCACCTGCATTATAAAGATTGGAATGGGGAACCAGAATTTACCTTAATGGGCAATGGTAAGGTTGATTTTGTTTCTATTACGCAATGGCTGAAGGACCGGAATTTTAATGGTTGGATCGTTTGTGAAGATGAGGGGCAGGAAGCCCTGGAAGATCCCGACTTTGTGACCATGCACGATGGAAAATGGATCACGGAAAAACTGCTTCCCCAAATTAAATAATAAATCATGCCTTTTTTGCAGACCAATGGTATTCGTTTATATTTTGAAGAGCATGGCTCGGGGCCTCCCTTGTTGCTGATAATGGGTATTACGGCAGCGGGCAGCGTTTGGGAAAAACACCTGGCTTACTGGCAAAAATCATTTCGCTGCATCATTGCCGATAACCGTGGGGTAGGTTTGTCTGATATACCTGCCGGGCCCTATACCACCGCGCAAATGGCAGACGATTATGCAGGCCTTCTCGATCATCTTGGGTTGCAGGCGGTAAAGGTGGTGGGTTGTTCAATGGGCAGTACGATAGCTCAGCAACTGGCGCTTCGCCACCCTTCTAAAGTTCAGGCAATGGTACTAATGTGCCCCTGGGCACGATGCGATAATAAAGCGAAAGCAATTTTTAAAAATATGGTTGATTGTAAAGCCAGCCTTAAACCGGAAGACTTTGCATTGCACATGCAGTTGCTGATATTTTCAAAATCGTCGTGGGACGATGATGAGAGGGTAACAGAAATGGAAGAAGGACGAAAGCAGGCTTCCCTGCAACCCGACAACCAGCCTTTGCAAGGACTGGAAGGCCAGGCTGCCGCCTGCGCCAGTCACGATGTTTTAAACCAGCTTTCCCAAATAACACAACCGGTATTAGTTATTGGAGGATCGGCCGATATTTTTACGCCAGGCTGGATGGCCAAAGAAGTTGCTGCGAACCTTTCCAATGCAACGCTTCATTTATATAACGGCAAAGGACATGTGTTTCATTGGGAAGAATTGAACGATTTTAATGAAAGGGTCGAAAAATGGTTGTTAAGCCATTGATAGGCCGCTGTAAATAACCCGTAATTATTATTAATGAGCAAGATTGGATTTAATGTGTTGGCCTGGTCGGCGGTTATTACCGAAGAACTAAAACCTGCGGTAGAGCGGCTGAAAAATATTGGGTACCAGGGCGTAGAGTTTTTTGTGGGCGCACCCGGCGATGCTGCCTATAAATGGATGGGTGATCATACCCGCGGCCTTGGGCTGGAAGTAACTGCCGTTACAGTGGTAAGTACAAACGAAAACCCGATTAGCCAGGATGCCGCCATAAGAACAAAAGCCCTTCACCGCATTAAATGGGCAATCGACAGGGCGCACGATTTAAACGCGTCCATCCTTTGCGGCCCTTTTCATTCGGCACATGGGCATTTGGCAAAGCGCGCCCCCGAACCATGGGAGTATGAATGTGCAGCGGAGGTAATGCATGCCGCAGGCGAATATGCGGCCCAGGCAGGCATCACCCTGGCATTGGAAGCACTTAACCGCTTTGAATGTTATTTATGCAATACGGTAGATCAGCTAAGTCATTTGGTCAGGCATACCGATCATCCTAACGTGCGGGCAATGTTTGATACGCACCATGCAAATATTGAAGAAAAGAAATTTTCTACTGCGATAGATACGATTGCCCCGCTGCTTTCGCATGTACACATCAGCGAAAACGACCGGGGCACACCCGGCGATGGTCACATTTATTTTGACGAGGCTTTTTCTGCCCTGGCAAAGATCAACTATAATGGCTGGCTAACCATTGAGGCTTTTAGCAGAAACGATCCCGACTTTGCCAATTCAATTGGCGTATGGAGGGAGTATTCGCCGCCATGGGATATAGCGGAAAATGGATTTAAGTTTATCGAAAATATGTGTCGAAAACATGGGCTTTAAAACGGATATCCTGCGGGAGTAGAGGTTCTTAATCATTCTAATTTTCATCATTTTAAAAAATAAATAATGCTACAAAAAATAAGCATGTCAATAATGCGGTTTCGGTTCTTTATGGTCCTGCTGGCAGGTATTACGATCTTTGCGACAGGTTGTTCGTCATCGGCCCAAAGCAAGGGTGGTAAAAATAAGTTTGTAAAAATATTCGATGGCAAAACGCTGAACGGCTGGAAGGGCGACCCAACCTATTGGCGGGTAGAAAACGGAAACCTGGTAGGAGAGATAACCCCCACGACACTTTTAAAGACCAACTCATTTATTATTTGGCAGGGAGGCAGGCCTTCAGACTTTGAAATCATGTTCGATTTTAAAATTACGAAGGCGGGCAACAGTGGGCTTAATTACCGCAGCGAACAATTAACGGATGTGCCGAATGCGTTAAGAGGTTACCAGGCCGATATTGATGGCGCCAATCGTTACACCGGCCAGAACTATGAAGAAAGGGCACGGACCACGCTGGCCTATCGCGGAGAGGTTGTTACGGTAAATTCAGCCGATGGTATATCTGCTACGCTTAAAGACAACGTAAAAAGCAATGCCTGGCAAAACAGAACAGTTACCGGTTCGCTGGGTACTACCGACGAATTAAAAGAGAAGATAAAGTCAGAAGAATGGAATACCGGCCGCGTGGTGGCAAAGGGCAACCGCCTGCAGCACTATATCAATGGTATTTTAATGAGCGATGTAACCGACAACGATAAAGTCAATGGAAAAGCGGAAGGTTTGCTGGGGGTGCAGGTGCATGTTGGTCCGCCCATGAAGGTGGAATACCGCAACATCATGCTGATGCAGTAACATGTGGCAGATATAAAAGCCCGTTATAAGGAAGAACGCAAAGTAAGTTTAAAGGGGATGGCGATATGTTCGGTAGATTTATTTAAGATGAGTTGTGCAGCTTGTTTTCCCATCGCCTTAAAATCGCTCGAAATAGTAGTGATGCCATTGAGGATAATCTTTTTTAAAGGGGTTTCGTTGTAGGAGATCACGCCTACCTGTTGCCCTAATACAAGATTGCTGTCCAGAATTTTTTCAGCTAATATTACAAGGTCATCTTCCATCAGGCTTATATAAGCGGTACCTTCTTTAATGTCTTCGTTGGCCAGGTTATTCACTACCTGGTAATTGAAGGCATATTGGTTGCAAAAATTATAGAACCCCCTGATGATTTCTTTAGGGTGGTAAGTGTAGTCGGGAAAAATTAATTTGAGCGTGGGATATTTTTCCAGATTGGGCAGCGATTGTTCAAGCGCGTCGTAAATGTCTTTTTCAAAGTTTTCATACACGGCCCCGTATTCGCCTTTTACGCCGCTTAGTAACTTATCGAGGATGATCAGTTTATTGGCAGGAAGCGTGTTTATTATTTCGTAGGCGTTTTCGCCGCCTTCTAAAAAGTGCGCAATGATAACATAATAAGAGTATTCTTCTTTTATGTGTTTCATCAGTTCTTTGAATAGAGAAAAGTCGTTATGATAAATGTAAAAATCGATAGCGGCATTGTCGCCCAATTCGGTGGCCAACGAGTCGAATATCATTTTTTTGTGGGTGCTTAGTTTATTGAAAAGTAAAAAGATCTTTAAACGATGGTGCAGATCAGTGCTTGCAATAAAGTATCCCTTGCCTGGTATTGACTGAACGATGCCCCGGATTTTTAGTTCTTTAAAAACACGAAAACAGGTGTCTCTCGAAATGTCTAATTCATAACTTAAATCATTGATAGAAGGCAATACATACCCCTTGGGTATTTTTCCATCTTCAATACCTTTTAGAATAGAATTAATGATTTGAGAATATTTTGGAGTAGATGAATATTCATCAATAGAAATTAACTGGTATATATTGGCTGAGCTCATATGGTTAAAAATAGTTGCGAAAAAATAGGGTCTTGTTAAAAAACATCAGTCAATTTATCGGTCAGGCATTGCAAATTCAATTAAACGCTGCAAAATTACGCAAATACCGGTTGAATTGTAATGCGTGTTTGAACGGCAGAATGGTAAATTCTAACGATAGAAAGAGCGGATCATTTTTTTGTTGATATTCCATTTAACCGTGCGCTGCGGCAGAAAAGTCTTCCCTGTACCATTGAATAATTATTCAGGGAGTCTGAAATAATTCAGTATGATGATGCTGTTTGTCTTGTGAATTAACCAGTCTTAAAAACACATTAAATTATGATACGCCATTCTGTTCTTTTTAACCTGAATTGTCCAAAAAATTCTGCCGAAGAGCGTGCTTTTTGGAATGCTGCGAAGGATTTGGCGAAAATTGGTGGCGTACAGAATTTTGAATGCCTGGTGCAAACAAACAGAAAGAATAAATTTCAATTTGGGTTGTCAATGGAGTTTGCCACACAGCAGTTGTACGACGACTATTCGGCACACACTGATCATGGTAGTTTTATTGAGCATTATTGGTTAAAAAATGTTGGTGATTTTCTTGAGATTGATTTAGAAAGGCTACAGTAAAAAGTTATATTGGTGGCAGGTAAGGTTAACCATATAGTTCAGAACAGTATAACAGAACAGTCCGTATAAATTTGCGGGACTAACGATCAATAAACAGAAATAGAATGCAAGCCATACTGGGTATCATCTTTCACTTTATAGGCGGTTTTGCCTCTGGTAGTTTTTATATGCCTTACAAGAAAGTAAGGGGCTGGCATTGGGAAAGTTACTGGATCGTCGGCGGTGTTTTTTCGTGGCTCATTGTTCCGCCATTGGCTGCATGGCTTACCGTTCCGGGGTTTGCCGAAGTTATCAGCGCAGCATCATCCGAAACCATTAAATATACTTTACTTTTTGGTGTTTTATGGGGAATAGGAGGGCTGACGTATGGCCTCGGCGTAAGATACCTGGGCATGTCGCTGGGCAACTCGGTGGTGCTGGGTTTTTGTTCGGCATTTGGCGCACTGGTTCCATCTGTTTACTATAACTTTAATCCCGCTCCGGGTAAAACCACTTTTAACGATTTGCTCACTACCCCCTGGGGGCAAGTGGTTTTAGCAGGTGTGGTGGTATGCCTTGTAGGTATTTACATCTGCGGCAGGGCAGGCATGCTAAAAGAAAAAGAATTATCGGCCGAAGACAAAGCTAAAAGCGTATCGGAATTCAACCTGGTTAAAGGCCTTACGGTAGCTATTTTTTCGGGCATCATGAGCGCTTGTTTTAATTTTGGAATAGAGGCGGGCAAACCCATGGCAGAAGAAGCGGCAGTCCGGGGAATGAATCCCTTGTTTGTAAATAACGTAACTTATGTGGTGTTACTCTGGGGCGGTTTGGCTACCAATTTTATTTGGTGTATGCTCCTAAATTTCCGCAACAAAACTTTTGGTGATTATACCAATAAGGAAACACCGCTTAAAAGGAATTATTTATTATCGGCGCTGGCCGGCACCACCTGGTATCTGCAGTTTTTCTTTTATGGTATGGGCGAAAGTAAACTGGGTAATGGCGCCAGTAGCTGGATATTGCACATGGCATTTATCATTTTAATAGCAAATATGTGGGGCATCCTGTTGAACGAGTGGAAAGGTGTCAGTAAAAAAACAACCAGGACCATCATTACCGGAATAGTTACCATTATTCTTTCAGTTATGCTGGTAGGATATGGAAATTCGTTAAAATAGGTCTTCTCTTTCGGCTCCCTTCGGCTACGCTCAGAATGCGGGATGTAGGGTGCGGCGTTTGGGCTGGGCCAGGTCAACTTTAAGAAAATTGAATTAAATAATTATAACCATTTAAAAAAGTGAAATATGTCAACAGTTGCAACTACCCAATTTAAACATGTAAGCTACTTGTGGGATGAGAATAAGGCAGCCGGGCTGGCTGGAGATGAAGTTGGATTATTAGTGTATCGATCCAATTTATTGGGCGCCGATCTGCGCCTCACCAACTATGGCGGCGGTAATACATCGTGCAAGGCAACCACCAAAGACCCGCTTACCGGGCAGCAAGTGGAAGTGATGTGGGTAAAGGGTAGCGGCGGCGATATTGGTACCATGAAGCGGAGCGGACTGGCAGCCCTTTATGTTGACAGATTACGTAATTTAAAGAATGTGTACAGAGGCCTGGAACACGAAGATGAAATGGTGGAGCTGTTCAACCACTGTATATATGACCTGGCTTCCAAAGCGCCATCCATCGACACACCGCTGCACGGCTTTCTTCCTTTTAAACATATTGACCATTTACACCCCGATGCTGCCATTGCGATAGCTGCGGCAAAAGATGGAGAGAAAATAACCAAAGAACTTTTTGGCGGCACTATCGGTTGGGTAAAGTGGCAAAAGCCAGGGTTTGAGTTAGGCCTTATGTTGAAACAGTGCCTGGATGACAATCCTGGTATCAGGGGTATAATGCTGGGCTCGCATGGTTTGTTTACCTGGGGCGATACCGCTTACGAAAGCTATATGAACACCCTGGAGGTAATTGAGCGCTGCGCCCAATATATTGAAGATAATACTGGCAAAGACGGGCCTGTATTTGGCGGTCAAAAAATAGAATCGTTGCCGCAGGACCAGCGTTTGCAACAAGCCGCGACTCTTGCCCCCATCTTACGTGGATTTTGTTCTTCTGAAAAAAATATGATCGGTCATTTTACCGATGATAACCGTGTGCTTGAATTTATAAACAGCAACGATCTGGACCGCCTGGCGCCATTAGGCACTTCATGTCCTGATCACTTTCTGCGTACAAAAATTTCGCCGCTGGTGCTGCCATTGCAGCCGGGCGAAGACCTGTCGGATGTTGCAGCCATCAAAGAACGCCTGTTGCCGCTTTTTGAGGCCTATCGTAACATGTACACAGAGTATTACGAAACCTGCAAACACCCCAATAGTCCGGCTATCCGCGACAAAAACCCGGTGGTGATTTTATATCCCGGTGTGGGCATGTTTACTTTCTCAAAGGATAAACAAACCGCCAGGGTGGCCGCGGAATTTTATACCAACGCCATTAATGTAATGAAGGGCGCCGAGGCCATTTCAGAATATACTTCGCTGCCAAGGCAAGAGGCCTTTAATATTGAATACTGGTTGTTGGAAGAAGCCAAGCTACAGCGCATGCCCAAGCCCAAAGCGCTCAGCGGCAGAATTGCCTTAATTACCGGCAGCGCCGGAGGAATTGGAAAAGCAATCGCTAAGAAATTTGCCGACGAAGGGGCCTGTGTTATCTTAAATGACATGAACGCCGAAAGGCTGCAGGAAGCCTTTGATGAATGTATTACAAAATACGGTAAAGATATCTTTGCCGCGGAAGTATTGGATGTAACAAAATCAGACACTATTCGCCAGGCATTTAAAACCGCCGCTCTTGCATTTGGCGGGGTGGATATCATTGTGAATAATGCAGGGTTATCCATTTCAAAATCGATTGGAGATCATACCGAGGATGATTGGGATCTTTTATATGATGTGCTGGTAAAAGGCCAGTTTGTGATTACCCAGCAGGCAGTGGCAGTTATGCAGCAGCAGGCAATAGGGGGAGATATATTGAATATTGTAAGTAAGAACGCATTGGTGAGCGGTCCTAATAATGCAGGTTATGGTTCGGCCAAAGCAGCCCAATTGCATTTAAGCAGACTGAATGCTGCCGAACTGGGTAAGGATAATATTCGCGTAAATGTGGTGAACCCCGATGCGGTTATTTCGGGCAGTAACATCTGGAGCGGCGGCTGGGCCGCAGGAAGAGCCAAAGCCTATGGCATTACCATAGAAGAGCTGCCAAAATATTATGCCGGCAGAACTTTATTGAACGAGATCATTTTGCCTGAAGATATTGCCAATGCCTGCTTTGCATTTGTAGGCGGCTTATTAAATAAATCAACCGGAAATGTATTAAATGTGGATGGCGGTGTTGCTATGGCATTTGTAAGATAAGCAAACGGCGAAGTTTAAAATTTAGACAGGCATCTTTATAATTTGGCCGAAGGGTTTTGTTATAAAGATGACCTGTTGTTTAAAAACGATTGGAATGTACAGGGTTGCTTTTAAAATGAAATTATTCGCGGGCTATGAGGCCGAATACAAACGGCGTCACAACGAATTGTGGCCAGAGTTAAGTCAATTGCTGAAAGAAGCAGGCATTGCTGATTATTCCATTTTTATTGATGAAGAAACCCTCGACCTGTTCGGGGTGCTGAAAGCGGACGACCCGGTGAAATTGGTGGAACTGCCTGCATCCCCCGTTATGCAAAAGTGGTGGAAGTACATGGCTGATATCATGGAAACTAATCCTGATAACTCGCCGGTGCAGATCCCTTTGCAGGAAGTATTTTATTTACCTTAAACACTTTATTTGTTTGCCATGATCTTAGAAAATTATCAGTTAGACAGCTTAAACCAGGAGTACGCAGCCAAACACAAATCCAAATTTGAAGCGACGGCGCATTCGGTTAATAACCTGGAAGATATTTTACAAAAATTAATCGATTTTCAGGTAGCCATACCCAGTTGGGCATTAGGCACGGGCGGCACCAGGTTTGGCCGTTTCGCCGGTGGCGGAGAGCCCCGCAGCCTGGAAGAAAAAATTGAAGACATTGGCCTTTTACACAAGCTGAATAATTGCAGCGGTGCAATCTCTTTGCACATTCCGTGGGATATACCATCGAACGCCGGCAACATTAAAGCTTTAGCCGCCATGCACGGCCTGCGCTTTGATGCAATGAACTCTAACACCTTTCAGGATCAGCCCGATCAGGGGTTGAGCTATAAGTTCGGCTCCATGCAGAATGTAGATAAAGGCGTTCGCCAACAAGCCATCGACCACAATATTGAAGTAATAAAATATGGGGTGGCACTGGGTTCCGATTCGCTTACCGTCTGGTTGTCGGATGGATCTTCTTTTCCTGGTCAGTTGAATATGCGTAAGGCGTTTCAGAATACGCTGGATAGCCTGCAGCAGATATATGCCGGACTGCCCGACGATTGGAAAATGTTTGTTGAGTACAAAGCATTTGAACCTAATTTTTATTCTACGACTGTAGGAGATTGGGGACAATCATTATTATATGCCGACAAGCTGGGCCCAAAAGCTTATACACTGGTTGACCTGGGCCATCACCTTCCCAATGCCAACATAGAGCAGATTGTTGCCCTGTTGCTGATGGAAGAAAAGTTGGGTGGATTTCATTTTAACGATAGCAAGTATGGCGACGATGACCTGACCGTTGGCAGTGTAAAGCCCTACCAGCTGTTCCTTATTTTTAAAGAACTGGTAGAAGGCATGGATGCCAGGGGAATGAACCACGCCACCGGCCTTGGCTGGATGATAGATGCATCGCACAACGTAAAAGACCCGATGGAAGATTTGCTGCAATCGGTGGAAGCAATTATGATCGCCTATGCACAGGCTTTGCTGGTTGATGCCAGGGGATTGGAAGCGGCGCAGCAATCAAATGACGTGGCGCTTGCCCAGGAAATTTTGCAGGAAGCATACCGCACCGATGTAAGGCCATTGGTTGCTGAAGCACGACTGAGAGGAGGCGCCGCATTAAATCCGTTACAAGCATACCGCCAATTGAAAGTGAGAGAAAATTTGATAAAGGAACGTGGTTCAAAAACCGTAGCCACAGGGTTGTAGCAGGGCAGCTTTTATGTACTAACGATTAATATTGCTTTACAATGGCATCATCCATTCAATCATCAAATAACAATAAGCCTGGCATTGCGGATGCCGGCGGGCAGCATGTGAAAGGCCAGCCGGTTATCGCCATTATAGATGTGGGCAAAACCAATAAGAAGCTGTTTCTTTTCAATCAAAATTACCAGATTGTTTTTGAGCGTTCATCTCAGTTTGAAGAAACAACAGACGAGGATGGCTTTGCCTGCGAAAACCTGGACAGCCTTCGCCTGTGGGTGTACGATGCATTGCACGAAGTATTCAGAAAGAAAGAATTTGAAATAAAGGCGATCAATTTTTCGGCGTATGGCGCCAGCTTTGTGCATGTTGGGCACGATGGTAAAGCGGTAGCTCCTTTGTACAGTTACCTGAAACCTTACGACCCCCAACTACAACAGCAATTTTATGATACCTATGACGGCCTGGAGGCTTTTACGCAAAAAACCGCATCGCCGGTATTGGGTAATTTAAATTCAGGCATGCAATTGTATCGCCTGAAGTATGAGAAGCCGGACCTATTCGCCCAGATCAATTATTCAATGCACCTCCCCCAATACATTAGTTACCTGGTTACCGGGGTGGCCTGTGCCGATATTACCAGTATTGGCTGTCATACCAATCTTTGGGACTTTACAAAAAATGACTATCACGAATGGGTGTACAAGGAAGGGGTGGCGGAAAAGCTGCCGCCTATAAAGCCGTGTGATACCATTTTGCCATCGGTTTTTGGGGGTGATTTTGGGGTGGGTATCGGGTTTCACGACAGCTCCGCTGCATTGATCCCGTACCTGGTAAATTTTAACCAGCCTTTCTTGTTGATATCCACCGGTACCTGGTGTATAAGCCTGAACCCTTTCAACAATGCACCGCTTTCAATGGTAGAATTGCAGCATGATTGTTTGCAGTTTCTGCATTTTGAAGGCAAGCCGGTAAAGGCATCGCGTTTGTTTGCAGGTAATGCGCACGAAGAACAGGTGAAGCGGATAGCTGCTCACTTTAATCAGACAATTGAACGATATCGGTCTATGGAGTATGACAGCAATATCATTAGTTTGCTGCAGAAAAAGTTGCCCGATGTTGGGTATACCGATACGGTGCAACTGATTGCTCATTGCCCGTTTGCAGACAGGGATCTTTCGTTGTTTGATACAGATGCCGAAGCTTATCACCAGTTAATCCGAGACATTATATC
>JBBRCW010000223.1:0-11949 GCA_038204535.1 Chitinophagales bacterium | reverse complement strand
TGGTGAGTAGCGAATAATGAAGAACTAATAGTGAATAATGATGATTGATCGCGGTTGCAAATGGATATTTCTAATGCTGATTAGGGAGCGCCGTCATCCCGAATTTATTTCGGGATCCCTTGGATAACATCTGGCATAATTAGAAAGTTGCCTGGTCGAGTTGGGCATGAATAACGAATAGTGAACAGGGAATAATGAATAGTGAATAGTGAATAATGTGGACTTTCGATCAATGTAGATCTCGTAAGCCTGAAAGCCCGCCCTTGCCGGTTCGGACGGGGCTAAAATATGAGTAGCCACGGGTGAAACCCGCGGGAAGAAACGACATTGAACTAATGCTGATCAAAAGAACCGCCGTCATCCCGAATTTATTTCGGGATCCCCTGGATAACATCCGGCATAATTGAAAAGATGCCTGATTAATTAGGGAATAATGAATAATGAATAATCAAGAATGACGCACTTTAGATTTATGTAGATAAGAAAACAAAAATGACCATCCACCCCAAAGGGGTTGAACAAATTTCTTATCGCAAATCACCAAATCAATAAATAAATTTTTTTGACACTCAAAAAACGAACGTTCAAAAATGAGCAATAAAAAACAACTAAGAATAGGATTGATAGGAGGAGGTTTTATGGGCCGCACCCATACCAATGGCTACAAGCGTGTGGGCGATTTTTTTCCGGAACTGGAATACCGGCCGGTGTTAAAAGCCGTTTGTTCGCGTACCGAAGAAAAGGTGAAAGCCTTTGCAGCGCAATGGGGCTATGAGTCGGTAGAAACGGACTGGAAAGCCCTGATTGCCCGCGACGATATTGATGCGGTAGATATTTGCGCGCCCAATAACATGCATGCCGAAATTGCCATAGCCGCGGCCGCTGCGGGTAAAATGATCTTATGCGAAAAGCCTTTATCGAGAACATTGGAAGAAGGCCGCAAAATGACCGATGCGATAGAGAAAGCCGGCGTTAAAAATATGGTTTGGTATAACTACCGCCGCCTGCCTGCTGTTACGCTGGCAAAACAAATTGTAGACTCAGGCAAGCTGGGAAAGATATTTCATTACCGTGCAAATTTTTTGCAGGACTGGACCATCAGCGCCGACCTGCCGCAAGGCGGAGAAGGGCTTTGGCGACTGGATGTTGAAGCCGCAGGTTCGGGTGTAACAGGCGACCTGCTGGCCCACTGTATAGACACGGCCATTTGGCTGAATGGCAATATAAAAGATGTATCCGCTATGACGGAAACCTTTATAAAAGAACGTGTACACCAGTTGACAGGCCAGGTACAAAAGGTGGGCATTGATGATGCATGCATTTTTCATTGTCACTTTGATAACGGGTCGCTGGGCCTTTTTGAATCTACCCGCTATGCCCGCGGCCATAAGGCGCATTACACATTTGAGATTAATGGTGAGCATGCTTCTATCCGCTGGGATCTCCACGATTTAAACAGGCTTGAATTCTTTGATCATTCCGATGAATCGATTGTTCGGGGATGGCGCACTATTCTGGTAACAGATGGCGATCAACCCTATATGAATAAATGGTGGGTGCCCGGTTTAATCATTGGTTACGAACATTCGTTTGTACACCAGGTAGCGGATTTTCTAAAAAGCCTTGAATCCGGCGAGCCGTGCAGCCCTACTTTTAAGGAGGCGCTCGAAACCCAAAAGGTTTGTGAAGCGGTAATTGATTCTGCAGCATCCGGGAGCTGGAAAAATTTACAACGGGATTATGCCGACGCATAACATTTGGTAAAAAAGTATTTAAATGAAGTTATTCAGGATCGTCATCACCCTTTTATTTTTTTCGCCATTTTGTATTGCGCAGCATGAACCGGCGGGTGCAGGCAAAACCATAGGATCCCTGAGGTTTATGAAGAAACCCATTGCATCCGAAAGCTTTGAATCAGTGGGCGTATTCGATGTCAATAACGATAAGATACCCGACATTGTTTCGGGCGCTTTCTGGTACGAAGGGCCGGGCTATTGGAAGCGGAACTACCTGGGACCGGTAAAACGCATCGGCGAATACTACGACGATTTTTCAACCATACCGCTGGATGTTGACGGAGACGGAAACATGGATGTTATAACGGGCGGCTGGTTTGGAAAAAAGCTCGTCTGGCTTCAGAACCCGGGTAATGCAAAAGAGTGGAAAGAGAATTTACTATCGGAGCCGGGTAACGTAGAAACTACTTATGGCTGGGATGTGGACGGCGATGGCATTATTGAGATTGTGCCCAATACACCCAACGATCCATTGATGGTGTACAGACTAATAGTCGACAACAATGGTAAAGGCGCTGGCCGGTTTGAAGCCTTTAAAATTTATGAAGGTAAAAGCGGGCACGGGTTAGGGCTGGGCGATATAAACGGAGATGGCAGAAAAGATTTTGTTATCAGCAATGGATGGCTGGAGGCGCCTGTAGATCCATACAAAGGAAAATGGATACTGCACGAAGACTTTAAATTTGGAACAGCAAGTGTGCCGATTATAGTAGCCGATGTAAACAGCGATGGTTTAAACGACCTGATCGTTGGCCAGGCCCATAGCTATGGTCTTGATTGGTACGAACAGGTAAAAGATAAAGCCAATAAAGTGACCTGGAAGAAACATGCGATAGATCCTTTTAACGCGCAATACCATACCATGCAATGGACAGATATTGATGGCGATGGAAAGCCGGAACTGGTAACTGGCAAAAGATATAGGGCCCATAACGGAAACGACCCCGGTGGTAGCGATCCGTTGGGTATTTATTATTTTAAGTGGAATGGAGAGGCCTTTGTAAAACAAGTGATCAGCTATGGCGAATTTGGTGTGGGCAAAGGGATAGGTTTGTATTTTGCAATAGCCGAGCTCACCGGGTCGGGTAGAAAAGATATTATTGTGGCAGGCAAAGATGGCCTCGCCATTTTTTATAATTTGGGTTTTTAGGCGCCGATATCATTTTAAGCCTGTCCGACTGGCGTCAGCCGGGCAGGCGTAAATTTTTTTAAGGCCAACAACATTAAATAGCAAATTGCCTGAAGGAATAAAACTTGTTCTATTTTTAGCAGATGGAGGTGACTAAAGAATCACCGGATTTCAAATTAAAAATTCATCATGAAAATGTTTTATAATAAAAACAAAACAAAACGCATTTTAACGGTTACCGCGGTTTTATTGGTCGCGGCTGTCTCGTTCAGGTTTACCCGTTCAAACACGGTTGCACTTACGTTAAAAAAGGGCGATCACATTATTTTAGTGGGCAATAACCTGGGCTCAAGAATGATGAATTACGGCCATTTTGAAACGGAGCTTCAACTGCGTTACCCCGACAGTATGCTATACATACGCAATATGTGCGATGGCGGTAATACCCCGGGCTTCAGGCCGCACTCTGGCAGGCCATCCCCGTGGGCCTTCCCCGGTGCCGAAAAATTTCAAAACGAATTGGCGCATCCTTCCGATAGCCAGGGTGAATATGAAACACCCGACCAATGGACAATGCGACACAAAGCCGATATCATCATCGCTTTTTTTGGCTTCAACGAATCGTTTCAAGGTAAAGAGGGATTAGAAAATTATAAAGCCGAGCTGGATGCCTTTATCAAACATACATTAAGCCAGCAATACAACGGTGTTTCAGCGCCGCAGTTGGCTATTGTATCGCCCATTGCTTTCGAAGACCTTTCGTCAAAATTCGATCTGCCCAATGGCAAACAGGAAAATGCAAATCTTGCGCTCTACACAGCCGCCATGAAAGAAGTAGCCGCAAGTAATAAAGTGCTTTTTGCGGATGTTTTTGCTACCACAAAAAACTGGTTTGAAAATGCCGGTAGCCCGCTGACCATCGATGGCTCTCAACTGACCAATGCAGCTTATGCCCGCTTTGCACCTTTGCTGGCGGATGGCGTTTTTGGCAAAGCACCAGTTATTGCGGATGCCAACCGAAAGCTTGTTCATGAAGCAGTGCTGGAGAAGAACTGGATGTGGCATAATGATCTCAAAATTCCCAATGGAGTGCATGTGTATGGCCGCCGTTTTAGACCCTTTGGCCCCGATAATTACCCGCCCGAACTTACCAAGATCAGGCAGATGACTGTCATTAGAGATACAGCCATCTGGAAGGCTAACAAAGGAGAAAAAATGGACCTTGCCGCAGCTGATTCTAAAACTTTGAAGCTGCCCGAAGTAACAACCAATTTCGATCCTCAAAAAAACGGAAGCCTGGAATACCTGTATGGCAAAGATGCATTGGCGAAACTAAAAGTGCCGCCTGGTTTTAAAATTGAGCAGTTCGCTTCCGAAGAAGAATTTCCCGACCTGGCAAATCCCAGCCAGTTGTCTTTTGATAACAAAGGGCGCTTGTGGCTGGCAACCATGCCTACCTATCCCGCCTGGAAACCGGGCGACAAAAAGCCCAACGACAAGATCATTATTTTGGAAGATACCAATGGCGATGGCAAGGCGGACAAGCAAACTGTTTTTGCCGATGGCCTTTATCTTCCAGTAGGTTTTGAATTGTCGGCCGAAGGCGTCTATCTATCGCAGGGAACCAACCTGGTGCTGCTGACCGATACAGATGGCGATGACAGAGCGGATAAAAAAGAAATTTTGTTGAGTGGTTTTGATGACCATGATACACACCATGCACACCATGCCTATACGACCGATGCATCCGGAGCCATTTATATGGGCGAAGGGGTCTTTTTGCATACCAATGTAGAAACTTCTTATGGATGCGTACGGGCTACCAATGGCGGATTTTACCGCTACAATCCGCAGCGCAAACAGTTAGAACGCACAGCCCAGCTCTCCATACCTAACCCATGGGGTATAACATTTGATGATTGGGGACAGGATTTCTTTGCAGAAACCAGCAGCCCCGATGTGCGTTGGATGATGCCTGGAACGGTGAAGTCGCGGTATGGCGTAGCCACCCACAAATCGTACGATCTGGTAGAACCTGCCCAACGGGTCCGCCCCACCTCGGGGATTGAATTTGTTTCGAGCAGGCATTTTCCGCCGGGCCTGCAGGGCGACTTTCTCATCAACAATACCATCGGCTTTTTAGGCACCAAGGAACACACACTGACCGATGATGGCACGGGTTATAAAAGTAGATTTCGCCACGACTTGTTAGTATCAGACGACAAGAATTTTCGACCGGTTGATATGGAGTTTGCACCCGACGGATCGTTGTACGTGGTGGACTGGCACAATGTGCTCATTGGTCACATGCAGCACAATGCCCGCGATCCCTTACGCGATCATGTACACGGCAGAATATACCGCATCACTTATCCCTCGCGTCCGTTGGTTACACCGGCAAAGATTGATGGCGCCGGTATAAAAGTATTATTGGATAACCTTAAGCTGCCCGAATATCGTACCCGCTACCGAACCCGTCGCGAGTTGCGGGGCCGCCCGGCATCAGAAGTTTTGCCACAGGTTAAAACGTGGGTTGCCAATCTTAATAAGGCCGATAAAAACTATGAGCATAATTTACTGGAGGCATTATGGGTAACCTGGGGCATGGATAAGGTGGATGCGGCATTGCTGCGCCAGTTGCTTAAAGCGAAAGATTTTAGGGTAAGGGCAGCCGCGGTTGGCGTATTGCGCTATGTTGGCCACCAGGTGCCCGACCAGGCCAGCCTGTTGCTGCAGGCCGCAAACGACGTTCATGGCCGGGTTCGGCTTGAGGCGATCGTGGCGGCTTCGTGGATCGGCAAAGACAAAGGCTTGCCGATAGTGACGGCAGCTGGTAAAAAGCCTTTGGACAAATGGATGGTGCATGCGTATGAAACCGCGCTGGCACACTTAAATGGGCACGAAGTAGAAAAAGAAAAAGAACAGATCGTAAAAACGGAACTGAAAGGAGCGGAGCGTGATCTATACCTGAAAGGAAAAGCTATTTATGCAAGAGATGGATTTTGTACCACCTGCCATCAGCCGGATGGTAAAGGTTTGCCAGCTTCAGGCTTTCCGCCAATTACCGGGAGCAACTGGGTTACCGGCAGCGAGGACAGGCTGATAAAACTGGTATTAAAAGGCATATACGGACCGATAGAAGTGGCTGGTAAAAATTATCCGGGCCAGGTGCCCATGACTCCATTTGGGGGCATGCTACAAGATGCAGAAGTGGCGGCAGTGATTACCTATGTGCGCAATTCATTTGGTAACCAGGCATCGGCGGTAACGCCCCTTAAAGTAAAACAAGTAAGGGCGGCCATTGCAAACAAAACAGGATTTTACACACCCGAAGAGTTGCTGAAACAGCACCCGATGGAAAAATAAATTTCTTTCAAACCTCCCCGTCATTGCTTCGCTTCCGATAACTATCGAAACGACAGGCTCACAATAACGAACGCTTGTTTAATGCGACAATTTGGAATGATGCACTTTCGATCTATGTAGTTTTCGTAAGCCTGAAAGCCCGCCCGTGCCGGTTCGGACGGGGCTTTAATATGAGTAGCCACGGGTGAAACCCGCGGGGAATGATTTTCAGGATGATTTAGCCAACCCCAGAAGGGTTGAACAATTTTCTTATTGTGGATCACCAACACAATAAATAATTTTTTTTGACACCCAAAAAACGAACGTTTAAAAATGAGCAATAAAAAACAACTAAGAATAGGACTGATAGGAGGAGGTTTTATGGGCCGTACCCATACCAATGGCTACAAGCGCGTAGGCGATTTTTTTCCTGAACTGGAATACCGGCCGGTGTTAAAAGCCGTTTGCTCGCGTACCGAAGAAAAGGTGAAAGCCTTTGCAGCGCAATGGGGCTATTCTGGTAACAGATGGCGATCAACCCTATATGAATAAATGGTGGGTGCCCGGTTTAATCATTGGATACGAACATTCGTTTGTACACCAGGTAGCGGATTTTCTAAAAAGCCATGAAACCGGCGAACCGTGCAGCCCAACATTTAAAGAGGCGCTCGAAACCCAAAAGGTTTGTGAAGCGATAATAGATTCTGCAGTATCAAAAAGCTGGAAAAATATTTAGAGTATTTTTTAAAATTCAAAATAAGTTCCTTTAATTAAGTAAAAGGTTTAAAACCTTCTCTCGAAGATTAACTATTGCACAAGTCACTTTCATTAAAAAAATTAGAAACAATTTCTTATTAAAACAAAAAGCCATCATGAAAAAAAAATGTTCACAGTATTATCCAAAAACGTATTGGTTTGTAAAACTTAGAAAGCCGGTATTTACAGGATGTTTAGTTTTATTACAATTCCTTTCAATTCAATTATTTGCTCAAACTATTGAAATCAAAGGAAGAGTTTCTGACTTGCAAGGTCCCTTATCCGGTGTTACGGTACAGGTTCAGGGATCTAAAAACGGTGTTACCACAGATGCTCAGGGTAGCTATAGTATTAAAGCTTCAGGTAATGAAACTCTTATTTTCTCCTCTGTAGGTTACAATGAACAGATCATTGCTGTTAAGAACCAGCGGATACTTAATGTAACATTACTTGTAATGCAAAAATCACTTGATGAAGTAGTGGTAGTTGGGTATGGCACACAACGTAAATCTGACCTCACAGGTGCAGTGGGTACAGTTAAAAGCGAAACGCTTCAGGAACGTCCTGCTGCCTCTCTAAACCAGGCTTTGGCAGGTAGGATTTCAGGTGCTAACGTGTCAGTAAATTCTGGCCGGCCAGGTGGCAGAGCAAATATTAGAATTCGTGGAAATACTTCGGTCAGCGTAAGTAATAATCCCCTTTATGTAATTGATGGAGTAATTTTAAACGCCGCAGGTTTGTCGAACGGAAGCACACCTATTGATTTTATAAACCCAAATGACATAGCCTCTATAGAAGTCTTAAAAGATGCATCGGCAACCGCTATTTATGGAGCAAGAGGAGCGAATGGAGTTATCCTAATCAGTACTAAAAGAGGAAGTCAATCCGGAGGCAAAGTAAATTATGATGTTGATTTTAGCGTTGGTATGCTACCACGAAAAATTCCGTTATTGAACTCAAAGGAGTTTTTGATGACAGAAGAAATTGCCTATCAAAATGCACAAAAATATGACCCTATTGGGTTTGCAGGTGGCAAGTATAAAGATCCCAAAACCAAAAGAACTAACCCGCTTCTTTTTGATGCTAATGGCAATCCTTTGTATGACACCGACTGGCAAGACGAAGCATTTCAGAAAGCATATACTCAAAATCATCAGCTGTCATTTACCGGTGGAAACTCAAAAGATAACTATGGTGTTTATCTTGGATATAGAAATGAAAATGGCCTGGTTAAAGAATCATGGTTAAAACGCTTCTCTACAAGGTTTGTATTTGACAGCCAGATAAAGGACTGGTTAAAAGTAGGTGGAACACTTAGCTATAATGATCAGAATGAAAGCCAGGTTGATCCTTTAGGTGCCGGAGGTATTATAGCAATGAGACAGGTATTAGAAGAATTGCCAATAATACCTGTAAAATATCCTGATGGAAGATGGGCAGGTAATGAAGATTACCCGGGTATGGAAGGTGGTGGAAACCCTGTAAACATTGTAACAGATCGCCTGAATTACCTAAAAACCCAGACTACATTAGGTAATGTATACACGAATATCAATGTAGCTAAAGGCCTGGAATTAAGAACAACACTTGGTACCAATATTATAAACCAGCGTATTGACTATTATGGTGGCCGTACCTTAAATTATATTTCCCGTAATCAGGGAGGGGATGCATCTATTACCAACGACAGGTATAATTCATGGCAATTTGAAAATTATTTGACTTACAATAAAAAATTTAATAAAATACATTCCTTTAATACATTGTTAGGTCTATCATGGCAGCATGTGGATCAATTTTCTGCTACAGCACGATCACAAGGTTTTCAGGATGATTATTTTCAGTTCAATAACCTGGGCGCAGGAGCAGTTACGCCAGCCCCCGGTTCTTCTACAACGGCCTATGGACTTAACTCTTACTTTGGAAGAATAAATTACAACCTGAAAGATAAATACTTACTAACTTTTACCGGACGTGCTGATGGCTCTTCAAAATTCGGATCGGCCAACAGATATGCTATTTTTCCTTCTGCAGCAGCAGCCTGGAAATTATCTGAAGAAGATTTCATTAAAGATATTCCTGCCATATCTAATTTAAAATTACGTACCAGTTATGGCGTTACCGGAAATTCTGAGATTACGCCTTACCAATCTCTTGCAGGACTTGGTAATTATTCTCTCATCTTCAATAACTCCCGTGCAATTGGGATTGGAGTAAATCGGTTATCAAATCCTGACCTGCAGTGGGAGAAAACACGCCAGGTTGATGTAGGTCTTGAATTAGGTTTATTTCAAAATAAAGTTTCTTTAGAAATAGATATTTATAGAAAATTATCTACTAACATGTTATTAAGTGCGCCGGTACCTTCGTCAAGCGGGTATACAACTGTTACTACCAATATTGGCAGCATGGAAAATAAAGGAATTGAATTGGCATTAAATACAACTAATATCAGTTCGAATAATTTTTCATGGAGTACTACTTTCAATATTTCTATAAATAAAAATAAAGTAATAGCCTTAACTGGTGGAGCTGATATTTTTTCAGGGTCAACTATTATTCGTGAAGGTGAACCAGTAGGATCATTTTTTGGCTTTGTACATATGGGAACCTATGGAACAAAGGATGCAGACCTTGCTGCCAAGTATCTTAAAAAACCCGGGGATGTTAGATACCAGGATGTAAATAACGACGGGGTGATTAATGATAATGACCGGGTAATAATAGGTAAGGGAATACCAACTGGATTTGGTACTTTTTTAAATAGCTTTCATTATAAGAATTTTGATTTGGTTGTAGATATTCAATACATGTATGGAAATGATGTTTTATTCAGAAGTCAACATTCAGCCGAAGACCGGCAGGGTATAGCAAATAGTTTTAAAACCGTATTAAATGCCTGGACACCCGAAAATCAAAATACACCGATAGCCCAGTTAAGGCCTGTTTCGGCTGGTTACAATACAAACAATGATACACACAGAATTCAGGATGGTACTTTTGTGAGAGGTAGAAATTTGCTTCTTGCATATAAACTTCCTTTAGGCCTTGCAGAAAGAATGAACCTTAGCAGGCTAAGAGTTTTTGCTTCTGTTCAAAACTTCTTCTTAAAGACTAAGTATGTGGGATATGATCCGGAAGTTAGTACTTCAGGCGCTGCATTTGACCAGGGTGTAGCATTGTATGATTACCCTAAACCACGGGTATTTATGGTAGGATTGAATGTTGGATTTTAATCAATTAAATTTTAAAGAAAACGTATGAAAAATAAAATATTATTCAGTTGTAAAATATTATTTTTTGGGCTGATGTTATTAAATGTGGCAGGATGTAAAAAGTTTCTGGAAGAACCAGACCGGTCTAACTTCACTTTGGAGAACTACTTTACAAAACCCGAACATGCTGAAAGTGCTGTGAATGCTATTTATGAAAGCATGCGATCGGTAACAGGTGGCGGTTTTAATGGTGCTCCCTGGATGATGTTAGAGTTTGCTACAGGATTGGCAAACACCGAATTAGGCCAGGCTCAGAATAGTATTTTTGTTCGTAACCTCGTCAATAATTCAGACAATGGTTATGGGGGAGTATATTGGACAAGCAGTTATAGGGGAATTGCAAATGCCAATCTTGCTATTGCTAAAATTCCAGACATTGCTATGGATGATTTGTTGAAAAAGAAGTATTTAGGTGAGGCAAGGTTTTTACGGGCTTATTACTATTACAACCTGGTGAGAATTTTTGGCAAAGTTCCTTTAATAGTACAACCGGTTAGTCTGAATTCTCCCGATCTTTATCCAAAGCATTCTACCCTTGACGAAATCTATAAGCAGATAACAGATGATTTGACAATAGCTGAAACTGCGGGTCTTCCATTTACAGATACTAAGGGAAGAGTAACGACGGGTGCAGTTAAATCTCTATTATCAGGAGTTTATCTTACAATGGCAGGTTTTCCATTACAAAAAGGCAAGGAATACTATCAGAAAGCCGCGGATAAAGCAGCTGAGGTTATGGCTTCGGGTAAATACGACCTCTTTACAACTTACGACGATTTACATAACCCGGCCAAAAAGAATACAGCAGAAAATATATTTATGGTTCAGTTTGCTTCATTAATATTACCCTCAAACTGGCAAACGTCTATTGTACCATATAACCAGGGGATTTCTGCATATTCAGATGAAACAGGGGCAATTTTTGCGAACAAAGAATTTGTTGAATCTTATGAAGCAGGAGACAAAAGAACAGAAGAAAAACAATTTTATTACAAATCATTTTCTTTAAAAACTGACAGATCAAAAACAAAAGACCTCGGTGGCTATTACCTTTATAAACATTTTGATACCGATGCTCAATTAAACACAAAAAGCAGTGGCCTGAATTGGTCATTAATACGCTATGCTGAAATATTGTTAACTTTTGCAGAAGCATCAAATGAAGCCTCAGGTCCTACTGCTCCGGCATATTCTGCTATTAATAAAGTGAGGAAAAGAGCTAACCTGCCAGATCTGGCAAGCCTTACACAGCAGCAGTTTAGAGAAGCAGTGTGGAAAGAACGCTGGTATGAATTAAGTTTTGAGAATATCACCTGGTTTGATATGGCACGTCTTAAAAAAGCTTTTAACGTGACCACAAAAACTTTTGAAAATTTTGTCGGTCATAAATTTAGTTATGGCCCGGTATTAAAAGAGAGAGAATTATTATTCCCCATCCCTACCGCCGAAATAAGGAACAATAAAAACCTCATTCAAAATCCGGGTTATTAATTTCTATGTAATGTTTTTTAAATTAAATTAAATGATCACAATAAGGATAAAGAATAGAAGTAAGGCATCATTTAAAATGCTGGGGATTGTGTTAATAGCTTTTATCTCTTTCCAGTTTACCCAATCAAATCCTTCCCCTATAAAAATAAAAAAAGGT
>JBBRCW010000222.1:0-11949 GCA_038204535.1 Chitinophagales bacterium | reverse complement strand
ATTAATATAGATGAACTGGTGGATCAGTTTGCCTTTGGTGTAAAGAAGCATCCGTTGAGCATTAAAAACTTTTTAAAATTTGCACGAAATAATTTTTCGGCCGCACCAAAGTTCGCCTACATCATTGGCCATGGCCTTAGTTACGATGATTATAAAACCTATGGGGCATCGGCACAGGCTGAAAAACTAAACCTCATCCCTACCTGGGGCTATCCCGCCAGCGATGTGCTGATGGCTTCGAATACCATGGAGCCGATTATTGCTACACCTATTGGCAGGTTATCTGTTATTTCGCCAGCAGAAATTGAGCGCTACCTTACAAAGGTTAAGGAGTACGAACAGATACAGGCCGACAATAATCAAACCATTGGCACCAAGGCATGGAAAAAAAACGTGGTGCATGTTGCCGGCGGAAACGACTTACCGCTGGATATTCGCTTAACAGGATACCTGGGCGGTTTTGAAAGCATAATTAAAGACACTTTGTTTGGTGGTACCGTTTCCAATTTTAATAAAACCAGCACCGGCCCGGTTACGCCTATCGTAAGCAGTGTGCTCGAAAAAAAGTTTGAAGACGGCATAAGCATTCTAACCTATTTTGGACATTCTTCGGCCACCTCGCTCGATTATAATCT
Organism: Chitinophagales bacterium; assembly: GCA_038204535.1. GTDB lineage: Bacteria > Bacteroidota > Bacteroidia > Chitinophagales > Chitinophagaceae > Segetibacter. The sequence continues at coordinate 11,314 of JBBRCW010000222.1, read as the reverse complement.
GAGCGATCCGGATAATTATAACAATACGGGCAAGTATCCCATGTTTATAGTGCTGGGTTGTAATGCGGGTAATCTGTATGCTTTCGATACTTCGCGTTTTACATTGTTGTCTACTTTATCAGAAAAGTTTGTTTTGTCGCAGGAAAAAGGTGCCATTGGATTTATTGCCAGTACGCATTTTGGCCTCGAAAACTTTTTGGATAGTTATACCAGGCAGTTATATCGTTCAATTGGCGTTACAAGGTATGGCAAGTCTATTGGTGAGAATATGCAGGAAGCCGCGCAAAAGTTTATTAGCAGCGGCTATACTTTTGAAGGTTATATGCATGCCGAACAAAGCACCCTCGATGGCGACCCGGCCATTAAAATAAATAGCAGCCCGTTGCCTGATTTTGCAGTGGAGCAATCGCAGGTTCGCATTAGCCCAACCATTGTTTCGGTTGCCGATGATAAATTTTCGGTGAAGGCCTATTTGTATAACCTGGGCAAGGCCACCGGCGACTCTGTATTAGTACAGGTTAAGCGACAATACCCCGATGGCAGTTCCGAATTCTTATTCAACAAGAAAATAAAGTCGGTGCGCTACATTGACTCAGTAAGCCTTGAAGTGCCGATTATAGGATCGCGTGACAAGGGAGAAAACAAAATTATAGTTTCTATTGATGGCAATAACACCTACACCGAATTGTCGGAACTGAATAATACAGCAACTTCAACTTTCAATATTTTTGAAGATGAGTTACGGCCGGTTTATCCGTATAACTTTTCGATTGTAGGTAAACAGGGTATCAAATTGGTGGCATCAACGGCCAATCCGATCGGCACCAGCAGGCAGTATTCAATGGAAATTGACACGACTGAATTTTTCAACTCTTCATCAAAAGTTAGCCGCACCGCTACTTCGTCGGGCGGTATCATAGAGTTTGACGGGGGCATTAATTTTAGAGACAGCACGGTGTATTACTGGCGTGTGGCCCCGGTGCCTGCCACTGGTGCTTACAGGTGGAACAATGCATCGTTTGTTTACCTGAACGCCAGCCAGCCCGGTTTTAACCAATCTCATTTCTACCAGCATACCAAATCTGCTTTTAGCAGGTTATATCTTGACAGTATGAGCCGTAAATTGAAGTACGATCAAATTCTGAATAACCTTACAATAACCAACTCAATTTTCCCCACCAGCGGTACCGAAGACAACCAGTTTTCTGTAACCGTCAACGGAAGCACCTATATTGCCAGCACCTGCGATGGACCGGTGTTGCAGTTTAATGTGTTTGATCCTGTAACCTTTAAGCCGTGGAAAAACCAAACCGTTAACGGTGCAGGGTTATACGGCAGCGGGCCAAGTGATTGTCAGCCCACGCGTAATTTCAATTTTGAATATTTGTTTGGAACACCGGCGCAGCGCCTGAAAGCCATGAAGTTCATGGATACTATTCCTAATGGATATATAGTAGTAGTGAGAGACATCGTTAGCCCCAACGCGGCGCTTAATAAATATGTAGCTGAATGGAAAACCGATGCATCTTTATTTGGCACCGGCAATACGCTGTACGATAAATTGGTAGCGCAAGGGTTTAATACACTCGATTCGTTTTATAAGCCCAGGGCATTTGCTTTTGTCTACAAGAAAAACGATGCAGCTTCAATGGCGCCTGTCAGTAAAATGAGCGATGGATTATTAGACCGGGTTATACTGTCTGTGGATATTGCTTCTAGCGACACATTGGGAACTATAACCTCGCCAAAATTTGGGCCTGCAGTTGCCTGGCAGCAAGTTAAATGGAGAGGCACAACAGAACCCACACCGGGTGATGTAGCTTTTGTGACAGTGTTCGGTGTTCAGCAATCAGGCCAGTCCGATTCGCTGTTCAACCTGTCGGTCAGCCAGCAGGATTTTGATATTTCGTCGGTAAGCGCTTCAAAATATCCATATGTTCAGTTAAGGCTGACTACCAAAGATTCGATCCATCTAACGCCCTACCAGTTACGCTATTGGCGTTTATTATACCAGCCCGTACCCGAAGGTGCATTAGCGCCTTCATTGGTGTATCGTTCTATAGATACCCTGGAATTAGGGCAGCAGCTTGATTTTGCGATTGGGTTTAAAAATATAAGTGAAGCGCCTTATGCAGACAGTATAAAAGTAAAGATGATTGTTTACGATAAAAACAATGTTGCTACTATTATACAAGGGCCAAAGCTTAAAAAATTATTACCTGGCGATACTACTTCGGTAAGATCGTTGATAGACACAAGGGCATTGACTGGCAATAACACGTTGTACCTGTATGTAAATCCCGATCTCGACCAGCCGGAACAATACCTGTACAATAACTTTCTGTACAAAAACTTTTTTGTGAAAGGCGATACGTACAACCCGCTGATGGATGTAACCTTTGACGGTGTACACATTTTAAATGGCGACATTGTATCGGCTAAACCGAAGATTGTCATTAAGGTAAAAGATGAAAGTAAATTCCTGGCTTTGGACGATACATCGCTGGTGTCGGTTTTGGTTCGGTATCCCGGCAATAATGGCGCATTGAAACGTTTTGCCTTTGGTACCGATACCCTGCGCTTTATACCAGCCGACCTGGTGAATGGCAAAAATGAAGCGACGATAGAATTCTCACCTGCATTTTTGCAGGATAGCGATGGCGACTTTTATGAGCTGATTGTAAAGGCAAAAGATAAGAGTGGCAACCCGGCAGGCAACACAGAGTACCAGGTGCGGTTCCAGGTATTTTCGAAGCCCATGATCTCAAACATGTTCAATTATCCCAATCCGTTTACAACATCCACCGCGTTTGTATTTACGATAACCGGCAGCGAGGTGCCTCAGAATTTGCGAATACAGATCATGACGGTTACCGGTAAGATCGTAAGAGACATCACCAAAGCTGAATTAGGGGATTTGCGTATTGGCCGCAACATTACCGACTATAAATGGGATGGAACCGATCAATATGGTCAAAAGCTGGCAAACGGAATTTACCTGTATCGGGTAATTACAAACCTGAATGGAAAAGGGCTCGATAAATTTAATACCACCGACAGTAATGGCGATAAGGTTGATACCGATAAATATTTTAATAAGGGATATGGAAAAATGTATTTGATGAGGTAGCGTTGTCCTTTATGAATTTATTCAGGTGATTGAGCGAGGAATAAAAATAAGGGTCTATTCAGTTGGGCGATAAAAATGATGGCGGTTAAAAAATAATTATGAACGAGGTAGGAATTGGTACAAGGGTGTTGAATTTTTTGGTAGATACTTTTTTGGTTTGGTTAATGGGGTACGGTTTATACAAATGGTATGTGTTTTACGTGTTCTATTACAATTATAAACCGTATCCTTTCTATATGTTTTTTTACGGCAGTTTGTTTCTGTATTATTTTGTTTTAGAATCTATATTTACCCGCACCCCTGGTAAATATGTTACCATGACCAGGGTACGAAGTGCAGGTGGTAAACGGCCCTCTATACTACAGTTTTTTTTGAGAAGCTTGTTACGGCTAACCCTGATTGATCCTTTTTTTATTCCTTTTTTAGACAGGCCATTGCACGATGCCCTCAGCAAAACCAGAGTGGTGGAGGTGTAAATAGAATAAAGGCAGGAGTTGATTTTTAATCTATTTGGTTACAGTCTTTGGTGCTTATGGCATCAACGTTGCCCGTCCGGGTGGCTGGCCGGGCGAATGTTGCATTACGTTAATCGGCAAGCCAATGGGATCAGAAATTCATTAACACCAATACATTAATTTTCAAATAGATTTATGAGTCCCTACGAATTTACCGGAATAGTACTTGTTGTGGGTATTGTATGGCTTCTTTGGAATAAAAGTAAAAAGAAAAAAAGAGCAGCTTTGTTGAAAGGAGAATTTGGTTCAGATGCTGAAATGCTTGAGCAAAAATTTGAAGCTGATATTTACGCCCCATCACCGGTCCCCAAACTTGATTCTTCACATTGGGCAAATGAATTAATGAACCAGGTGGAAATTGTATCGGATATAAGTAATACAACGTTAACTAAGGAAGTAGAGGAAGTGGTCAATAAAATCATTGCTATTCCACAAGATTTTCATAAACCTGGTAACAGGTCCCATTATAAATTAGTTATTGAAAGCGGATATGTAGAAGCGCACGACCAAATAACCAAAGAAGTTATCTTGGAGGCTTTAACAAAACAGCCCCTCCTAATTGGTGAATGGGTTCAATGGTCAGAAGACCAAAGAATATCGGAAGGGTGGTTTTTACGGGAAGATAATGGTGTATGGCAAATTGGTGCTTTTTCTGCAAAGGATTGTTACAAAGAGACTTTAACCCAATATCCTGATTTAAAAAGTGCTTGTGCAACATTTATAAAACTGGATGTTGAATTCACCAGAAAACTTGTGGAAGCAGATAATATAAAAAAGAAAAAGCGGAATTGAATGCAATCATATGCTTAGGAAATGCTGCTGGCAAATTGTAGAACTCATGATTTTTAAGGCATTTGCTTTTTTTGCCCGTGCTGGTGTTGCAGCCGTGCCGTTGCATGGTGTTATCACCTGCAACCGTAGCGTGGGTAAGAAGATAAAATATAAAGAAGCCATGGGTTAGTATAAGAGCCGGTGGCTGTTGCCCCCCGCCCTAAAGGGTGCTATTGAGTTTTTGTCCTGTCAGGTTCTCCTTCAAAGGCATTACGCGCCAGCCAAGGGAACCCGGCATGGGAAACGATAACACCTAAACCAAACCAAAATCGTGAGATGCCGCAGTCCTGCTGGGTTCTCCTTCAAAGATTTGTGCGCCAGCCAAGGGAACCCGGTATGGGAGACGTAATCACCAAACATAACCGTAGAATTTTCGTCCTGTCGGGGTCTCCTTCCCCAGCAATGTGCGCAGCCAGGGGACCCCGGCATTCTTGCATTGAAAACGTGAACACTTAAATCCCCTGAATATTTTTTATATTTCGTCCTGCTGGGGTCTCTTTGAAGGATTTGTGCGCCAGCCAAGGGAACCCGGCATGGGATACGTAATTACCTAATTTCACCGAAGATTTTCCACGCCTGCCAGGTTCAATTATGACTATAAGTTGAAAGATCACCTGGGCAATGTGCGTATGGTATTAACGGAAGAGCAGAAAACAGACCCTTACCCACCTGCATCAATGGAAACCGGACAGTCAACTACAGAGAATGCACTCTACAGTAACATTGATGCAACAAGAAGTGATTTTCCACCTGGTTATCCAACAAATGATACATACACAAATCCTAATAACAAAGTTGCCAAAACAAACGGCAATGGAAATAAGATAGGACCTGCAATAATTTTAAAAGTAATGGCGGGCGATAAATTTAATTTACGAGCCAACAGCTGGTACAAAACAAATGGTTCTTCACCGGGTACTCCTGTTAATCCGTTAACTGATTTATTAAGTGCGCTGTCAAATGGAGTGGCAGCGGTATCGGGTGGTAAGACTACGCAGGCTGTATTATCCGGCAGTGGTGTGTTATCTCCGGGAGCAACAAGTTTTTTAAACAACCAAAGCGGTTATGCAGCTACAAAACCAAAAGCATTTTTAAATTGGATATTGTTTGATGAACAATTTAAGCTGGTTAGCAGCAGCAGCGGCTTTGAGCAGATTGGCAATGACCTGGAATTTAAAACGCATGTAAGAAATGATTTACCCATTGATAAAAGCGGTTACCTTTATGTTTATGTAAGTAATGAAACACCAAACATTGATGTGTTCTTTGACAACCTACAGGTAACCCACAACCGCGGCCCGCTATTGGAGGAGACGCATTATTATCCGTTCGGGTTGACGATGGCGGGAATAAGTAGCAAGGCGGCAACTACATTAGGCAATAAGTTTAAGTACAATGGTAAGGAAGAACAGAGGGAGGAGTTTAGTGATGGTAGTGGTCTTGAGTGGTTAGATTACGGAGCAAGAATGTATGATAATCAGATTGGAAGGTGGCATGTGCAAGATAAATTTTCGGAAGTCTATGTAGCCCTTAACCCTTACCAGTATGCAGCAAACAATCCTGTAAAAATTATTGATGAGGGTGGACATCTTCTAAAAGATAAAGATGGAAACATTATAGCGACAAGTGATGGTAATGCAAAAGTTAGAGAAAGGACTTATAATACAAAACAGGGACAAGTAACAATTCAATTAAAACAAGTAACAGTTTATACGGACGAAGGCACGCCTGTGCAAGCGTATCAGGCAATTAAAGCATATCTTGGAGAAAGGAAAGGTGATGGAAGTTTGGGTTCCCAACAAGAAGTTCCGTTGACTACAAATATGAAGAGTAATTGCCATGGCTATGCCTTTGCTAATGGTAAAGTTTGGTTTATTGATGATACTCCTGATGGTTCAGAATTTCAAAAAATACTCAATGATGAATATAATGAGGTTGACGAACCGCAAGCGGGCGTTGCTGTAGTTGAATGGGACGCTGCTGGTGATTTTGTAAGACCACATTCAGGTAAGAGAAAAAATGGAAAGTATGACCACAAGGATGAAATGTGGGCTCCCATAAAAGGTGATAGTAAAGAAGGATTGATGGAAGGGGTAGAAAGTGGTTCAGGTGGCTATTATAAAGTCGGCACTAAGTTCTATCAGCGAAAAAATGAAAAAGATAAGGAAGCTTCATTACCAAAAGTATCTGTGGACGGGGTTAGGATAGTTAGCCAGGATGATATCAAAAAAATCTTAAAGGACTTAGGTTTATCAAACTAAAAGAGTATTAAGTATGAGATTGATAATTGTGATAATAATGTCTTTTAAGTCCTTTGCCTGTTTTAGTCAAGTGGCATTTATTGAGAGAATAGCGAAGGACAATAAAGCTCATTTGGCAGTTGTCATAAAAAATGGAGAAAGCTCTAAACGATACTTTGCAAGTTGCTCATTTAAAGATGTTGCCTTATTGCCAGACACTATCAAAATACGTCTTATAAGTGAGTTACTTGAGTATATGAATGATACTGCAATTTGTTTTGTTCCTGTAACTCTTTTATCAAATCATTACACAGGGAAAAAGACACCTCATACAAGAGAATATAATTTACAGATTGATGGATTAATACTAATAAACTACATTGCCTTTTCCAGTAATGCATTTATTTACTCCCCATATCCTTTATTATACGATAAAGAGGTTAATAAAGAAATCTGTTGTTACAGTAGCGAATTAATGACTGTGATAAGCTTGTACAAAGACTGGTTCAAAAAAATAAGAGAAGATGGGTTTGTTGATTACTGCTATCCTCTTTGGGGAAATAAATATGAGTGGTTTGAGAGTAAAACAAAACAGCAAAAGTTTAATGAGTATCCAGTATGGAAAACTTATTATGATTGTAGAGAATGAATTAAATAAAATACAAAAGCCGCAGTGATGCGGCTTTTGTATTTTACAAAGCTTGCAGCTTTGCAGATTTAATTAAACCATCAAGGGCATAAAGAATATACTCTTTGTTTCGTCCTGCTGGGGTCTCCTTCAAAGGCATTACGCGCCAGCCAAGGGAACCCGGCATGGTACACGTAACTACCAAACATAAACGTAGAATTTATATATTACGAGATGGCAAGCCGAACAACACATAGCAGCCAACCTGCGACATTGCTGTGCCAGGTTTTAAGTAAAAAAACAAGATGGATGGGTTTGTTCCGGTGCATTATGAAGAATTGAGCTGAACCACTGTAAATGCATCATGCCGGGGTCCCTGCCACGCACAAGGCCAGGAGGAGGAGACCCCGGCAGGACAAAATAACACATAGCAGCCAACCTGCGACATTGCTGTGCCAGGTTTTACGTAAAAAACAAGATGGATGGGTTTGCTCCGGTGCATTATGAAGAATTGAGCTGAACCACGGAAGTTGCATCATGCCGGGGTCCCTGCCACGCACAAGGCCAGGAGGAGGAGACCCCGGCAGGACAAAAAGGCAGGTGGAGTTGGGGATTAGTAAATACAGCTCTTGCAATTTCAGATGTTTTCTTAGTTAAATCTGTAGTTGTCAATGGAGGAAAATTAGCTCTTAAAGGTGGGTTAAAACTTGCTGGTAGCCACACATGGTCAGCAACAAAAAGCATGTGGAGAAGAAAAGGAATTACTGAATTAATAGGAGGTTCCAAACATCATTGGCTAATTTCCCAGAAGGTGATGGCTAAATATCCGGTTTTATTACCAGTTGGGAATCAATTTTGGAATATGGTTAAGTTCGAAAACCATGCATCACATATGCGCTTTGCAGAACATGGAAACTTTTTGATGAAGTTCATTTTTGGAACCCCTACCTGGTTTAAATCAACGATTGGTTCTGGAGGGGGTAGATTATTTACTGAATAACTGGAAACTATGAAAATACCTTGTTTGTTACTTATCCCGAAAGACAATAATATTCGAGGGATACCTAATAAGAAATATTTATACACTTGCTTCGATAATGAAATTAATAGATACAAGAATGCTATTATTATAGACTCGGACCAAACTGTATTTTACATTAAAAATGCCAACAAAGTAGGATGGGGAAATTGGTTTGGAGGTTTCTGAATATGGTACAAGCACCGTATGATAAGCATAGAATATACTATCGAAACTGAAGCAACTTCATCTTAGATGAAATTAAAACAATTATAATCAAAAAAATTGAGCAAAAGCCTTATGGAAAGTTTATGCTACAATACTACGGAAGCATCGAGAATTTGAGGTCAAAAGTTTTAGCAGTCACAATAGTTAAAGAGCTTATGAATTTATTTTTGGAAGATAATTGTAATCGATAATTAACAGTGTAAGAAATCGGCAATTAAGAATGTATCACTTTCGGTAAATAACATGTACAATTTCGGTAAATAAGGATGTAGTATTTCGGTAATTAAGAATGCATGATTTTTCTCTAATCGTCCAGCTTTGTGCAGCCATAAAACAGGCGCAAAAAGTATGGATAAAAAGACAATGGGAGACTGGATCATGTATCACCAAATTCACCAAATGCTACGGGACGGCTTTAGCCGGTCTTCAGTAGCCAGTACATTAGGCACTGACCCTCGCACAGTCAAGAAATATGCAGCGATGAGTGAGGCTGAATATGAATCGTTCCTGCTCAAACGCCAATGCAGGGCTAAACTATTAACGCCCTATGAAACATTCGTAAAGGACCGTTTAGTGGCTTGTCCTGCAGCCAGTGCTGCACAGGTTCATGATTGGTTGAAAGAACATCATTCCCCTTTCCCAAAAACATCTCCCAAAACAGTATACAATTTTGTTATGGCTATCCGCCGGAAGTATAATATTCCACTGGAAAAGGCTTCCAGGGATTATTTTATTGTAGATCAGCTTTCGTATGGATTACAGGCGCAGGCTGATTTTGGGCAGTATCATTTACGCAACATTGAGCAGGGAAGAAAGAAGGTACATTTTTTTATCATGATGCTTTCCAGGTCCCGGATGAAATATATACATTTTCTTGATAAGCCCTTTACCATCCATACCGCAATCGATGCGCATGAAGCAGCATTTAAGTACTTTGAGGGTATGACCACAGAAGTGGTTTATGACCAGGACCGGTTATTTCTGGTAGCTGAGAACATGGGAGAACTGCTACTCACACAGGCGTTTAAAGACTATGTATTTGAGCAGGAATTTCATCTCCATTTTTGCCGCAAGTCAGATCCTCAGAGCAAGGGAAAGGTAGAAAATGTGGTAAAATACGTCAAAAACAATTTTCTATACGGAAGGATTTATCATGATATAGAAACCCTTCAAACAGAGGCTTTGGGTTGGTTAAGCCGCACAGGCAATGGGATGCCACATTCCACTACAAAAAAGATACCCATGCAGGAGTGGGAAACCGAAAAACTTCACCTGAAACCCTGGGTTACTGTAAAGCTTTTGCCCTTCTACATTATACGCCATGTACGCAAAGACAATACGATTGCATACAATGGATGCTTTTATTCCCTTCCCCAGGGCACCTTTAATAAAAGTCCGGAAGTAATGATTTGGCAAAAGGAGGAGGAGTTACTTATTCATGACCGGGATGATAAATTTATTTGTAAACATGCCGTTGCCTCAGGCAATGGAAAAAATGTTATCAATACAGATCATAAACGCGATAAGTCTGCCAGTATAAACCAGTTAATACAGCAAACTGCTGCCTTGTTTGACAACACCGGGCTGGCAACACAATACTTCGAACTGTTGCGCAAAGACAAAGGCCGTTATATCAGAGATCACATACAAGCTATCAGAGAAGCTATAACAGGGCAAAATAAAGATCATACAAACCTGGTACTGCAAAGATGCATGGAAGAAAAATACCTGAGTGCTAATATGTTTAAAGAATTGCTGTTGATAAAACAAAAAGAAAGCCAGTCAGATGGGCCTTGCATTGGCGAAGTCAAACTGCTGGATTCATCAAGTGCAACAAAGGCAGCAATAAAGCCCGATAAAAGCGATTTAGAGACATATGAAGCGGCTTTTGATAAGGATTAACAAAAAGTTCGGCGCAATTAAAAGAGATGATCCCTAATACTACCTATCCATAAAAACTCTACCCGGATCATCTCTTTTAATTGTGCAAGCCCGCGGCAGGCGTAGTATGTAGACATATACTGCTCAATTAAAATTTTAATCAAACAAAAACAAATAAAATGAAAAGTAACAACAAAATCAGTAGCTATTGCAAGCAGTTACGGCTAAGCGCTGTAGACCAACAAGTTCATACCCTGGCAGACCAGGCATCGGCTGAAGGCACCAGCTATTTAGAGTTTGCTACCAGGCTGCTTGCTGCGGAAATCAACCACCGTAACGCAAAGGACCTGGAACGGAAAATAAAGGTTGCCAAACTGCCCTTCAATCATGAACTGCAACAATACAATAGCTCCAATATGGGTAGTTTACCTAAAGCAAAACTGGAGCAGCTAAAAGAACTTAACTGGCTTGATCAGAATTTTAATCTTATTATCATGGGCCCCAACGGAACAGGCAAATCATTCCTGGCTGCAGGACTGTGTGACTATGCCCTGAAAAGTGGCTACAGGGCTTATTTTAGAACGATTGAGGTTATTATGAACATGCTAAAGACCAAAGATATCTCCAGGGCAGCAATGGCCGATCACAGGCGGTTGTTAAAAGCTCATTTAATCGTCATTGATGACATTATGATGTTTTCTATCGCACGCAATGAAGCAAATGCTTTTTTCCATTTTATCAACGCACTGCATGAAAAAACATCGTTTATCATCACCACCAACAAATCACCCAAAGAATGGGCAGAAACGCTGGGTGATGAGGTTATTACAACTGCCATCCTCG
>JBBRCW010000221.1:0-12013 GCA_038204535.1 Chitinophagales bacterium | reverse complement strand
GGTCCAAACTATACTACGAAAACTGGTATTCATTTGGGCTTACTCGGGCATATTCACCTTGACCGTTCAATAGCGTTGCAACCCGAGTTGGTTTACTCTTCGCAGGGTGGAAAATATACCAGTGGTGGTGTCGATTATAAAGTAAACCTGGGTTATTTAAATGTTCCGGTACTTCTTCAGTATATGTTCGACAACGGGTTTCGGTTACAAGCAGGCCCGCAGGTAGGCTTCCTGGTAAATGCAGATTCTAAATCGAATGGTAAAAGTGTTAACGTTAAAGAAAGCTTTAAAACGGTTGAATTTGGGGTGGGTTTAGGAATAGGTTATGTAAAGCCATCAACCGGTTTTGGTATAGATTTCAGGTATAATGCCGGTCTTAGCGATATTACGGAAAGCAGTTCTGTTAAATCTACCAACAGTGGTTTTCAACTGGGTGTATTTTACCTGTTAAATCATAAATAATTTTACTTGTAAAAAAAGTTAAGGGGCAACATTTCGTTGCCCCTTTTTTTGGTTACAACCAGAGTATAGACAGCGTTGAAATAGTCGTTTTATTGATGGCCACCTGGTTACCAACCAATGGCCCCTGGAATAAATGGCATTGATGCATGTTTCAAAAATGCTGTTGTCTGACTTCTCATGTCCGACGAAAGAGAAATCCCTTCCAGATCAACAGCGGATCTCTCGTTCCTCGGGATGACATTAGGATTGTCCGAAAAAGGAGTAATCCCTCCCAAACAACAACGGATCCCTCGTTCCTCGGGATGACATTAAGATTGTCCGAAAAAGGATTAATCCCTCCCAAACAACAGCGGATCCCTCGTTCCTCGGGATGACATTAGGATTGTCCGAAAAAGGAGTAATCCCTCCCAAAAAACAAAGGATCCCTCGGCCCTCGGAGGACAGCATAACCAGAGCCGTCATCCTGAACTTGTTTCAGGGTGCCATGTATTAAAAGATAAAGCGGTTAAGAAAATCTCAACCGCTTTACCCAAAATTATTTTTGTCGTATGCCTGATAAAAATCAAATTGTCAGACTAAGAATGGAGAATTTGAAATGCTTCAAAATCATTGGTTACTTTATTAGAACGGCTTTGAAAAGGTGCTCCGGGAAGGTGAAAAATCTTCCTTTAGGATTCGTCTTTTGTTGCACGTACCAGGCTGATACCGGAAGTAAAAAATATTAAGCCGAGTATGCCATAAATAGCGAGTGATTTAAATCCGGTAATTGCACCAGTAGTATTTGCGAACTGGATTGCGGCATAAATGAGACCAACTATGCCCAGTACCGTAAGTACTACTCCAAATATTCTTTTAATGTTCATGTTTTGTATTTTAGGCTAATTTTTAAAGACGTTAACTCGTCGTGAATTATGCGTCGTGAATGAAATGTTCTGTTATTTTTTTAAATTGTCTGCCTGTTCGGGCAAAGGCAATGGCTTTCTTGTTTTAAAGGATTTTTTTTCCCTGAATAATTTTCAGTAATATGGCTATCACTGCTATTACCAGGAGAATATGTATAATGCCGCCGGCATGGAATCCTAAAAAACCAATGAGCCAGAAAATAACCAGAATTACCGCGATAGTGTAAAGTAAGTTGCCCATAATTATTTATTTATTTTATGTTTATCAGAGGTTTAGAATATTTTATAACGATGCAATAATTTTATAAATTTCTTCTTTTGTCATTCCTAATTTTTTCTGAAGCCTGCCCAGCATTTCTTCTTTTTTACCTTCTGCAAATAGTAAATCATCATCGGTAAGCATTCCAAATTTTTGTTTTATTTTTCCTTTTATCTCGTTCCAGCTTCTATTAATTTCCGTTACATTATCCATATTGGTTATATTTTTATTTTGTGCGAATATTTGTAAAAAAAAGATGAGTTCTCTTTAGCCGGCATGCGTTACACAGACATAGGAAAACCGGTATCAGGCTTGTAATACAAAATTGCACAACAATGTGTCAACAGTTATTATATAACTATGGGTTTATATTACATTATTCACATTTTTCGGAGAAGAATACTGAATGTAGTGTGCATTCAGTTTAAAAAGGAAGCGTTATTCTATTAAGTTAATGGGTTAGCATCAATCATACGCCGTGATAGAATTTCGGACGTATGCAAAAGCTAAAAGAAGGCGGGGGATAAGGGATCACATCCGCTCCATATACCATTTCAGTTCTTTCTCCATTTTGCGGTAACTGAATATGGTGCTGATTGCCTTTTGCAGGCGTATGAAGGCAGTTTCACTTTTTACAATATAATCAAAAGCGCGGTGGTGCATACAGTTTATTGCTACATCAATACTGTCCTGGGATGACAGCATTATTACCGGAATATCAGAATTATAAGACTTTATCTTATCCAATGTTTTCAGACCATTTATAGCATTTTTGTCGATACCATTAAGGTGATAATCTAAGATGATTACATCTGGATTGTTTTGTAAATGCTGCAGGCAAAGTTCGCCGGTTGCATATGTTTCTATTTCAAAATCGGCATGTTGCAGAAATTCTATTTCGAGCGCTTTTAACAACAGGGCATCGTCATCTACCAAAAAAAGTTTTATTTTATTTCCGTTGTTCATGCGTTGGTATATTTTAATGTGCTGTATTCTTCTTCCAATTCTTCACAAGCCTGTGCGCAAACCTTTTCAAGCTGCATCACCAAACTATCAATTCCATTTGCTTGTGAAATTGTACCAGCGTATGCCTGCACCTTTTTTGCTACTACTTCAAAATCGGGGCTAATGCCCACTATAGCAAATGAAGGCACTATCTTATGTGCTGCAGCATGTAAACCATCCCAGTCTTTATCATGCAAACTTTGTTTCATCGCACTAATAAGGAATGGAGTTTGCTTCAGGTAAATGGTGATCATTTCCATCATCCGTTTGGGGTCATTTTTTGTTTTACCTACCAGGTATGACAGGTCTGTACATTTTATATTTTTTTTCTCTGGCCTCTCAATTACTTTAGCCAGGTTATAATTTTTTTGTACTGGTTTCTTTACCAGGCCAATGATCTTGCTGTATAACACCCGTTCATCAACTGGTTTTGCTATATAGTCATTCATACCAACCGCCCTGCACTTTGCCACGTCAACTGTGGTAACATCGGCAGTTAAGGCAATAATGGGAATTTTTGAAAGCATCTTGTTACGAATGTATTCTGTTGCTTCAAAACCATTCATCTCAGGCATTTGCAGATCCATAAGAATAATATCGTAATCTTTCTCTGCTAATTTTTTAATGGCTATTTTACCATTTGCAGCAATATCCCGTTCAAACCCAAAATCGTCCAGCAAAGTTTTCATCAGTAATTGGTTCAGCGCCATATCTTCTACAACCAGTACTTTAATGTTCTTAAGTTCCGTATTCAATTCGGGTAACTCGGCGTTTGATTCTGCAGATTCACTGGTTTTTTGAAAACCTAAAGTGAATTTAAAAGTAGAACCCGCACCAATTTTACTTTCCACCTTGATGGTTCCTTTCTGTGCTTCTACCAGTTGTTTTACAATGGCGAGCCCCAATCCGGTTCCTCCATAAAGCCTGGATGTGCCGCTGGAAGCCTGTTGGAAATTTTCGAAAATGCTTTTGGTCTTATTTTTGGCTATTCCTATTCCGGTGTCTGTTACAGCAAATTCAATATTTACTTTTCCATCATCTTCATTCAGTAACGTCGTAGCGATGGTAATTTTTCCGCTGTTGGTAAATTTAACGGCATTACTTACCAGGTTTAGGATGACCTGGTGCAAACGAACCGGGTCGCCCAGTAATACGGCGGGTATTTTTTGGTCGTACTTCTTAACCAACTTTAAATTTTTTTCTTCAATTTTTGTTTCAAACAAGTGGATCAATGAAGAGATTGAAGACTCGATATTAAATGGAATTTTCTCGAAAGTCATTTTACCTGAATCTACTTTAGCCAGGTCGAGAATATCGTTAATCAATACAATTAATGCGTTGCCACTCTGCTTTATGGCATTTAAATATTCTTTTTGTTTTATGGTCAGCTCTGTTTTTAAAACCACTTTCGTAAAGCCGATGATGGCATTCATAGGCGTACGAATCTCATGGCTCATGTTGCTAAGGAACTGTTGCTTTGCTTTTACGGCATCTTCAGCTATCTGAGTGGCCGTTTCTGCTTTTAGTTTTGCTACTTCGGCAATGGTAGTGGCCAACTCGGCAAATACAATTGCTTCTGTTAATTCTTTAGAAATCTTTTTCTGAACAGTAACATCCCTGGCAACAATAACTACACCCAACACACTTCCGGCCGGGTCTTTATATACTGACCCGTTAAATAATACATCGGTTAGTTTACCATTTATATGACGTAAGGTAAGTGGCGACTCTGCCACAGACCCTTTTGAAAACACTTCTTTATAAACGTTTCGGGCTTTTTTGGCTTCCGTAAAATAATCAAAGAAGTCAGAGCCTATCAATTTGTCACGCGGTACCCCAGTAATATCCACAGTGGCCTCATTCATATCCGTGATCTTGCCATCCGTGTTAATCGTAACCAATGGGTCAAGACTGGCTTCAATTAAACTGCGTGAATATTCAGCCAGTAATTTTTCCTTGGTAAATTCAACTTCCCGTTCCTTTCTCATCAGGTCATCATTAACTTCCTTTAGTTCTGTTGTCTTTTTTATGACTGCTAATTCGAGGTCTGTTTTTTGCTTTTTAAAAACTTCAATTTCAGTCGCTGTGCCAATCCACATAAACACTTTACCATTCTCATCTTTTATCGCTTTAGTCCGGTAAAGGTGCCAGTCAAATTCTCCTTTTTTATTCTTGCAGCGAAATTCCATTTCCAGGGGATCGCCTGTTTTTACTGAATGCAGCCAACCGGTTTCCATTTCTATGTGGTCGTCAGGGTGTACTAATTTTCTCCATCCATCTTTGAGTAACTCCTCCATCGTTAATCCCGTGTATTCAGTCCAGTGCTGGTTATAATAGAGCGGATTGCCATGCGAGTCTGCACTTGTAACTTTTTCGGGCATTAAATCTGCCATTAACCTGAAACGGATCTCATTTTCTTCCAGTTTTTTACTGGCCTTAACTTTTTCGGTAATATCCAGCAACATATTCGTAGAACCGGTTAATTTACCTGCTACATCAAACAGAGGTTGTGGGTTCGATAGCACAATAGAACGGCTGCCGTCTGGCCTTTCTATAATGATCTCTTCATCTTTAATGGCACTGCCTTCTTTAAGACTAATGGCGATGTTACATTTCGTTAAGTCAATTGGCGTACCGTGCTTATTATATATTTTTAAAGAACCACACGTTATGTCTTCACCAATAACCGGTTCGCGACCCCATAATTTTACCGCCGCTTCGTTGTAATAAGTAATCCGGCCTTTCTTATCACAGGAATACACAGCCGTCGGTAATCTATTCACCAGGTCTTCAAAATCTACATTGTTTTTATTTATGGACGGTATTTCTTTTTTTGCATTCATTTATTAGTTTTTAAGCAGCGCATTTGAAAAACCCGGTAATTCAACCAGCTGCTGTTATTTGATCTTGTCCTGTTTGTTGGCCGGTGTGTTTCCAACATCTTCAATCGGATTTCGCCTTTTATCTTTTAAGTTTTTAAAATGCGTAGGGGTGAGACCGGTAATTTTTTTAAACTGGGTCGATAAATGGGCCACGCTGCTGTAATTCATCTTCCAGGCTATTTCAGTAATGTTTAGTTCATCATAAATGATCAGTTCTTTTATCCTTTCTACTTTATGAGCAATCATAAACTGTTCAATGGTGGTGCCCTGTACCTCTGAAAATAAATTAGCGAGGTAAGTGTAGTCGTGATTTAATTTACGGCTTAAAAAATCGGAGAAATTTGTTTTAATCTGTTCGTCAGTATGATGAACCATTTCAACAACCGCATTCTTTATTCTTTCAATTAAAATTGCTTTTTTATCATCCATCAATTCAAGTCCAGTGTCGAGCAGGACCCTGTTTATTTGTTCCCGTTGTTCCATAGAAATGTTTTCCATTATCTCTACTTCTCCCAGGTCAACAACAATAAAGTGCAACCCGAGTTTTGTCAAAGCTTCTTTCACCGCCATTTTACAGCGGTTGCTCACCATATATTTGATGTATAATTTCAAATGGATGCCTGATTTAATCCAAAACGATTAAAGGTCGGTGGTTTGGCCCATAAAGGGTTATATAATTCATGAAGCGTTTAATGTCTGCTCCATTGGGATGTAGGTGTTCAGAGGCCATAGCAGTACACCTGTAACCACCAGGCGGATTAAAATAGTAAGTGATGGAAAAAATAATCTTTAGCCGCGATTTCCATAAAGATCAAATAATTTATTCTCTAAAGTGTTACACTACTTTTAGAAAAGGTTACATCATTCACACATTTTGAATGGGTTTTTGCTTTTATTTCTGACCGCTTGCTTTTAAAAAAGAATGAAGCATGCTGTTGACTCTCCTGGGTTTGGGCTTTTATTTCCCGGATTTGTCGTTTTTGCGACAGGCAAATTATGAAAAAAGGCAGAGTTCGAATCCCTAACTCTGCGCAGAAAATTCCGAATCATCCGGGATTTTATTTGTACTCAACTCACATCCAAAAAGGCCTTGCAAAAACTCTCCTGTCCTCGAAATAATTACTATTAAAGTCTTCGGAGACCGGTTTGTTACAGGCAAATAGCTGATTGAAATAAGCTTATCCTTTAAGCTTTGGCAAAGCATTCCACCATGCCAATAGCTTTTTACTTAACCTGGCTGTAATACCTTTTTGTTGGCCTGACTGGTTGTGTTGCTCCCTGACATCATTTTGCATATCAAACAGCTCCACCCGCGAACCATCGCTGTTCATTATTAATTTCCATTTTCCTTCTCTAATGGCAAGCGAAGGACTCCTGTCATTAATGTTTGGTGGATATTTAAAACTGACATCGTTCCTTCCGTATTCCCAGTAAATATCTTTTTTGCGATCCGCAGGTTTTCCCAGCAACACTAAACTTTTGTCTTCGCCATCTGCAGCATAGTTTTTAGGCAATGGTATTTCAGCCATTTTACTAAAGGAAGTAAAAAGATCTGTAGCGCACAAAACTGACGTGGAGTCGACAGTGGCTGCTGGTATGTGGCCCGGCCAGCGAATGATAAAAGGCATCCTTATGCCACCTTCGTACAGCGACAATTTAGTGCCCCGCATATCGGCCGACCTGTCGTGTCTGAAATTAGGCAGTGGCCCATTGTCGCTGGTAAAAACAACAATGGTATTGTCATCAACACCTATTTCTTTAAGGCCTTTCAGCAATCGTCCCATTTGTTTATCGTATTCATTTAACACTGCAATAAAAGCCGTCTCTTCTTCAGGTTTGGAAGGATAATTTCTTACTTCTCCATCTCCCGGTATCCAGGGCGTATGTACATCGTCGGGCCAAAGATTTATGTAGCAAGGCTGCCCCTTATGCCTTTTTAAAAAAGAAAGAGTCTTGTCAACAAAATAAGCAGTTCGGTTCCATCTTTTTACACTGTCTTTATCACTCCATATCCTGTCAGTTGCAGTTATCATTGGGTCCGGGTCGGGGCTTTCCCACGTGCTGTTATACTCATCAAAACCATACGAATTAATACCCGGTGCATCATCCACATCGCGTCCGCCACCCATGTGCCATTTACCAAAATGACCAGTTGCGTAACCACTGGCTTTAAATGACCTTGCAACTGATGGAGCTTCAGTTAAAAGGTAATCAGCCTGTTCGCACAATTTATTGTCCGACTTATTTTGCAGATAACTTGTAATGTTCCATTTGGCCGGTGCCATGCCTGTCATAAAACCTGCCCGCGAAGGCGAACAGATGGGTGAGGCGCTGTAATAGCGTGTAAATTTTCTTCCTTCGGCAGCCAGTTTATCTAAATTGGGGGTCGAATAAGTGCCGTTAAAGCAACTGATATCGCCATAACCCATATCATCAGTAAGAATAAAAATGATGTTGGGTTTTAGAGTCGCGGATTTTTGGTTGTTTTGACACAAGCCAACAAAAGGAGCCAGCAGGAGAAAGTAAAGGATTTTGTATCTTATCATACAATATGGCTGTTAATCGTTAAAAATGGTCTCATTAAAAATGCGAAAATAATTGATCAAAAATAACCCCATTACAAGAAAAAATATTTTTTGATCTGATTACAAAATACAATTTTTTAGCCTGTTCATTTAAACCAAATATGTCATAACCACCTGGGCAGAAACGTCTGACATATGCTTTACCCGGTCCGATTGTCATGTCTGGGGTTCCAGTCCAAACATCGAATTTTTCAGAACCATTCCTGGAATTGACAGTGAGGCTCGTGGCTTTTCCAAAGTAAAGATTGAACCACACATGGGCGCAATCAAAAAAATAGGTGGCGAGAAACTTCATCCTATTGCAAGCGCTTTTATGTTTCGGATAGCGTGATTAAACCGTTCAACCTATTTACTTCATCAACTTAATTTTGGCTATTCACATTCACAATCACCCGTTTGTAACGAGTTAGGGCAGGTGTTCCACTATCTGTAACTGCCAGTATAATATGCATCGTTCCAGGCCTGCCAAATTTCGCCGGAGCCGTGAATGATGCATTTGCCTTATCTGCATCTTCGATTTTTACCGGATCGCCGGTTTTTCCAGTGGATAGGGCGAAGGTGCCGGGCTCGCCATAATAAAACCATTTATACGAAAGCTTATCGCCATCCGGGTCGGTAGAACCTTCGGCGCTTAAACTTACTTTTTCGCCAGCCTTTACGGTGATTTGTGCAGGGTTGTTTAGTTTGGGAACAGGAGGGTGGTTGGCCTCTTTATAAGGCTTGATGGTCCAGTTCATACGTGCGGCAAAATCGTTTTGATATGCTTCGCGCCAGCGCCAGATAGTTGCTTTATTGCTGGTGTGCCAGAAGCTGTCAACACCTAACACTTCATCCTGCGCGTTATTCCATAGAGGCCGGGTTTCAGCTTCCAGGAACCATTTTTCGGTGCGGGGCGTGTATAATTCATAACGACCTCCCCAGCTTCCATAATCAGGATGTTCAGGATCTCCCAGTCCATTGTTGATGAGGTATAGAAAACTTGGTGTATCACCTTCCATTAAAAATTCAAATTGGGGATATTGGGCACCTAATGGGCCTTTGCTGCGAATGTGTTTATCGAGCCATGGATTGTCAACTATTTCAAAGTTGCCTCCGGCAAACCGTCCATGAAAATGATCGCCGCTAATACCTGTCCAGGTAGAATGATGATAGCCACCAAGGCTGTGGAACCCTGGGCTGGCTATGTAAAAAAGTTCAGGAAAAGTTTTCCTTATCCATGGGCCGCTGTCATCCTGGTCAGAGATAGTGTACACCCGTAGTTTGGAAACAAACTTATTTATATCTTTTTTTGAACGGGTTTCCTTCACTTTCCATAGTGCTTGTGCAAGGCAATTTGGGCCACCCCAAACCAGTACCCAAACCGGGCGACTGTCATCTTTATCCACCGCCTGAATGATGAGGTCGGAACCCTGAGAATCCATTCCTTTTCCTACGGCTTGCATGCCATAATCAGAGCGTCCTTCTTTTAATACTGAAAGCAGGTATTCTGCAGAAGGATAGCCCGCCTCATGTTTCAATAGATTTTCTCTTACTTTTCCATAAGCATCAACGATCTCCTTTATACGCCAGGCAGCTACTTTATTTTTTTGATGAACAGAAGTAGTTGCTACCAACCCTTCCACATCCCATTGATTGGAGTAAGTAAGAAACCGGACCATTGACATCGCATCATCGGGTTCGTTTTCAATATCAGTTAAAACCAGCACCCGTTGTTTACTTGTTGACTGAGCAAAAACAAAGCACACATTCACCAGCAATAACAGTGCGATAGATAGTTTTTTTAGCATGACAATCGTTTTAAAATTTTTTAAAATAGTTCATTTAGATTACATTCCATTTTTTTGACCAGCCAGGATATTTATTCAACACTTTTTCCGGTGCAGTGGTGTACCAATTATATCCATTGCGGCGCTCATAGCCCAATTCAGCAAAGGTCCCTCTTTTAATCCCGTCACGGTCGCAGAAGTAAGGTAGCTCTGTATTTAAGTCGTAGAAGCGAGCCCAAAGAGCAGGCGCATTTTTATCTTCTACCACTACCTTGTCCTTTAGTCCCTCAGCATTTACAATTTCCTGTAACCTGATGCCTTCCACTTTATGATTTTCAAACCAGATTTCAGCGCCTTTAACAGCGGCAATAATTTCTTTTGACGGATTATCAATATCCATCAGAAACATCGTGATCCCTACCGATTCCGCACCACTAAAAGAGGCCAGTTCGTAAGCTCGTGCATTGGCAGGTTTCATCGTAACCTCATCGTGTTGAGCACACCAGACGGTAGGTTGCCCTTTCACATCTATCTGGGTTTTCAAAATGCAATCCACTCCTTTATTAAATGACTTCTTTGCCATGTCTTTCATTGTAGGACTGATCTGCAGTGCGGCATAAAAGGGCTTGTCTTCTGCTATATCTTTTAAGAATTCCATTGTATTCACCATAGCATTATCATTGTACGTAATGTGTGAATTATAGGCTACGCCCTTACCGGGCCTGATAGGATAAAACTGTGGCCAGCCACCATTAGCGTATTGCGCTTCCAGTATATAATTAAAAAATCTGACAAATGATCTTTTATAACGCTCATCCTTTACTTTCCTATACATTTTTGTAAGAAAATTCATCTCGGTGAAGGTTGCACCATTGTCAAAAGTTGCTCCAATAGCGGTTGATTTTATTTTGGCCCATTCATCGTGGTTGACGCCTTTTACATAATCGTGGTTTTTTGACCAACCACCAATTTCTGTTTGATATTTCAACACAATATCAGCAACCTTTTTTGCTTCGATCGAACCATACCAGACTTCAGGCATTTTTGTCGCTGCATCTTTCCAGGTAAGCTGTCCGGAGCGCAGCACAGCAAACCGTGCAAATAATGAATGCGAAAAGGGTAGCCGCCTTCAATACATTTTTCATAAGTTTTATTTTAAATTTTGGTGCCTTGAGGGCTGATTTTTTTTGACGCATCATCCAGTGCCAGTACCCAATCATTTCCATTAATGTGAACCCTTTTTTCATCAGTTATTTTTAGTTGAATGGATTTTTTACTATCCCGAAGGGATCCTTTTTTTATTTACCCCTGTGAATAGCTATGTTCCAGATGGCCTTCTGGATGCCTTTGTTGTGCTCTTTTTCGAGAGGAGGCCGAAATAAAAGCCCCTTAAATCCCCCGGGGGGGAGTTTTAGTTTGCCGCGGTTAGCCTGAAAAATCTGCGCGTGGGTTCCTCCTCCGTCGGACAACTGCATAAGGATTCCTTCCCGATCAAAAATATCGGGTTCTGAATGACAACAGCATAGGGATTTCTCCTTCGTCGGACAGCAGCCGGGGGGCTACGGGTCGGCGATTTACCAAGGCGCTTTTGTAAGTGTTTGAACTCAAGCTTTAATTAGATGTTCATTATAAGGATTCCTCCTCTGTCGGAATGACAAAAGCATAGGGATTCCTCCTTCGTCGGACAGCTGCGGGGATCCCCTGGTTGGCAATTCGGCATGAACTGCTCTGAATGAATTTGAGGGAGATGACTTTATTCAGGGCATGACCTGGTGCGGTGGGTCAGGTTGCTGAACGTAATGCAACTGCTTGCTTATATAAGTAGTCGAAGCGGTCTATTTGTTTTGTCCAGCTAACGATGTCAGCATTTATCCAGTTGAGTATTTCTAAAATGTTGTTGTGGTTTGTCACTAATGCAGTGAGGTCGTTGCAAATTGGTTCGTAATGAAAAATTCGGTTTCTGAATTTGCGAATATGATTGAGTTTATAAGAAATTTTATCCCTGCGTTTATTTGCTGTGTCCAACAAAGGGAAAGCATACATTAAAGGTTTCCAAAAGTCTTTGGCATATTGCTTATTGAAAAGCGAAGTCCAAAAACCAAAGGTTAGTTCAGCTACTACCTTGTCGGCTGTCATTAGGTTGTGTCCTGTA
>JBBRCW010000220.1:0-12049 GCA_038204535.1 Chitinophagales bacterium | reverse complement strand
GCCGATGGCTCTTGAAAGAAAAATATATCTCCAGCCCCCGGGTTGAAACCCGGGGCTACCACATGGACCGAGCCGATGGCTCTGCAAAAAATCCGCTATTTTCTTTTGCGCAATGATGTTTTGCCAAAAATTGAAAATCATTAATTATAAATGGGCCGAGCCGATGGCTCTCGTAAAAAATTATATCTCCTTTTCCCCGGATTGAAACCCCCCGGATTAAAATCCCCCGGGTTGAAACCCGGGGTTACCGCATGGACCGGGCAGATGGCTCTGCATAAAATCCGCTATTTTCTTTTGCGCAATGATGTTTTGCCCAAAATTGAAAATAATTAATTTATAAATGGGCCGAGCCGATGGCTCTTGTAAGAAAAATATATCTCCAGCCCCCGGGTTGAAACCCGGGGCTACCACATGGACCGAGCCGATGGCTCTTCATAAACACCGCTGTTTTCTTTCGCGTAAGGATGTTTTGCCAAAAATTGAAAATAATTAATTTATAAATGGGCCGAGCCGATGGCTCTTGTAAGAAAAATATATCTCCAGCCCCCGGGTTGAAACCCGGGGCTACCACATGGATCGAGCCGATGGCTCTTCATAAACACCGCTATTTTCTTTTGCGCAATGATGTTTTGCCAAAAATTGAAATCCATGAATCTATAAATGGGCCGAGCCGATGGCTCTCGTAAGAAAAACATATCTCCTTTTCCCCGGGTTGAAACCCGGGGTTACCACATTAACCGAGCCGATGGCTCTTGTAAAATCCTGCTGTTAATTTCGGCTGGTGGTGTTTTGCTAAAATCGAAAACGATCAATTTATAAATCAGCCGGGCCGATGGCTTTCGTGAAATTATATCTCGTTTTCCCCGAATTGAAATCTCCCGATATCCGGAATTGCCAAATGTGTCGCTGCTATGCCTCTGCCAAATTGAGGGAAAGATTAAAGTTTGTAATGGTAGAGCCTTAGGCTCTATCTATATGGTAGCCCCGTATTTTAATTCGGGGGGTTTCAACCTGGGGGAAAAATAGAAAAGATTTTCGAAGAACCGTAGGTTCGACCCATATTTTCAAAAGATTTAATCATTTAAATAAGCTCTTGAAATATGTATTTTTCATCATAATCAATTTTAAACTTTCTCAAAAATTCACGATACTCGTCTAAAAAAGACTGCTTTTTATGATGTTCTTCCTGGTTAAGAATATACTTATAAACTTTATCAACCTGCGATTGACCGTAAGAGAAAACGCCAAAACCATCTTGCCATGCAAAATGGTTTTTGGTGAGGCTGTGATCATTTATAAATTTAGAAGACTTTCCTTTTACAGACTTCAAAAGATCTGAAACGGAAATAACTGGCTTTAGCCCGATTAAACAATGAACGTGGTCTGATACCCCATTTATTATGTGCGTTTTACATTCCGTTTCATTAATAAGGTTACCAATCACGCTATAAATTTCACGGCTGATTTCTTTGTTTATGATGGCATTTCTAAATTTAACAGCAAATACCACTTGCAAATAAATTTGATGATATGTGTTTGCCATAATTTTTGGGAGGTTTTGAGGAAAGGAATAATAAATATAATCGAAATGAATTCTTTTTAATTATAGAATAGATTTTTATTATCTCCGGTCTAAGGACAATATTATTGGTTTATGCGCCGAGCCGATGGCTCTCGTAAAAAACATATCCCAATTCCCGGGTTGAAACCCCCCGGTTTCCGGGGCTACCGCATTGACCGAGCCGATGGCTGTCCAAACGAAACATCCGGTTCTCTTTTGCTTAATAGTGATTTGGTTAGAACTGAAAACAATCAATACGTAAATGGGTCGAGCCGATGGCTCTCGTAAAAAGAATGTATCTCTATTTCCCCGGGTTGAAACCCCCCGGTTTCCGGGGCTACCACATGGACCGAGCCGATGGCTCTCCAAACGAAACATCCGGTTCTCTTTTGCTTAATGGTGATTTGGTTAGAACTGAAAACAATCAATACGTAAATGGGTCGAGCCGATGGCTCTCGTAAAAAGAATGTATCACAATTTCCCCGGATTGAAACCCCCCGGTTTCCAGGGCCATCACATGGACCAAGCCGATGGCGCTGCAAAAGAAACATCTGGTTCTTTTTTGTTTAATGGTGATTTGGTTAAAACCGAAAACAATCAAAACGTAAATGGGCCGAGCCGATGGCTCTCGTAAGAAATAGATATTTCCTTTTCCCCGGGTTGAAACCCCCCGGTTTCCGGGGCTACCACATAGAACGAGCCGATGGCTCTGCAAAAGAACCATTCCGTTCTCTTTGGCTTATTGGAGATTTGCCAAAAATTGAAAATCATGAATTCATAAATGCACCGAGCCGATGGCTCTCGTGAAAATATATCTCGTGTTCCCAGATTGAAATCTCCCGGTATCCGTGACTACCACATGGGTCGATGCTACGCATCTGCCAAATTCAGGGATAGAATTAAAGATTGAAGGGGCGGAGCCGTAGGCTCTATTTATATGGTAGCCCCGGGTTTCAACCCGGGGTATAAAATAAAAAAATTTCAAAAGAACCGTAGGTTCGACCCATATTTTCAAAAGATATATTCATTTAAAGGCTCTTAAAATATGTATTGATCATCATAAGCAATTTTAAACTTTCTCAAAAACTCATGATACTCTTCTAAAAAAGATTGTTTTTACGATGTTCTTTTGAATTGAAAACTAACTGCCCCCTTATTCATTTCTCAGCACAATTTTTTGTCCTTCGTTTTTATTTAACTGGCTAAAGCTGTCGGCTACACCGGCGTAAGCACTGGCGGCAACCACTTTTTGTTTTACTGTAACACGTGTAATGACGACCAACTTGTTCTCCACTTCATTTTGAAAACATTCGCTGCTATAGGCCAGGTAGGGCGTGCTGATCTCTTTTTTTGCAGGTAGCGATTCAACCTTCATGCTGGCAGGCAGTATATAAATGGTGGTGTCTGTTTTTTCATATGGAAATCTAAACAGGTAAGGCTGCTTTCTTTCGCCTGGTTTAAGATCGGTTGTCACTATTTTGTTTATTCTTTGATCGAAAAACATTTTTGATCCCGCCTTGAAAGCAAATAGTTGGTCATAAGATAATTGAAGGCCAAAACTTTTTTTATCATCCTGGTCTTCCTTATTTGTAAGTAAGAATGTATCGGGGCTTTTATATTTTAGATAACTGCTGAATATACGTTTTTTGTCATCAGAGTTCTCCTGTTCAATTTCTGACATGAAGCTGCTGAAATCGCCGGTGCAGGCAATATTCGATTGCACCTTGCCTCCACCATCTTCGTTTATGGTAATGACCGTATGGGTACTAAAAATATTGCTGGCTGGGTTGCTATTTGGCGTACGCACCAAAAGGCCCCCGTTTTCGGTTAGTAAGAGGGCATTCCTGTTTTCGGTAAAACTTCCCAGTTCGCCTGGTTGGTTATTATTGCTGGTACATTCCAGCCAAATGGTATCCTGTGCAAGGGGTACGCACAAAATAACATGGTTAAAATACGAAGCGGGAAAACTGGTATCGAAAGGGGCCTTGCTGCTGCCGGCGCTTACCAATGCCGGGTATGCCTTTATATCGACCGCCCTTAGCATATAACGCATGTAATTGGTTAAAGCCTTACAATCGCCATACTGTTTTTCGTGTACATATTGTATGGCAAAAGGTTTAAATCCGCCAATACCCAATTGCACACTTACATAGCGCATCGATTTTTTAAGATGTTTGTATAACAGGGCAATTTTTTCGCGGTCGGTCTTACCGGAGGCAACCATTGATTTAAATTCAGTGACCTGCTGGGGAAGAAAGCCCTTCTCGTCGTTGTATAAAGCAAAGTTCCAGTTACCCAGGTCTTTCCATGTTTTCATTTGGCCTGCAAATCCATCGTACACAAACTGGTTGGGTGACACCGCTATAACCTGTAAATTGTTTACCTGGTCATAGCCTTCATCTTCTGCTTCGGTAGGAGGCATAATATTTTCGGCCGTCCATTGGTAAACTATTTTATCACCTGCTCTGGTAACGACGGGCTGCAATTTAAATCCGTATTCTTTATGTCTGATATCTATGGCCGCGGGTACCGAAACGGTGAAATGCGATAATTCGACCGGTATTTTGGGAGTAGCAACCGTCCAGCGGGGTAGGCTGAGGTAACCGGTGGTGCTGACGGTGTACAATTTTTCAATGGTGCATGGATAGGCGGGTGGCGCAATCTCCAGGTACAGCAGTTTATCATCGGTAAAAACCGACATGCGGTCATCGTAATTTTTGGTAGAGAAATCTTTGCTGGTATAAGAAGCAATTTTGTTGCCCGTGCTGTCAAAAACATTTATTTCTACTTTGTCAACTTTTTGCAGTTTATCAAACATCAATACAACGTCAAAAAGATCATCTCCCTTATTGTTTAGCACGGTCGCAACCTGGTGAACCTTAAAAATATATCTTGAAGGGGAAATTACCTCAACGTTGCCCTCATCCAGCCGGTAAACGGCAATTGCATTTTGACGTAACGAATAAGGTATAGAGGCTGCCGACAATTTAGAAAGATTAACAACCGGCTGGGCAAAAGCTGCAACAGATAAAAAAAAAGCCAGTATTAATGAAAGACAGTTCGTTTTTCGCATACCATTATTTATTGGTTAATACCAGCGGTTCATCTAAAAAGGTGTACATTTTTTTATAAAATTCTTTAACCCCGGGGTATTCCTCCGCTGTAAAAACCGGCCGGTTTATTTTGAGAGAAAACTGGTATAAAACAACATTTTCAGACAGGGATGCAGTTCGCGCCATGGTAAT
Organism: Chitinophagales bacterium; assembly: GCA_038204535.1. Lineage (GTDB taxonomy): Bacteria > Bacteroidota > Bacteroidia > Chitinophagales > Chitinophagaceae > Segetibacter. The sequence goes on along the minus strand of JBBRCW010000220.1, from coordinate 7,243 downwards.
ACTTTTATCGGGCATGATCATCTGAACGTTTTTTGGCACCTCCTCTAACTTGAAATTTGCGGGTATAACATATTGCCCTACAACGGTAACCTGCTGGCGGTTGCCAAAATTAATATCAGTAAAACGGTTGTCGCTTATAAAAGGATTTTTTTCGAGCCCGGTAAACAGGTTAACGTTTACCAATTTATAATCTCCTGATGACTGCACAGGCAGTGTGAACCTAAAATCCTGCTGCAGGGGCAGGCTGTCATTTTCGAGATTTGACAGCACCAGGCTATCCACCTTTAATTCAACAATATTTTTTTGTAAATAGGCATTTTTGAAAAGCTCCTTATCCCGCCTGTAATCGGCCCCCCGTTCAAGCCTGGCATAGTTCGTATTCAAAATTGAAGCCTCTCCATTTAAAACACCTTTATCTGAAATGGTCGAAAATATATTTACAGTAGTAAAATTGCCAGCTGTTTCATTCGCTATTTTCATCAAACTACCTTTCTTATTATCTACTAAAAACGCATTGGTGTTTAAGATCGATTCCGGTGTCAGATTAGTTGGTGTCAGATGATCAGTGCCATCCATAATAAATGTATTTCCATCGGCCTGCACATAGGCAAAGGTGTTACTGAATTCGTCTAATATGGGATATTCCAGGGTCACTTTTCCGTGTTTGCGTTCACTTATCAACAGCGGATAAACATCCAGGCCACTGCTCTTTAAAAGGTTAATGAATAACAGGTTTATCTCTCCGCTATGCCCGCTTCTTTTTTCCCAGCAGTCTTTTAACCCATCAGTGGCGTATTTTGATCTTATGCCATTCCAGGTAAACTTTTGTGTTACGTATTCATGAATGGCTTTAATGCGCTCTGTTTGGTTTGAGATAGCTTTAAACCTGCTGACCAGTTCTTCGGTACCTGAGATCGATTTATTTATTAGCTTACCAAAATGAGATTCGCCCATCAACTCTCTGCTGACTTCGCTCCATTTTGTAACATAGTTTACTTTGCTGCCGAAACTGTTTACATACCCGGAAAACTGAAAGTCAACATGCTGTAAATAATCTTTGGGTGCATCCATAAAGGGTTCATCCCTAAGCCCGGCTATATTTTTCATGCTAAATTTAACGGTGCCTTCCCTTTTGTCATTATTAATATCGATGGGTATATCCTGGCTTTTATGCACGTTATAAGCAAACTCCTGTCGGGGCGGAACCGCTAAAAAAAAACTGCTGAACAATACCGGTATTTCTTTTTGAAAATACCAGTTATCCAGCCCGCCAAAATGTTTGGAATGGCTTTCATAATTGTATTCTATTATACTGCCGGGTTTAACATTGGGTAAGGCAAATTTTACCAGCGAAACATAGTCATTTAATTTGGTGGTAAAAATGTCTGAACGCTGCAATTCTTTTATAACCATCGATTTATTACCATCCTCCGTGTACACGATCGCTTTCAGATTATAAATGCTTTCAAATTTATCTTTGCTATAGAATGGAATTTCTACATTGGCGAGCGATACACCCTTTTCTTTCAATATTTTAATGCGGGTTCTTCTCTGTAGCAACAGATTGTAATCGTCGTTATAACTGGCAATTGCCATGTCGAACAAAATAACCGCATCGGCTTCTTTATCAAAATCAACATGCTTCAACAGCTTTTCTTCGGTAGTAAATTCTCCAAAGTTGGTGGGCTGGGCATTACAAAAGGTAATGGCAATGCATAATATTGCCAATAAGCAAAACTGTTTGTCCAAAATGCGCATATAGTATCTTTAATTATTATAAATCAGGGGTAGTTGCCTGATCCAGCTTGCAGGTTTTTAAAAGCTTTTGAAGATGCCTTTAATGTAACCTGGTTTAATGGATATTGGGCGCGATAAATATAGATACAGAATTTCATCCGTAGTAAAAAAGCAGAAAATATAATTTAGCCTTTTGGCTATTTTACAAGGTTTTGGGTAACCATACTTTTCGTTTGTTTTAAAATAATACGCTTAACAAATCTCTATTTAATTGATTGTTCAATAGTTGCAGAAATATCTGCCATCATTTCTTTTCTAACTGAATTTTTTAGGCTTTTTAAAAAGAAAATCCATGTGTAGCCATTCTTAATATTGACCACCGGCCACCATCCAAAAAGCCCGGGGCTGCTGACCTTCAAACTTTTTCCGCTGCCATCGTTAGCCATTACCCATTCACCCAGCCCATATTAAACCCGGCTGCTATTTCAGGTGTGTAATCAACTAATCCCTTTGGTTTGAGATTTTTCCATTTCGTTAATGGCTTCTTCAGTCAATACCAGCGTTCCTTCAAAAACGCCCCTGTGCATAATCATTTGCAAGAAATTCATGTAATCGGCTGCTGTACTGGTAACTGAACCGGCCAGCATTTGAAGCCCGCCAAAAGCATATTCGGTATAATTCATTTTGCAAGGCAGCGCTATCTTTTCTTTAAATAATTGTTGCCAGCTTTTGCCGCTGACTACTTCGGCCACCCTGCCTGCAATCAATAAACCGATATTGCCATAATAGAACGATGTGCCCACGGCAGCATACAACGTTCAGGATACTTTTGTTGGCTATTAGTGCCACCCCGCTTTGAAAGTTAAAAAGACTACTTCTTAGCGTCTAAGTCTTTTCTTTGAGCATATTTACCATAAACAAATACAGACACTAATGCAATTAGGTCAGTGCCGCCTAAAATTGTACCTGCGGTATCGTGGTCTGTGTATATAAGAAAACCGGAAATGAGTAAGCCCAAAATAGCAATTATGAACCCATAATGTTGCCCTCTGTCTCCTTGTTGCAGCTCCCTAGTTATTACTGTTGTTTCAGTTTGAATTCTGTGTTGCGTTTGCTTTTCTGATTGTTTCAATATTCTGTCTGCACCATTTGGAATTATGTCATTATACCCTTTTAATATCTCCGGCGGTGGAATTGGGCTCCTAAAAACTTGTCTTTTTATTGATAAGCCAGCGAATATAGCTGTGACTGCCTTCCTTTGTGGTTCTGGAAGGTCTTTAATAATTTCCTGAACCTCTTCAGGAATTATTATTTCCGGTTCATTTTTTTGAGGTAAATCAGTTTTTTCTTGGTCTTCTGAGGACATTGCGATTACCCTTTTATTAATTCTTGCTTCGGGTTCTTTTCTATAGTGGTTTCTAAATCATCACCTATAACTCCCCAATCATTCTCAATAGCCCTATCATCAGCTTCATTTGCATTGTCAGAGTAGTTATATTCAAAGTATTTACCTGCAACGTTAAATATTGAACCCATAGCTACAAAGAAACCGCTATGGGCAAAAAGAACATCAGTCCTATATTTGTTTTTTGACATTTCTTTGATTTTAAGGTTAAACAACATTATTAACAACGCAATTATAATGCAAAAGTTGCGATTTTTCATCAAAAAAAACCTTTTTTACTAGACCATTTTTAAAACCACGTCGTCCCTAACCAAATTTAAATTGGCATTACATCCAACTTTTGTTTTGCCGGAATATCTTCCACCATTTGCTGAAGTGTTTTTTTGCTGCGGGCAGAAAATATAGCCTTACCCATTGGCGTGTTTTTCAATCCTGTTGAATTGCTTAGACAGTGGCGGATGGTTATATCTTAGAAACCGGGTTTGTTAAAGGCTGATACAAATTTTGCCACCGGGTCATCCAGGTTAATTTTTCCGTCATCCACCAAAGTCATAACACAAGCTGCACTTAGCCACTTAGTGCCGGAGGCGATTTTTTCGGGCGTATTTATGGTAAAATCCCCCAATTGACGGGTGTAAATTATTCCGGTGTCGTCGCTAATCATCAGCACCGCATTATTTCCGAACTGTTTTTGGTACCTTTTAAATTTGGCATCTAAGGCGGCAAAATTCTGCGAGGGAGCCTGCACCTGAAAAAATAGCATAAAGAACAGAAAATCATTGACTTTACCGCCGATTTTCAATTGCATACATGACATATTTTCCTAATTGATAGGGTTGGATGGCTTTTTGCATTATAGGTTTAACCAATAAACCAGCAGGTGGATTTTGAATACGGACGCCAAATGGTTTTTAAAGGTTCGCTAAATAACTGGAATTGGTTTTAATTCTGAGGCTTTTATTTGAAATTAGAGGAAAGAAGAATCGTTCAAATGTTTGGCAGGTTCTATTAATAATGATTAAAAAAAACGCAAATACATGAACTTAAACAACTTTACCATAAAATCGCAGGAAATTATTCAGCAGGCGCAGCAGCTTGCGTTCAATAACGGCAACCCTAATATTGAGACCGACCATCTGCTGAAAGCATTGCTGAAGGAAGAGGACAGTCCTGTAGATTTTTTATTAAAGAAGAACAACGTCAACGTGTCGTTTATAGAGTCAAAGGTTGATGAGGCGATCGGTAAACTTCCAAAAGTAAGCGGAGGTGAACCAGCGCAAAACATCAGCCGCGAAATGAACAATGTAATGCTGAAAGCCAATGCTGCATTAAAAGATTTTAAAGATGAATTTGTAAGCGTTGAGCATTTGCTGCTGGCATTGTTACAGGTAAATGATAATACAGCGCGGTTGCTGAAAGATGCCGGTTTAACCGAAAAAGGGCTAAAGGCGGCTATCCTGGAATTGCGAAAGGGATCAACCGTTAATTCTCAAACATCCAGCCAGCAATACAACGCGTTACAGAAGTATGCACGCAATCTGAACGACATGGCCCGCCAGGGTAAATTGGACCCTGTTATTGGCCGCGATGAAGAGATCAGGCGTACGTTGCACATACTTACACGACGTAGCAAGAACAACCCTATTTTAGTGGGTGAGCCTGGCGTGGGTAAGACCGCGATCGCAGAAGGCCTGGCGCATAGAATTGTAAATGGCGATGTGCCTGAAAACCTGAAGAGTAAGATCATCTTCGCCCTGGATATGGGCCAGTTGATAGCAGGTGCCAAATACAAAGGCGAGTTCGAAGAAAGATTAAAATCGGTTGTGAAAGAAGTAGGCGACAGCGATGGAGAAATACTGCTGTTTATTGATGAGATACATACGCTGGTGGGTGCCGGCGGCGGAGAAGGCGCTATGGATGCAGCTAATATATTAAAGCCAGCTTTGGCCCGTGGTGAATTAAGGGCGATTGGCGCGACCACTTTAAGTGAATACCAGAAATTTTTTGAAAAAGACAAGGCGCTCGAACGCCGGTTTCAAAGAGTGATGATCAATGAGCCGACAGTTGAAGATGCCATCTCTATTTTGCGGGGCTTAAAAGACCGGTACGAAACCCACCATCATGTACGCATTAAAGATGAGGCCATTATAGCGGCCGTTGAATTATCGAACCGGTATATGACCGACCGTTTTTTACCCGACAAGGCCATTGACCTGATAGATGAAAGCGCCGCCAAACTGAGGCTCGAAATGAATAGTATGCCCGAAGAACTGGACGAGCTGGAAAGAAAAATACGCCAGCTGGAGATTGAACGGGAAGCTATAAAAAGGGAGAAAGACGAGGAAAAGTTAAAGCAGCTTGCTATTGAGATCAGCAATTTAAGTGTGGATCGTGACACGCTGAAAGCCAAATGGCAGCAGGAAAAAGAGATTGTTGAAAAAATACAAAACGCCAATGGCGAAATAGAGCAATTGAAATTGCAGGCCGAACAAGCGGAACGTAATGGAGATTATGGCCTGGTAGCCGAAATTCGGTATGGAAAAGTGAAGGAGCAGGAGGAGATTATTGCCAGTCTTACCAAAAGCCTTGGAGAGATCAGTGATAGCAAACGCCTGGTAAAAGAAGAAGTGGATGCGGATGATATAGCCGATAATGTGGCCCGTGCAACCGGAATACCTGTAAGTAAGATGATGCAAAGCGAACGGGAGAAATTATTGCACCTTGAAACGGAATTGCACAAAAGGGTAGTGGGACAGGAAGAGGCCATCGAAGCCGTTTCGGATGCCATACGCCGCAGCCGTGCCGGTTTGCAGGATCCCAAAAAACCGATTGGTTCGTTTATATTTTTAGGCACCACCGGTGTGGGAAAAACGGAATTGGCCAAAGCGCTTGCCGATTACCTGTTTGATGATGAGAGTATGATGACGCGGATAGATATGAGCGAATACCAGGAAAAACATACTGTCAGCCGCTTAATTGGCGCGCCTCCCGGTTACATCGGGTACGATGAGGGCGGCCAGCTATCCGAGGCTGTGCGAAGAAAACCCTATAGCGTGGTATTGCTGGATGAGATAGAAAAAGCACATCCTGATGTATTTAATGTGCTGTTGCAGGTGTTGGATGACGGACGCCTGACCGATAACAAAGGTCGGGTGGTCAACTTTAAGAATACCATCATTATTATGACCAGTAATATCGGAAGCCACCTGATACAGGCTGCCTTTGAAAACGTTACCGAAGAAAACGTGGAAGAGGCAGAAGAATTAGCCAGGGGAGAAGTGATGACGTTATTACGCCAAACCATTCGCCCCGAGTTTTTAAACCGGATAGATGAGGTGATCATGTTCCATCCGCTGATGAAAAAGGAAATCAAAGGCATTATTAAAATTCAGTTAGAAGGTTTGAAAAAGATGCTGGATCAAAGCGGCATAGAATTGGAGTTCAGCGATTATGCCCTGGAATACCTGGCCGAAAATGGTTATGACCCTCAGTTTGGCGCAAGGCCATTGAAAAGGCTTATCCAGAAGCAAATTGTAAACCTGCTGAGCAAGCGGATACTGGCAGGCGATATTGATAAAACCAAACCTGTTTTAGTAGATGTGTTCGACGGGGTGGTAGTATTTAGAAACGAAGCGGCAGAACACGTAGAAAAATAAGGGTTGAATGTTTAAGTGTAAAGGGATGTGATCATTTGGTCGCATCCCTTTTTTTGGTGTGTCAGGCATGTATATCAGCTATAGGGTGCAAGTCCCGAATACGCTTTACAGTAGGGAGTATTAGCCAAGAGCAAGGGTGTCCCCGCATTGGGCGGGGCAGGCTGCGGGCGACTGCGAATCTGAAGGAAGCTGGCGTCAAACATTCGGGCCTACGAATACCGCACGTGCGGTACATATAAGGCAGGATAGTGTGGGTGATGTTGCCAAACAAACAAAAGCCCCATACTGTACGGGACATTATCCTGTAAATGCAGAGGCTACATGAATGGAAAGCGGATATACTTACCCTGAGAGATCTGAGAACAATCCGGCAGAGATATGAGCGAATATCAAAGCGGAAACAGAATAACATCATGGTGTTCTCAGAAGTCAGCAGAGGTCATAG
>JBBRCW010000219.1:0-12091 GCA_038204535.1 Chitinophagales bacterium | reverse complement strand
TACCGTTTAGACTGCATCAAAGCTAAACTGAAAGCCACCAGCGAATCGTGGATAGCTGCCATCACTTTGGTGCTCAACCTCGTTAATTTAACGAGGCTGAGCCTTGTGCGCCTATATCATTGGGTAACCTGCATCCTGAATTGCTATTTTGGCAGAAAAAAATTGTCGCTCAGTTTATGAGCAGACCCTAATTAACAACTTCGTGTCCAGAAGAGACCCGTCATTTAATATTCGGAGCGTTTAGCGGCACCAATTCTAAACGCCCCCAACAAAACCTTTCTCGTTAAAAAGGGCCAGTGCCTTACACAGTATATATTGCTTTGTGGACTTGGCCATAAGAACAAAAATATAAATACATTAGGCTAAAACAGCTCTTATCAAATCAATATTACTTCCCGATAAAGAAAGTAAAGTATCCGTTTATTATCAGGGGTTTACGAGGTTATGGTAACTAATAGACAAAAGGAATGAGTAAAAGAAGTGAAAGTGCTGAACTAATAAAAAGTAGAAATAATTAAGAGTGAAAAGTATTCATGTTCTTGTTATAATGAATGTGGTAAATGCATAAAGAGATTAATCTACATTTATGAATCCTATACAAATACTTAATTAGCCAACTAAATAAGCCAGCCCGTTATTTACCGGATCACATAAATCACTGATTTTTTTATTCCTGCACATGCTTTCGAAAAGTTCCCTGACAGCCTTAAAGTCGTCATGTATGGGGCAAGGGTGGGTCGCGGAGCATTTACTCAAACCTAAACCGCATTGATTAAAAACCTCCTTGCCATCTATCGCAACAACAATATTGATTACAGGCAGTTTTTTTTGTTTAGCATCCATGTAAAACCCGCCAGTGGGCCCTTTTGAGCTGTTGATAATATTTTCCTTTACCAATATTTGAAGCATCTTACCAACCGTATGTTCACTGGCATCAATATATTCAGCTATTGCTTTAATACCGGCCTTTTCGCCCGATTCGAATTTAGAAGCCAGGTATATAACCGCCTTGATGGCTGTTTTGCAGGTAAGGCTTAGCATAATTATCTATTTAAAAATATTTGTCCTTCTTCCGAAATCATTTCACAATCCCATGACGGATCAAATGTCAGATCCACCTCAACCGTATCGTCATTAAATGTATTTTGCAATGCATTTCTCACGCCATCCGTAATAGCTTCGCCCATGGGACAAAATTGAGTAGTCAATGTCATTCTGCAATATACCTTATTACCATGTTCGTCAAAATCTATCTGGTATATCAAACCAAGGTCCACTACATTAAGGCCAATTTCGGGATCCAAAACATTTCGAAGGGCAGCCAGGGCCTCTGTACATTTGATATTATTATTGGTAACTACATTCATAGCTGTTTCGGTTTATGCATAAAAACTTTCAGTACATTCCAATTGTACAAAACGGCTGTTAGCAGCAATAAAACTGCACCTGCCTTAAGCAGTATGGTGATGCTTAATAAAATTCCGGCGGCAAATATTATAAACCCGGAGATATAAATGATAGCCATTGCTTTAAAAATGCTGCTATCGAATAAGTCTTTAGGATTGGGCGTTTTACCCAGGCCGGAACGATGATGATAAACTTTGTTCCATACGATAAAAGGAAGTGTTTTAAAAGTCATGCCCAGGATGATAGCGGTTATCCATCCAAAAAAAATAAGAAACCCATAGGCAAGAATAAGGTTTACTTTCTCTACGGATGAACTGATTAAAAATACGATTACAATGATTAAAAGCAGCACAGGAAGCAACAGCATTGAAACAGAAAGTAATGATAATTTCACCTGCTCATCCACTTGTTTCCTTATCCTTTGTTTGTAGGCACAGTGACAATAATAAATAAACATGCCTATGGCAGAGAATACAGTTATTTCAGGAATGAACAGTAAGACTTCGCTGCCAGGATAAAGGAATAATACTACAAATAAAAGCAATGCCGAATTTATGAGTGCATATATCCACCGCAGTAACCGCCCATTGCTGTATTTTGAAATTAAAAACATAGGTATCAAACGGGAAGCAACACCCATTACCAATAAAAGAAACCAGCCGATAATACCGGCATGGGCATGCAGCGTTAGATAATGCAACGAACCAGATGGCAATATCAGCTCCGTAAAATTATACACTTGAACCAAACCCAGAATGGCAGTTAAAAACAACCATATGGTTGCCGTAAAAACAAACATTGCATGGATGCTTTCATTTTTACTTTTTGCCATGCTTATGGCTATATTGATGAGATAGGAAAGGATTGCCAGCACCACAAAACATCCGCCCCATTGTGCAGGCCAACCCATATCAAAAATATAAAAACCATAAACCAGCAAGGGTATCCCTATGGCGGCAAGTATGAAAGAAATGTATGCCAATATATTACTGTACAGTTTCGCTTCAATTAAAACCGGCACCAACTGATGGCTTGCGCCCAGGATAATCATAGTACCCCAACCCAACGCCATGGTATGCGTAATGGCTAAAATATGCGGGTGAAAATAATGACCTGTAAAAGCCGTTGTTGAAGTAAGTAAAAAAACAGTGGCAGCTAAAAACGATATGGCAGCGTATAAATAAAACGGAAATACAACTTTATAGGAAGTGTTTTTTAAGGTTGTATTTGTGGCAGAAGCAAACATGTTATGTCCTGAATATTAAAAGATACACTTCGCCATCTCCCACTTCCTTAATACGATAATCAAATTTACGTTCCGTTAGTTCGGGCAACAGAAAAACCGGAATTCGTTTGTGAATAACATACAATGCTTTTTCTTCCGGTAATTTATCAAGCGCATCTAGTATGGTAAGCATGGGCAAGGGCATTTCCAACTGGCGCACATCAACCGTTTCCATCTTACCTGTAAACCGTTGCAGCATTTCATCCCATCCTTCGCCTGCTTTACTGGTATCGGCTTCCTTAATTTGCGTAGCCTGGTTTTTATGAAAAAATGTATGCACCAGGTTATCATTAATAGTTTCGGCGCAGGATTCAAAACCTTGTTTTTCCAATAATAGCATAAGTGGAACCGGTTCAAAACTGTTTATTAATTTTAATACCTGCCCCGGCTGTAGTTGCTTTACCGCCTTCATAATTAAATTAAGCGGATCCTTGCCTGACTCTATTTCCGCACGAACATCTAACTCAACAATATTTGCTACAGTAATATATTGTACAAATTCCGGAACCTGTTTTTGATCTGAATTATCATCTGCAATAATATTTTTATCAATAGTAAAACCCAGCGGCTTCAGTTTTTTAAAAAAATCATTTACGGTACATCCTCCCACTTTACTGGCCATATTAATGGAAGTACGGGCAGCCATCAGTTTACGTAAAAGCGGGTTCCGAAGTTTATTGAACTTAGGCGAAATACTGATGATGGCTTCCAGTGCATCAGGATTTTCTTTTAACAGTACGGCAATTTTTGTACTACCATTTATTGTTTTCATCATTCAAAAAATTGAGTGCATAAATCCAATGTCATTAACTTAATCTTTCGCCGGGTATTGGCCTGCCATTTATGGCGATGATACAAGATTGAATACTTGTTTAAGGCTTTGGCACAAGAAAGGTCCTGGTTAAAGCCGTGGAATTTTGTTTGCTTTTAACCATGCCGTACATATGGTGGCAATGGAACTGTCTGTTAAGTTAATTACATTGGACATAAATCAACGGTTTACATTAATCGTCTTTAGTTTAATTTTCTTTCCAGGTCCAGCGCTTTCGGAAACAGAATATTGTTCTCAAGGTGAACATGTAAATGCAGGTCATTCTCAAATTCATCCAGCATCTTATACAGCAGGCTGTACGAAGCGCATCCATCCGCGGGCAAAGTATAATTATTTGACAACACCCTTATGTCGTCCAGGTTTTTGCCAACAAGCTCATGTTCCATTTCCATCATGTTAATGGGGTTTTGAACCGTGCCGAAATGCGCAGCCTGCAATACCTTTTCATTCGTACTTGCTAAAACCAGTTCTTTAATGTAAGGAAACAGTACCCTTTCTTCTTTTACCATATGGCCCGATAGTTCAGCATTCACCTCATCCACCAGGCTTTTAATTTTATATAATTCAGGATGCTGTTGGCCATGCACACTCGCTACTTTGGCAGCATAGTTCACCAGATCGGGCAACGTTTTCTTTACATAGCTGTGGTGCGTGTTTACAATATAATCAGCTAAAAAATCCAATGCCCATTCATTGTAAGGAATCGGACGGGAAGAAGGCGCTTTATCAGCCTGTTGCAATTCCTGTTCAACCTTTGTTACATCAAGCCCTTTTTCTGCACAGGCTTCCTTAACCGTTTTCTTACCTCCGCAACAGAAATCGAGTCCGTACTTTTTAAACACTTCAGCCTTACGCACATCTTTTGCCGCAATCTGGCCAAGCGTTTCTTCATCTTCACCGGTAATCCGTTTAGATATTTTCACTTTCCACCACTCCGGTCCTTCCTCCTGATATTCCCACACAAAAATATTCCCTCTTTCGCCCAGCAGTTGATAATACAAAGGTTTGGGGTCATGATCGTTGTGAATGGTTAAGCTTTCCCCTTCATTCAATTCATCAAAACGAACAAAGATGGTTGGGTGTTTTTGCCTTGGCTCAAGTAAGGTAACGTTGAGAATATTTTCTGTAATCGTATTCATGTACTGGGTTTTAATTGTTAATCATAAAGCAAAGATAGGGAATACTATTTAATAAAAGTATTTAAATACTTCTTTTAGCCTGCCATTTAGCCAAATATGACGAGAATCATGTAATTGTAAAAGTCGTATGCGGCAACTATAACCCCTCAATAATAATTCAGGTTTTGCGGGATCAACAATCCTTAAGAACATTCATATAGAGTAACGAGAAATTTTGATACATTGGATGTGAAAGACAGATTTTAACGTGATGTGCTATTTAACTTTGAAACCCTTTCCGGACAACGAAACAAAAATGCTCCCGATGAAATAAGATGCAGAGAAATACTTATCCGTTTTATTGAAGCCCCATTTGCCTTAGTAATGGTGTAAACCGGGGATCCCTTCCATGATATTGTTGCAAAACATTTGCTACAGACCGGGCTTTCTCCGGCTGATTTGTTTGCAGATATAAAATTGTTAAGGCGTTTAATACTTCGGCATTCGCAGGGTCTATCTGCAATGCCTGATTATAAACCTTTTCGGCATCCTGCGGTTTGTTTTTTTGCTGAAGTATTAATCCATAATTGTATTGTGCTTTTATATTATTTCTATTTAGCGTAAAGGCTTTTTTCAATGACTAGCCGGCTTCGTCAAACAACTTTAACTCGGCATAAAGTAAGCCAAGGCTAAAGAGAATCTGATCATTCTTAGGTTCAAGTTTTGAAGCAGTCAATAGTTGTTGGAGCGCCTCCTGGTTATTACCTTCAGCATTTAATATAGCTGCAAGGTTAACCATTACGCCAGTTAGCTGACCGTCTTTGGCTAATGCCCGCAGGTAATATTTTTTTGCCATTGCCAGGTCGTTTAGTTTATGAAAATACTCCCCCGCCATTGCACTGCCCTGCGCAAAATCGGTTTGAAACATGACATACTTATAAAGTTCATTTTTTGCATTGTTGAATGGCTGGGCATAGGCAGGTTCAATTTGTGAAGGTGGAATATTGATTAATAAGTTAGCAGCCCCAATCCGCACTGCTTTTACCGGGTCATTCAATAGCGGGGCAACAGCATTCTTCCACTGGTCGGGCGAAAAATTATTGAGGCCTTTCAGTGCGGTATAACGTGCAATCGAACTATTATCTTTCAGGTAATTTACCATCGCTGTTACAGATGCCTGATTCTGTTTGCTTTGCACAAATGGCGTAAAGTTATAGTCCTCATCATTAATTTGCCCGTCGGCAAAATAAAAATTAGTATTGGGGATATCAGGAATAAAATCGTTCAGCATTTCATCGCCCGGCAAACCTGAGCCTGTTATTTCTTCTCTTCTTGCATGACAATATGCACAGGTATTAACTTCTGCCAGTTGGCCCGAGCCTTTAAAGAGTTTTAATAATGAACCGGTAATTCTTCAACCGTTTTTATAATTATCGTTCTCTATGTATTCAATGTGATTTTTTCTCGGACCATGACACGACTCACAACTTACATTTACATCGTTGAATGTGGTTTGGTAAGTATCAGTTTCATTGTTGTATCCTTTATTTACGTTGGTACTATGACAGGTTGCACACATCGTATTCCAATTCTGCGCATTCCCCGTCCAGTGCAGCCAATCGCCGGCCGGAATTTTTTGTCCTGCGTTCTGGTGAAACCACTTTTTCTGTTTCGTATCCCAACTGGCCCTGGTGGCCTGCATCCTGCCCCCCGGAAACTCCACCAGATATTGCTGTAATGGCGTAAAGCCAAATACATATTTCACTTCAAAATCATGAAGTTTGCCATCGGGTCCTTCCGTGTTAAGAAAATATTTTCCGTTCGCTTTAAAAAATTTTGACACAACCCCGTCTGCAGAAAGTATTGCATTATCAAAGTCTCCCAAAACAGTGCTGTCGTTGGCTGGCTGCATAGCCTTATAATGATGAGACGTTATCCATTGCTCATGCTCGGCTACATGACAGTTCCTGCAAGACATGTTACCCGTAAACGAGTTCCTTTTATCCGCTGTTGCTGTATCGTCACCAGATTTGCAAAACTCCAAACCCAATACTGCAAATACGACTAAAAAGCAAAGCGAAATGATAATTCGTAGTTTCATGATTGTTAGAAATAAAACTTAAACCATACCCTTATCTAAAATATTCTTCTGGCTTAAGTTACATTATACAAAAATGTGAACCAATTTTCCTAATGAGAATCAAGACGAAGCCGGGAAAAACATTTAGCCCGGATTTAGGACAGGTTCCCGTTCCCAAAAATTTCTTTTCCAAATCCCAAATTGATGGGCATTTCTTCCCGGCTTAAAGACCCTGTTTCAAATGCGCTGCTGATCGATACCGCTATCGAACAGGGACTGGCCCTGGTAGAGTTACTGCGCCTACATATTTTTAGGGAAGACAATGTTGTGTTTCCCCTGGCACATAAATATCTAACGGAAAATGATTTTGATAAAATAAGGGAAAATTGAAAAAATATTTTTCGGTGGACTTACCCTTGAAACAGGCAACACAATAAAATAAATAAGAATGCTGACAGATAAATTTGACCGGATACACGATTACCTGCGTATTTCCCTTACAGATAAATGCAACCTGCGCTGTAGCTATTGCAATCCGGTTGACCTGCCTAAAGGCTACTTTACAGGTTTGCCCCGCATGACTGCCGAAGAAATTGATCAGATCGTTTCTGTCTTTGTAAAAGAAGGAGTGAAAAAAATTCGTCTTACCGGCGGGGAGCCGCTCGTAAGAAAAGATGCTCAGGAAATTATTGAACGCATTTCCAAATATCCTGTAAAGCTTGCCATCAGCACCAATGGGGTCCTTATTGACAAATACATTGACATCTTTCATCGTGCCGGTATTCGATCTGTAAATGTTAGTTTGGATTCATTAAAAAGGGAGAAATTTTTTGCCATCACCAAACGTGATGAATTCAATCGTATCCTGAATAATATTTATCTTTTGCTGCGGCATGATTTTCACGTAAAGATCAATGTGGTCGTTATGAAAGGCATGAACGATAACGAACTGAATGATTTTGTGACCTGGACAAAAGATTTTCCGCTGCATGTGCGCTTCATTGAGTTTATGCCCTTTGCCGGCAATGAATGGAGCCGTGAAAAAGTTTTCGCTTACCATCAAATGCTGGATCAGATCTCCACACAATACGAATTCATGAAATTGCATGATTCAAAACATGATACCGATAAGAAATATTCCGTACCGGGCCACCAGGGCAGCTTTGCCGTCATAAGCACCATGAGCCAGCCCTTTTGCGGTGGCTGCAACCGCATGCGTTTGACCACTGATGGCAAGATGAAAAATTGTCTGTCTCAAAAAGCGAAGAATTTCTTAAAACTATGCGCTTGCAATATAAGTTCACAGATGAGGGAGAACTGGTGATGCTGCCGTCTTTTTTAAAAAATTAATATTGAAGATTTGTCTGTGTTAGAAAGAAAGACAATAAACTGGAAAATAATATTTTCAAAAATGTCTGGTACACAACATAAAGAACGATTTTAAAAAAGCAAAATGATTAATAGCACTTACAATAAAACCCCTGTATTTCAAAGCAGATGCATAGAATCTGTTTTAAAATTATGTTATATATTTTTTTGCATAAAATGGACATTAGAATGTCATTAGAAAATATTTGAAGCGGGTAAACCTTAGCCAAACTTCGTATTATTGTACGTCTTAGGAGTTAACTATCAATATAAGATTTTAAGGGAAATTTTTAAAATAATTACTATGACATTTAAACACTTTTACAACAATTGGCGACGCAGAAAAATAATCCCTGCGTCACCATTTCACTCAACACCCACCGTACACATCCGGACAATGTGCAGGATGAGATTCTTTTAAAGAACTTGTTAAAAGAAGCAGAAGAAAGGGTGACCAAAGAGTTTGGCAAAGGAGCGGCGGCAGGGCTTCTGAAGAAAATAGGAACAGTGCAAAGCGAGATTGATGCGAATTTTAATTTGGACAGCCTGCATGTATTCTTATCTGACAGCACAAAAGAGATTGTAAGAACGCCCTGGCCTGTTCCGCAAAATATAGTGCATATCGCTCAATCTTTTGCGGTTCGCCCTTTGATAAAGCGTATAGCCGTAGCGAACTTTATTTGGTGATGGCGCTATCGCAAAGTGGTGTTCATTTATATGAAGCGATAAATGATGGTATCATCCGCGAAATTATAAATGACGATTTTCCTTTTACAGAAAATATCCAAACTATTTTCTATCCGGATAAAACGAGCGATCCGGAATATGTAGATGATTTGATTAGGAAGTATTTTAACAGGGTGGATAAAGCGCTTGTAAAGATCTATAATGAAACGGATTTAAAATGTGTAGTTGTTTGCACCGAAAACAATTTTAGCCTGCTTAAACAGGTAGCAGATAAGCCTGAAGCCTATGATGGATATGTAAACATTGACTATAATAAAAAGGAGCCACATCAGATTGTACAGCAAACCTGGAAGCTGATTGAAAGCCTGCAGCAACAACGCAAAACCGAAGCTATTAAGGAAGTAGAGGAAGCCGTTGGACAGGGTAAAGTGATAACCGACTTGCAAGAAATATATCAGGCTGCTATTGACGGGCGTGGCGATCTTTTAATTGTACACCATGATTTTGTACAGCCGGTATTGATGACCGGCGACAGGACTTTTAATATTATAGAAGACCCTTCAACCCCCGGCGCTATCGACGATATAACAAGCAACATTGCCTGGGAAGTACTTGCAAAAAAAGGAAGGACAATCTTTACATCACAAGACGCGATAAAAGGCCTTGGTAATATTGTTTTAAAAACGAGATACTAAAAGCGAAACACCGACTGGAAAATATTGAGTAATATAGGACAAGGCATGAATCTGATTTATCAAAATAAAAATGAAACAAAATGAAAAATTTAGTAGGATTAGATAGGGAAAAAGCTAAAACAGTAGTTGCCGGATTAAATGACCTGTTGGCAAATTATGAATTGTTTTATCAAAACTTAAGAGGCTTGCATTGGAATATAAAAGGTAAGGAATTCTTTGAATT
Source organism: Chitinophagales bacterium (assembly GCA_038204535.1). Lineage (GTDB taxonomy): Bacteria > Bacteroidota > Bacteroidia > Chitinophagales > Chitinophagaceae > Segetibacter. Next base: position 2,396 of record JBBRCW010000219.1, on the reverse strand, counting down.
GCATCTGAAATTTGAAGAGTTGTACAAGGATGCCTTTATTAAGATAGATGAAATAGCGGAACGTGTCCTGACCCTTGAAGGGGAACCGTTACATACCTATTCTGACTTTATCGACGCTGCTGAGATCAAAGAAGAAAAAAGCATCACAGATGGAACGAAGGGAATTGAAATTGTCATAGAAAACTTCACAACCCTGATCAAAAAAGAACGTGTTATCTTGTCGGTTGCTTCCGATGCGGCCGATGAAGGCACTGTAAGTTTAATGAGCGATTACATTTCTCAGGCTGAAAAGACTTTATGGATGCTGAACTCCTATTTGAAATAGGTAATTAAACATTATGCCCCTCTCCATTAGGTGAGGGGTTGGGGATGAGGCTTAGGGACAGGCATTTTGAAAATGAAGAATAAATTTATTGACACAGGTGATCACAAAAATTGGAAAAGAAAAATACATTACTTCGTCAACAAACGGGCGGCATGAAGTTGTAGCAGATGAACCAGAGCCACTTGGCCAGGATAAAGGGCCAACACCTTATGATCTTTTGCTGATGGCCCTGGGAAGTTGTGTAGCAATGACCTTCAGGATGTATGCTGACCGCAAAGGATGGGACTTGCAGGAAGTTCAGGTGAACCTAAATCAAAAAAGAATTCATAGTAATGATTGTGAAGAATGTGAATCAAAAGAAGGCTTTGTGCATACCATTGAAAAGGAAGTAAGATTAATTGGGAATTTAGACGATACGCAGCGGGCCCGCTTAATTGAAATTTCGGATAATTGTCCCGTCAATTAGACCCTGTTAAACGAAATCAGGATTACAACAAAAGAGCTGGTTTAAACAAAAGATCTGGTCACCTGACAATAGGGATTATTATTATGATGATTTTCATGATAATATCTTTATTGATACCGGGTGGCCATTTTTTATGTTAGAAATCAGCGTATTAAAAAATGCTTGCGTAACGGAATCTTCACTTTATTTCTGCATCGCTTCAAAACGCAATGATTTTTCAGCGATATTCTTCATTGCGCTGCTGGCAATCTTTAAAATCCGGGGCCAGGGCTTACTCTCGCAAAGCCCGCCATTTTAAATGTTTCAAGATCAGGTATGCGGGAAGCTATAATTATCTCACATCTACACAGCTAATAAGATAGCCACATAATGGCAAACAGCGGCTGTCAGCACAAAGAAATGCCAGACCGCATGATTATAAGGGTATTTTTCCCAGAGATAAAAAATAACACCTAAAAGATAAAGAGCGCCACCGATAAGAATCATCGTCATTACATGACCGGGAATTTGGGTGAAAAAAGTTCTTCCGCCTACTACCAGGATACATCCCATAGCTACATAAACGATCGTTGAAATAATATTCCATTTACCGGTAAAGAAAATCTTGAAAACAATTCCCAATGCAGTCAGGCCCCACAATACGATTAACAAAGTAATGCCAAAAGTATTATTCATATAAATTAATAAAAACGGCGTATAGGTACCAGCTATCAGAAAATATATGCTGATGTGGTCGAGGATTTCAAATACCCGCTTTACCTGTGCATGTTGAAACCCGTGATATAGAGTGGAAAAAGTAAAGAGTTGCAAAAAACAAAAACCATAAATAGCTGCGCCAATTATGCCAGGGGTATTATTGCTTTTTATGGCGAAAGCAATCAAAATAGGAATACTTATAATACCAAAAATAATCCCAAAGCCATGTATGATACTGTTTACGAGTTCCTGTTGAATTCTTTTATTTGGATCGGAAATTTGCATGAAAATAAATTGAGGCGGCGCATAGCCAATGAAATTTTTTACAAAATTATCAAAATCAGAGCAACCTTTATCAATGAATATCGCCCTTGTTGATTATTGACCTCCTCTAAAAAATGAGGTACCTCTCGGGATTGCAGCCAGTTCACTTCACTATTTTTAAAAAGTAGTAGAATTGGAACTCAGTTTAGATTTATCCTATCAGTCAAGGAAAAGATCAGGATCACTGGGTGTAGATACTGTTGGCGACAGAAACGTATTAGTAGGCGAAATGTTTAATCAACTTTAATCAAAGGGGATCCTCTGGCGCTTTCGGTATCTCAGCCAATGCTGTTTGTATTCGTTTTTGCAATTCAGGAACTACTTCTTTCATAAACCATGGATTTATCATCACCCAGTTTTGATTACGGGGCGAAGGATGTGGCAGCGGAAAATAAGTTGGTAAATATTCTAAGTAATTTCTCACTGTTTCTGTGAGGCTTCCTTTAATTTTTTTTTTAAAATAATAGTGTTGTGCATATTGCCCTATTAATAAAATAAGTGGTTTGTTTTTAAAATATTTAAACACCTGTGGATGCCATAATGGAGCGCATTCAGGGCGAGGCGGAAGGTCACCGGAGATCCCTT
>JBBRCW010000218.1:0-12105 GCA_038204535.1 Chitinophagales bacterium | reverse complement strand
GAGAAGCCCCTGCCCTAAAGGGAGAAGAGAGGCCCCTGCCCTTAAAGGGAGAAGAGAGGCCCCTGCCCTAAAGGGAGAAGAGAGATAAATTCGCCAAGATCAGGATTTTAACCCGAAGCATTTGGCAATGGTTATGGCGGTGTCCAGGGGATGCCGATGCCTCTTCCCCCTTCCCTTCTCCTAAATAAAAAAGGGCGGTTCAGCAGTTCAATCCCGAACCTTTTCTCTTCCTTATCGACACTGGAATTCCCTTGGAAGCTTCTCGATGCTCTGTCATCCCGACGAAGGAGGGATCCCTTTTCAGTTTCCCTCTGTGAGCCGCTGTGTTCCCGATAGCCACCGGGACCTCTGTGGTTCCCTTTTTCCAGGAGATGCTGAAATAAATTCAGCATGACGGCTCTCATCGACGGCTTTATTGGAGGTATGTGATGCCAGCCCTCATCCGTCATCTCCTCTCAGTTGCCAGATGCAATCCAGGAGATGCTGAAATAAATTCAGCATGATGGCTCTCATCGACGGCTTTATTGGAGGTACGTGATGCCGGCCCTTATCCGGCATCTCCTGTCAGTTGCCAGATGATATCCAGGGGATGCTGAAATAAATTCAGCATGACGGCTCTCATCGACGGCTTTATTGGAGGTACATGATGCCAGCCCTTATCCGGCATCTCCTGTCAGTAGCCAGATTCTATCCAGGGGATGCTGAAATAAATTCAGCATGACGGCTCTCATTAACCATTTAGGATAACGGTTCATTGTTGTCGGTCTGCGCCGGTAACCTGCAGCATCCAGCCGGGGTATTCAACCGGCAATTTGCTGGCTTCATCAATCTGCTGTAACTCTTCGGCAGTAAAAGTTATATCAATGCTTTTCAGGTTTTCGTCTAATTGTTCCATTTTATTGGCGCCGATAATAACTGTTGTAACCACCGGCTGGTGCAAAAGCCAGGCAATAGCTAATTGCGCAACGCTGGCGTCTTTTGCTTTGGCCATTGGCTGCAGCAGATCGACTATATCAAAAGCCCTTTCTTTGTCAATGGGCGGAAAATCAAAATTTATCCTTCGTCCGCCTTCCTTACTCTCCTCGTTACGCGAATATTTACCGCTTAACAGGCCACCTGCCAGCGGCGACCAAACCATTAAGCCTACCTTCTGATCCAACAGCAGGGGCACTAATTCCCGTTCAAGATCGCGACCGGCTATGGTATAATACGCCTGCATCGATATAAATTTTTGAACCCCGTTATAAGTGCTGTAACCAAGGGCCTTCATTAATTGCCAGGCGGCCATATTACTTGCTCCTATATACCGCACCTTTCCGATTTTAACCAGGTCGTCAAGCGCCCTAAGCGTTTCCTCAAATGGCGTTAAAGGATCGTAGCTGTGAACCTGGTACAGATCGATATAATCTGTTTGCAAACGCCTTAAACTGGCTTCTGCCTGCTGAATAATGTGCTTGCGTGTAAGGCCCGCATCGTTAGGGCCATCGCCCATTTTTGCGCGTACCTTGGTAGCCAATACCAGGCTATCGCGATCAAGACCCAGGTTTCGGATAGATTGCCCGGTCAATTCCTCGCTCCATCCTTCTGAGTACACATTAGCAGTATCAATAAAATTGATACCCGCCTCAATTGAACGTTTTAGCAATGCATCCACCGGCTCTTGGCCCAGGTTGCCAATGGGCTTAAACCTGCCGCGACCGCCAAACGTCATGGTACCGAGGCATATTTCAGAAACTTTAAGACCAGTATTACCTAATAAATTGTATTTCATGTGATGGATGTTTTTAAATGCAGGGGCGCACCTGATAAAGCAGGCATTGAAACCTGCTTTATTAAAAAGGAGTGTAATTTATTGAATTGTAATTATAGCACAGACAACAAATAAAATTTCTTAGATGAATGAATGAATTGTACAAACAGGGGAAAATGCAAGCAGCCACCATACTGTTTTTAAACCGGTGGCATAAACCATTTCGCCTTCTTCAGAGGTTACTTTCAATCCTACACAGACATGCTAAAAACTTTCTTGTTGTCAGCTTTGGATGTGCGTTGCAGTTTAAGGTCGAAGGCACTGCAAATATTCCGAATAAAATAATGGCCGGCTTCAGTAATAGCACAATGCCTGCGGTCGTATTCAACCAATCCGTCCGCTGCCAATTCTTCTAAAACCGGAAAGCAATATTCTTCTAACAATGGCATTTCTTTCGCCTGGAAAAGCGTTTTGCCAATGCAACTCATATTTATGATATGCCGTTTAAACAGCTGGTCTTGCATGGTTAAAAAATATCCTTTTTTAACGGGTAACCGGCCCTGGTCAATGGCGGCATAATAATCGTGCAGTGTTTTTTCATTTTGCGCATAAGCTATTCCCGCATCGCTAATGGCCGAAACACCCAGCCCAATCAGCATACCTGCATGCTGGGTGGTGTAGCCCATAAAATTGCGGTGCAACGTTCCCCTGTTTCTTGCCTCCACCAGTTCATCGTGCGGCAAGGCAAAATGATCCATCCCAATATCAAAATACCCTTGCTGCAGCAAAATTTCCTTACCCTTTAAGTACAACGCAATCTTGTCGTCGTTGGCTGGCAGATCGTTTTCATTAAACAGCCGCTGTGCTTTGCTGGTCCAGGGTACATGCGCATAGCTGTAAAAAGCAATCCGGTCGGGGCGCAGTGCAGCCACTTCATAAATGGTTTGGGTAATGCTGCCCGGCGTTTGAAGCGGCAGGCCGTATATCAGGTCGAAGTTTACAGAGGTAAAACCAATTTCTCTTGCCATTTGGGTAGCCGCTACCACATTTTCAAATGGCTGAATACGATTGATGACCCGCTGCACTTGTTCATTATTATCCTGCACGCCATAACTTATACGCCTAAAGCCAAGGTTGTACATCACTTGTAATTGTTGCCTGGTGGTATTGTTTGGGTGTGCTTCAATACTAAACTGGCGACTGGCATGCACGATACTGCCGCTTAAAAAGATATTGACAATACGCTCAAGGTTTTGCGGCGAAAAGAAAGTGGGCGTACCGCCGCCGAGGTGCAGTTCCCTTATAACGGGCGGCTCCTTCATCAACCGGCGATACAGGTTCCATTCTTTTTGCAACGCATCTATGTAGGTGTCTTCAACAAAATGATTGGTCGTAATTTTTTTGTTACAGCCGCAGTAAGTACAAAGACTTTCGCAAAAGGGAAGGTGCAGGTAAATGCTAAGACCGGATGTGCTGTTCTGTTCTTCAAACTGATTTTGTATGGTTTTCTCCCAACTGTCAAGTGGGATTTGTTCATCCCAAAAAGGCACGGTGGGATAGCTGGTGTATCGGGGGATAGGCCGGTTATATTTTTTTACCAGGCTGATAAAATTGTTGTCCATGGCCGCTACTCATTTTTGCTGCGAATGTAATAACCAAAAATGCGGCGAAATATGATTTGGATCAGGCCCGTGTATTGCGGATATGATTGTCATCATCCATTATTTGTATCAGCGCTTTATCTTCAATCTACTAAATTGTAAAAAATGAATAAATAGTTTCCCGCAACGGGGCAGAAAGAAAAGCTACGCTATCGCTCCTGCTTTCGCTATCTTAAAATTACCTTCTTTGAATTATTTTCCTTAATTACCTGGCAGCCATTCCGCCGGTATATTAATTCGCGATGCTTTCTTAAATGCCGGTATGGGTAAACCCGGATTGAGCGCTGCCTGTTGCACAAGCGGGTTACCTGCAATTTTAACCCACACTTTCCAGCCATTGCCGGCGGCGTACTCGCGATAGTTATTGTAATTAGAGAACGATGGCTGCCAGTCATTATCGCTGCCGCCAATGCGCACATACAGCTCTCCCTTGCCTCCTTCAATCATAGCGGCATAAATACTTTTTGCTTTAGCATTATCCTGCTGGTTTATCTTACTGCCAGCGTTTACGCCGGCAATTTTTCGGGCATTGATGAGCGCTTTTATTTTTGCCTGCAGGCCGGCACCCCAATCAAAATAATGCTTCCAGTAAACAGTCGGCACACCGGCATGAGTAAGTATATAAGCATAGGCCTGCTCCACCTCCCAGTTGTTTTGAAAACTATCGAATTCATGGTGTTCTTCCGGCTGGCCATCTTCGCCGGTGCGAAAGCCAGTGTCATGATTTTCTAAGAAAGTAACGGATCGCTGTTTCCATGGCACGCCATCGGTATTGTCGCCCATTAGCCCTATGCCATTTGCAAATCCATACAAAGCCAGGTAATTCGATTTATTATTCTTTAGCGTAAAGTAAGATGTAAAATCAAAGACATCGCTCGCCGACTCCGGCTGATTTACGGTGGTGGAGCTGTGCCAAACCCAGCCCCTTTGTTCGCCTTGTTTATCCCAATCGTACTCTCCTACCGAAAAAGTCGGCTTTGTCCACTTGTTGTACAGTGCAATCCACCGGGCATGATAACCATGCACCATATCGTACCGCCAGCCCCGGTAACCGGCTGATTTTAGTTCAAGCAGGTATTTCAGCACATCTTTTTCAACCTGTTTATTTGTGTGGTCTATGTCGCGGAAAGAACCATATGCATATGTGGCAGTTCTTGATGGTGCATAGGGCAATGGCGTTTCCTCAAAAGCACCCCGCTGATCGACCGGTGTATTGGCGACACCCGAAGCAGGATTACTAAATGCTTCATCATCGCCGCAAATGGATGTAAAACCCCAGACAGGGTTCTTAAAATCCGTCCAGGTGGTGTCGCCATCCCGGTGATTGATTACTATGTCGGCGATGGGCTCAATGCCGTCTTTCAGTAACGCCTTCAGCATTTTTCTATGCTGCCTGAACGAGCCATAGCTATTGTTCAAATTCCAATATTCTTTGGGATTATAGCCGGCGCTATAACTTCCGGCGTACGAAGGCGGCGGCAGCCATACCAAATCAAAATGTCCGGCCTTTATTTCATCGGCCTTATCTTTTACAATGGTGTACCATGTCTTAGCGCCAAACAACGGAAATTTATCCGGATGGCCATGCCGGTACGACTCCCAATAAAAACCCTGTAACATTACGCGGCCATCGTTGTAAGGGGCCTGCGACCACGTGACAGATACAATGCTGCATTGCAGTATAAGGATGAAGACAAAAAGCAAACGCGATTTCTTTTTCATAGCCACGGTTTTTAGAACGAATAGATGGACTGTAAACGAAAAGATGAAATTTTTTGGAAACCCCTTTGGTCAACAAATGGAAGTATAAAGATATAGTAGCCATGTTGCTTTGTAACCAGGGAATGTGATTAAAGTTAATAAGATTGGGCAAAGCGAATAGTGCCCGGGCGACTAAAAATTAATTCTGCCGATTACAAGATAATAAATGATAATTTTATTTCAGGCGTCGGCCTCAAACTGTTATTAAAATCAATCTTATAAAATTATGAAGACGAACAAATTAAGCCGGGTTCTTATAATTTCAATGCTTCTGGCGACCCTTTCATGTGCCACGAAAATGTCTAATAAATCCAATACCGATGGCGACTGGCAGGTGCTGTTTAACGGTAAAAACCTGGATGGCTGGACCCCTAAAATATATCACCATGAAACGGGCGATAACTACGCCAATACCTTTAGCGTAAAAAACGGAAACATTCTGGTGAGCTATGATGGCTACACAGAATTCAGGAACCGCTATGGCCACCTGTTTTACAAGGAGCCTTTTTCGTCGTTCCACCTAATATTCCAATACAAGTTAACAGATCAATGGATGAAAGATGCACCTACCTATACGTACCGCAACAGCGGAGTCATGTTTCACTCGCAGGATCCTAAAACCATTTTGAAAGAGCAGGACTGGCCCATATCGGTTGAGTGGCAGATTTTGGCAGAGGAAAAAGAAGGTGTAGCAAGGCCCACCGGCAACATGTGCTCGCCCGGCACTGAAGTTTTTTTTAAAAACAAAATGGACGCGAGGCATTGTATCAACTCTTCTTCTAAAACCTATAAATGGGATGAATGGGTAACCGGTGAACTGATCGTGTACGGAGACTCCCTGGTAACGCATATTGTAAATGGCGATACCGTTTTGCAGTACACGAAACCTCAGATAGGCGGCGGTGTAGCCAATGGTTTCGACCCGGCTATTAAGATTGATGGCAAACCGCTTACTTCCGGCTATATTTCCTTGCAGGCCGAAGGGCAGGGCATTGAATTCAGGGACATTAAAATAAAGAGACTAGGCATGTAAGTGAATGGTGAAAACAATGTGGTTTGATGATGAAGCTCATGAGCAATACTACAGGGCTTATGTTGTGGGGAAAGATGGATGAAAGCAGCGGATTGGTGGTTACAGACTAATGCAGCTAGGCAAAGAATGCGGAGATAAAAGTGAATTGCTGTGGTGGCGGTTTGAGTGATGTTGTATCTGCAGCCTGAACAAGTTGGGCATGTTTTCAATGTTATTAATCAAGATGGGAAGATTATTTTTATTGATGGGCAAACACGACAAGGAATTAATTTGCGGGGGCTAAAAAAAATATACATTTTGGATTTCAGATACAATATGAGTATTAATCGTTTTATGGCTACTGAAATTGCAAGCGAAAAAATTCAAGTTTTAAAAAAAGATTTAGGCTTGGATTTGAAAATAATTGACGAGGAAATTATTGAAAAAGATTTCTATTTTGTATTTTTCTATAACTCAAAATTATATATTGAAAGTGGAGATTTTTCTTATGCAATGGCTGGAAATAGCCCATTTATAATTGATAAAATTCAAGGAAATGTTTATGAAACCGGTTCAGCTAATAATATCGAATTTTATATGAAAGAGTTTGAAAAGAAAAACCTTCCCTTGCTCATAGTATAAGATATTTTTACAATGTTTATAACTGTATTGGTGTTCTACGCTGCACCGTTTGTTTAAAGGTTTTTGTGGCTGGTTTTTCTTTTTTATAGTTGTTTACAAAATTTACCGCCCCTTCCAACTCCACTAAAAAAGCTTCTTCTTTGGCATTTAATTTTTTAGCTGGCGATTCTTCTTTTCCTAAAATACCGGCAAGTTGCTTCTGCTGTTTTTTAGGCAGTTGCCGTACCAGGTCGGGTACCTGGTTAAAGTCAAGCTTGAGATTTATATTAGCGGTTACTGGCATAACATACAAATTTAAGGTTTAGATGCTTGAGGCAAAAGTAGGGAACTAATGGGGAAAATTAAATCTGTCCGGATGTCAACCGGATGAAAGTATCGGCTACATATATCTGATAAGACATAGTTTGAACGAAACGCTGAAAATCTCCGGCATAATATTGTTCCGGCAATATTTAGATAAAACCCAAACGAAGTAGTGGCTGTTTTTTTGTGTCCTCTATAAAGACCTCCTGTGTTTCACTATGCCCGCCCGACTATGAACGGTACATTTGGGCGGGGTTTAAAAAGTGACATTGCCAACGCGAAACTCAGAAATCAATGTAGACCCGTTAATATTAGTCTGTCCGAAATTGCGCACTATCGACTTGTTCTTCGGACGCGATACAATTATACGAACAGCGTTGCCAACGTTAAAACCTATTGTAGCTTAAGACATTTGGATTAAAAGCTATAGGCAAAACCAATGTTTAGGCCATAAGCAAAATAGTTTGATTTTGCAGTGCTGTTATATATAGAGTTAAATGAATCCTTTGTTTTATTGATGGGAATGTATTTGTCTTTTTTTGCCGGAATGGAAGCATACACAAAATGTACTCCAAATTTCAATGCCAGCTGATTGTCTTTTTTACCTTTGTATTGCCCATCAACCGAAAGGTTAAAAGCGAGGGTATTCAGCGTTAGATTTTGTTTGTCGCGATAGTTTTTGTTGAAGGAAAAATCATAATTTTTCGAGTTATCTGATAGCTGCGAAAAAACGCTTGCAGCCCCCGGGTTGGTATTTTGTTGATTGATGCCGGCAGAAGTGAGAAAAACATTGTAGGAAGAGTTCCTGTTAAAAAAATCGTAGTACGCCGTTTTGTTTTTGGTAACAGTGTCTATCTGATAAATCCCTCCAAAATTAATAGTGGTATTATAATCGGATGTATTGTTGAAGAGTAATATGGAAGGGCCTGCCTTAACATTAATGACCCAGGAGGTAGCCTGGAATGGCTTAAACCTGTAATCAAATTGAACGGGAATATTAATTACATTGTATGCTATCTCCTCCTTTAAATTGCTTATGTTGATTTGCCTGCGGTAAAAATCAGTTCCATCAAATGCCTTAAAGGTGTAAACAATTGGCTCTGTCAGCTCAAAAGCGGCAACAAACCGGGTGTAGTTTATACCTACTGATATACCACTTTTCTTCGCGTTTTTTCCAAAGTAAAAGGTGTAATTACCTCCGGCGAAAATTCCATTAACCGAAGCTGGATTTTGTATAGCACCCTTTTTTGACTCCAGCACATCCATGGCATCTTTTCCATTATCGTCGGTGTAGCCCAGGTTATTTAGTTCGGGCAAATTAATTTCGGGCCTGCTGAACTGAACTCCTACAAATGCCTGTATTTGCCTGTTGGTTGTAAAATAAGAATCGGGGCAACCCATATTATCTCGTGAGCCATAGGTACCCCGGCATCTGTCAGCCGAATCCGGCACGCCGTCCAGGTCGCCATCGGGTCTGCCGTGGGATGTAATTTCGCCAAATTCCTGCGGACTGGCATCAACCGTGTCCAACACAGCATCATTATCAATATCGTTAATACAGGTTAGTGTGTTGCTGATATTTTGAATTCTTTTTATTTTAAGAGCATTCATACTGTCGGCAGTATAAGCCAAAGTAATACGCATTTCCGAGGTTGAATAAAACTTATATAGGCTGTCGGTATATTTTTGTATCTGTTGCTCCAGGTAAATTTTCATCGCTGTTTTATCTGACTTCTTTTCGTTGCCATGCGATTTTTCAAATCTTATCGCAGGATGATTGGATATTATGTTTTCAGCCAGGGCACCTGCATCCTGCAACACATATTTGCCTGGTTTTTCGGCATAAACAAACCGGTGTATTACAAAAATTATCGAATCGGGGGTATTCAATATTTCCCGTGGCTCCGAAACGGAATCAATCCTTAGTTTACTTACCTCAAGGGCCACATCGTGAGCATACAAATCAAATTCTTTTGGTGATGCCAGAATTGTATAAGTGCCGGTCATTTTACCCGGTATATAACGAAAATTAAAATCATCATCAATAACAGCGCTGGTGTCAAACAGGTCTTTATATTTATTGTACAATCCAATGTCAACCGTATTGCTGTTGCTGTCAACGCCAAGTGTCCAGGAGGACTTTAATTCATTAATGATAGAATCCAAATTGGGTACCGTTTGCGCCCGGGCAAAAGCAGGAAATAAAATTATAAAAACAAAAATTTTATATTTCATAGCCCCTTAGTTTAGTGTTGAATGATAATACGGCTGAACACCTTTTTTAGGTCGCTGCTGTTAATTACCAAATAGTACGACCCTCCGGGTAAATGGCCGGTGTTGAAACGTTCCCTAACTAAAGGTATTGTTTTAGAAAAATCAGACCTGAATACAACCTGTCCCATGGCATTATAAATGGTTGCATTCATATGGCCGTAAATATTGCCGCTTAACAAAATTTCGAATAGGCCATTGTTAGGATTGGGAAACACCTTTACAGTAACGGTATTGTCGTCGGGCGGCAAATAAGGCACACGTGCCTGTGCATAGGGGCCATTATAATACACCCGGTTACTGCAATCCTCTTTTTGTAGTAAAACCCAATAACGATAGTTGACCGTATCCAGTTGATTGTTTTTTACAAACCTGTCTGCCGGAATAAAAAACTGGTATACCTGGCCTGGTACTGAAACAGGCGAACTATAGGCAGTATCCAACGTTGTTCTGGTTAGTAGCGAATCGTAACCCCATTGATATCCTCTAACCGTATCCAGGGTATTGTCGGGGTAGAAAAGAAGGTTACCAGGTTGCTTAAGCACTATTTTTCTTGCAACAACGCCCTGTTTGGCGTTTACATTGACAGTTTGAGAAACACTATCCTTGCATCCAAAGGTACTGGTGGCAATTACTTTTACAGGGTAGGTGCCTGAATTTTTAAATGAGATAACGGTATTCGGGTGATTTATATCCCTTACCGCCACATTTGAAGTACCGGAACTCCATCTGTACAAAACGCCATTTGCCGGTTGATTAATGTTGAAATTAATATTATCAGAAGGGTTGCATAAGATGAGTGAAGTATTATCGGCATATCGCGAAAGCGAGGTAAAACCGGGCCTCACAGGCGAAGGATTAACAATAATGGCAAAGGTTATATCTGGCCCCTTACACCGGTCAGTGCTTGCCGAAACGCTTACCGTTACCGTTGCATTAATGGGAATATTACCGGGGTTGGTCGCGATAAATGATGAAATATACCCGCTTCCATCTGTTCCAAAACCAACATTCGGGCTGCTTTTCCACATAAATGATGAGTCTGGTGAGTTGGTGGAAAAAGTAAAGCCCGGCACACTGTCCCGATTGCAATAGATTTTACTTTCAATAGGATTAATTGTGGGTATGGGATTGACCAACACTGTAGCTTTGGATGAATCGCCGGCACAGGTAATTCCGCCATTTGTAAACCGGGGCAGTATGGTAAAAGTTACTTTTACAGGTAAACTGGAAGTATTGTTTAAATTGCCGCTAATATTGCCCACACCATTGTTAGCAATGCCGTTAACTCCTGTATTGTCGCGCCACCAGTTAAACTCGGTGTTACCGGTTAAATTATTACTTAGTACAATTGTTTTTATTCCGGTACCACTGCAGATAGATTGACTGGGTGGTGTTGCTATTGTACCCGGTATCGGATTAACCACCACGATTGCTGATATGGAGCCTCCTGTACAGGTAACCGCATTATTGGTAAAAACCGGGCTAATGATAAAGGTGACAGGTACTGGTGCGTTTCGGGCATTGGATAATGTTCCGCTTATGCTGCCATTACCCTCGGCACCTATGCCTGAAATATCCGTGTTATTTCTTGTCCACCTAAAAACAGTGTTTGCTGTATTACCTGTTATATCAATTTTGGATATTGCAAGTGCGCTGCAAATGGTTTGCGATACAGGTGTTGCAGTAGCATCTGGTATTGGGTTTACGGTTATTACCGCCGGGATATTCGTGCCCAAACAAGTTTTTCCGCCATTGGTATAGGATGGCATAACGGTAAAGTTAATTGTAACCGGCTCATGTGTACTGTTTGTTAGCGAACCGGCAATGTTGCCTGCACTGTCGTTTGCAATGCCAGTTACCCCCGGGTTGTTTCTGTTCCAGTTTAATACGGTGCCAATTGTACTGCTGGTTAATATTAATGCTGTAATATTCGATCCGCTACAAACGGTTTGCGTTGGGGGTGTAGCTTTAGCATCGGGAAGGGGGTTTACTATTACAACAGGTGAAATGGGCGCACCCCTACAGGTAGTACCAGCATTGTTAAAGGCTGGTGTAATATAAAAGTTAGCAGTTACCGGGCCGCTTGTTGTATTATCCAATTTACCACTGATATTGCCTGAACCAATGCTATCAATACCAATTATGGTTGATGTATTATCGCGTGTCCAGTTAAAAATGGTGTTTGGTACATTTCCATTTAAAATAATTGAGTCTATGGGTGATCCGCTGCAAATGGTTTGCGAAGGTTGTGCGGTCGATACACTAGGAATTGGGTTTACCACTACGGTTGTTGAAATTTTATCGCCGGTACAGATTATTCCCGCATTGGTGAAAACAGGAAGGATGCTAAATGTAACGGCTACAGGCACATTGGTAGTATTAACCAAAGTACCGCTGATATTGCCTAACCCATTGGCAGCTATACCTGTTATACCGGAAATATTATTCCTGGACCAGGAGTATGAAGTGCCCGGTACTTTACCACTTAGCACAATTGGCGCGATGGAAGATCCACTGCAAATGGTTTGCGATGGCGGCGGAATGGTAACATCTGGAATGGGGTTTACAATTACAGTGGTGGTTATTGGCATTCCAGAACACGTTTTATCTGCATTGAAAAAGGCTGGTGTAATAGTAAAGTTAACAGTTACCGGGCCGTTTGTTGAATTATTCAATTTACCACTGATATTGCCTGAACTACT
>JBBRCW010000217.1:0-12106 GCA_038204535.1 Chitinophagales bacterium | reverse complement strand
AAATATCCATTCAAATAAGGTACGCATTTTTACGAAGGGCCTTATTTATAACACTTAATATAAAGGAAGATTTTGAATTAATAAACGATTTTATTAAAAAGAGCACTTTGAAATTAGATGCTTTATGCTGTGTCATTTTCAAAGAACTTTTTTGGGAACCCAAAAGTTAATTACTCGCAATAAAGAGGAGGTTTGAAACCAGGTTCCAACAAATAAAAAGCGACAATTTTAAATGCGCCTAAATCAAAGGGCTACCTTCATTCTCTAGATTTTACAAACAAAAGGATTCCCTTAACAGCCGTATACCGGTTAAGACAGAAATGGCGGCGAAGCTAGGAGTTATATTGGATTTCACTACTTATATGATATAAAACCACTGCAGCTAAATCAACCAAATGGGGCCGACAAGGATATAAGTGAATTCAAAATTGAAACGCGGTTTGCGAAACCCGCTATTCAAAATCAGGGTACATCAAATACCGTTTCCGCTTAATTTTAAAAGCTTCTAATTTAGGCTGCCAACTGGCCCTGATCTCGGCTTCGGATTTGCCTTCAATTATCTGCTGCATCAACTCGCTGTTGCCAGCCAGCTTATTAAAAAAGATCTCGGTAGGTTTTAGGTTATCTTTTTTAGGCACAATAAAGAAGTTCTTTTTATCAGGAAACAGGCGGTAAGCCTGCAGAAGCCATTTTATTTGCATTTGGTTTCCGATGGATGCCAGAACCTGGTCGTTGCTGCCGGAAAGGTTCCATCCATAACATTTTTTGTTTTCGAGCTTGGGGTTTTTTGCGCCATCCGTACTTACCGGAGTAAATGAAAAAAGGCTATCGGGCAAGCTGGGATGGCCGAATATTTGAAATGGTTTTTCAGTTCCTCTTCCCTCGCTTAAAACAGTTCCTTCAAAAAAACAGGTGGAGGGATACCAATAAACCGAGCCCGCATCGGGTAAATTTGGAGAAGGTTTTACGGGCAAAATATATTTGCTTTTATGGGTATAGTTACGGCATTTGATCACGGTTATATTCAGGGGACTTTCACTATTGCCGGTTTTTAAAATGCGATCCGCCTGCTTGAGCGCCCATTCCGTAAATATCTTCTGGTCAAGTAGCGCTTCGCCCACTAAGAAGTTTGCATATTCTCCAATGGTCATGCCGTACACTACTGGTATGGGCTGCATACCCACAAAGCTTTTATAGGCAGGATCTAATACGGGGCCATCCACATAAAATCCATTAGGATTTGGCCGGTCGAGTATAATGAGCGGTTTATCGTTTTCGAGGGCGCACTCTATAAAATCCTGCAACGACGAAATGAAGGTATAAAACCGCACGCCTACATCCTGTATGTCAAAAAGCAGGATGTCAACATCTGCCAGGTCTGCTGCTGATGGCTTTCTCTTATTACCGTATAACGAAATAACCGGGATGCCCGTTTTAGCATCAGTGTAAGAGGACACCTTTTCGCCGGCATCGGCAGTGCCCCGAAATCCATGTTCGGGTCCAAAAATTTTTGTTATAATTATGCCAGACTTTTTTAGCGTATCCACTAAATGAGTGCTGCCCACCATAGCGGTATGGTTTGCAAAAACAGCCACTCTTTTGCCTTTTAAAAGCGGAAAGTATTCTGTGGTCTGAAACGCCCCCGGCAGCGGGGTTTTAACTTTAATGGTTTGATCTTTAGGCGTTTTTAAGCTGCTTACCGATTTATTACTTTTGATGGATTGTGCCGAAACGGTTACCACAGTTAAAATCGTGAAGCTTATAATACAAATCAATTTTTTCATTTTCTGGTGTTTCAGTCATTATAAACAACTCAAATATAATTTGTCAATTAATGAATTAAAGGTTTATTTTGAAAGAATTGAAATATAGAACAAGATAATTGGAGGCAACGGTCTAACAACCTTTGTCTTTATTATTAAAGGCAGGTTCTATTTTTTCGGTTAACCGGGCAGACTGCCGATGCTCATTGTAAAAACAAGTTAAAATGTTGCGAAAAGATTGATTTGGCTGCATTAGCTGGCAATGTTTAAGCGGTAGCAAACGGCCAAAATAAGATTTTTTCGTAAAAGCAGCAGCCGGCTGACCGGCATTAAATTTTTCTCTTATTAATTAAATTGATAATTATGAAACAAGTAAAAAGTGGTGATACAATTAAGGTTCACTATCACGGAAAATTAACCAATGGTACAACCTTCGATAGCAGTGAGGGTCGCGAACCCCTGGAGTTTGAAGTGGGCAGCGGAATGGTGATACAGGGTTTTGATGTGGGTGTTACCGGAATGGCCATTGGAGAAAAGAAGACGATCAATATTCCGGCCGATGAGGCTTATGGGCAAAAAGAGGAAGACCGCATTATGGAATTTCCTATGGATCGTTTTCCGGAAGATATGAAACCTGAAGTAGGCATGCAGCTAAATATGAGTAACGGACAGGGCCAAAATATACCCGTGGTTATTACAGAAGTAATGGAAGAGGCAGTTATCCTTGATGCCAATCATCCATTGGCAGGTGAAGAACTGGTTTTTGATCTTGAGCTGGTTGAAATTTTAAACAGTAAGTCAATGATCATAACTCCTTAAAACATTGATATTTTACAAAAAAGGTTCGGGAAATTTTTCCCGAACCTTTTTTATTAATAGCATATTCCCGAGAGCTTACTTCGCGTTGCATAAAAAAGTGCAATAATTTTTTTGAGCCAGAGTGGGGCAATGCTATGAAACAATCGTTGCTGCCTGCCCCGTCATAATTGCGGGGTCGCACTCTTATACATTTCGTTCCCTGTGCAGCAATCCACAATTTTACCCGACGTGCAGTATAATTAAACGATAGGCCCATAATTTTTACGCGGCAGGTTCGACCGTTTATTTAGCCACCAGCCCAGCCAGATACCGCAAATTCCCCAGGCGATCAGCGCGTCGTACATTTCCCCCTTAAGTACAGACCAGGGCGTTTGCATCCAGATATTTTGGTTATACCAGATAAACAAGAAAGCGAATATGCCCATGCCCAGGCATTTAAAAAACACGGCGCCAAAACCGCCGGGGTTTTTGCCCAGAATTCCCAATAAAATAAGTACACACAGAAAGGCGGTAGCAAAACTTCTGACACTGCTCATGATCATATCTTCCTTTAATTCGGGATGATAAGTAATGAGCGCCCATGGTTGTCCCGCCCTTTCCTCTGACATTTTCTGCATTTCGTCTGCGGAAGCGTTCATGTCAATTCCAGGCACATAATATCGCCCTTCATATTGCATATTAGAAGAAAGTGTATTAATAACTACTGAGTCGTTGGAGACCCTTTTATAACCCGCATCGTGATAGTGCATTAATAAATGAGAAACAGATTGCCATCCAAAAACGAGTATTGCGCCTATTAACGAACCAATTAATATTTTATTCATTTTTAGGGGGTTTATTTGAACAAGTTAAAATTTACTATGGTATTATCCAAGCTTTTTTATATAAGCTGCTGAATTTGAACCAATAAGTAAATTAATTAAAATGCTTTGTCATTGGAATGAGCAGGGGCCGTTAACGGGTGTGCCGGATATTTCTTTGAAAAGTAGAAGATATATATAACGGTAGAGGCGATTGTAAGAACCGGACAAAGAAGCGATCCTTCAAAACCAAATGTTCCGCCTGTCCATATTTCGGGGCCGGATAAATTCTGTTGAAAGATGCCGCTGAATTGTAATCCGCTTACCTCGTAACCAAAAACAGGCCCCTGGAAAAAATTCCAGGAAAAATGAAAAAGCAATCCAAACCAAAGGTTTTTTGTATAAATGTAGTTGACACCCAAAAGAAAGCCTGCCGCTAAAATATTAATTATAGACAGGGCTGTTGCATCGGGATTGCCCAGGTGCAGTAAACCAAAAAATAACGCAGTAACTGAAAGAGCCACCCATTTATTCATTGATTGTAAAAGGTTATTTAAAAGGTAGCCCCTTACCACCACCTCTTCTGAATAGGCGATGATCAGCATTAAAATGGCCTCAAGCAGCAGTTGCCCCGCATCTATTTGAAACGTGCTGAAATGCAGATAGGAAAGCGCGGCCAGCATCAGTGTGCCTATCCCCAGCAATACAGGTGCTGTAAAAAAACCAATCCATGCGTCAATTTCGAAAAATTTATATTGAAAACCCAGGCTGCCGAACGACTGCCTGTCAATTAATTTTCTCCAAAGCCAGATCACCAAAGTGCTGCCCGATGCGGCCATAAAAAAACGCACGATGGTAGGCAGGTTTCCGCCCATTTCGGCATCTTCGTTACCCCATGAATAGCTAATAATTTCGGTGGCACCTTTATCGAAAAGATAGGCCACTCCTGACCATGGCAATAAAAATAACAGCGCTCTTAGCCAACCTTGTTTTATTAGAGGTTTTTTTTGTTCATTCATAAACAGTCGTGTTAAAATAAAGATAGGGGGAAGACAGCATTTGACCTTTGATTTTTGCTTCGTCGGCTCTTTCGTTTAAATTGCTCTAAAATTGCTATACGATGAAAAATTACGATTACACCTGCGTGGAAAGATTTATGCGCTACGTACAGGTGGATACACAAAGCGATCCGCGAAGCAACAGTCAGCCTACTACTGAAAAACAAAAAAATTTAAGCATCATATTAGTGGAGGAATTATTGGCGATGGGTATCAGCGATGCCCACCTGGATGGGTTTGGATATGTTTATGCTACCATCCCATCAAATACCGAAAAAACGGTGCCGGTCATTTGCTTTTGCAGCCATGTGGATACTGCGCCTGATTGCAGCGGCACCGATGTAAAACCCATCTTGCATGAGGCTTATGATGGAAAGGATATTGTGTTACCCGATGATCACAGCCAGGTAATCAGCAAAAAAGAATTTCCTTATTTAAAAGAACATAAAGGAAGGGGGGTGATTACTGCCAGCGGGCTTACCTTATTGGGCTCCGACGATAAAGCCGGTGTTGCCGAAATAATGGATATGGCGCATCACCTTGCCACGCATCCGGAAGTTAAACATGGTACGATAAAATTATTATTTACGCCCGATGAAGAAGTAGGAAAAGGAACGGCCAAACTGGATATGAAAAAACTGGGCGCCGAATATGGTTATACCCTGGATGGCGGCGAAGCGGGAACGTTGGAAGATGAGACTTTTAGCGCCGATGGTGCTAAGGTTACGGTGTATGGCGTTATCGCTCACCCGGGTTATGCAAAAGGGCATTTGGTGAATGCTTTAAAAATAGCGGGTGAAATATTGGCAGCATTGCCTGCGAAAAAATTCAGTCCCGAAACCACTGAAAAACGGGAGGGATTTGTACACCCTGTCGGCGTGGATGGCATAGCCGAAAAGGCAACCATAGAATTTATTGTTCGCGATTTTAGCCGCAAAGGCCTACAGGAAAATGCCGAAAAATTACAGGCGATTGCGGAAAAAGTGTTGCAAAAACATCCGAAAGCCCGAATGGAGTTTACAGTTACGGAACAATACCGAAATATGAAAGAAGTGTTAGACCTGCATCCGCAGGTTGCTGCCTATGCCGCCCTGGCCTATAAAAAAAGCGGGCTAAAGGTTCGTAAACAAAGCATTCGCGGTGGTACCGATGGCAGCCGTTTAAGTTTTATGGGATTACCCAGTCCCAACCTGTTTACAGGCATGCAGGCCATTCACAGCAAAAAAGAATGGATAGGGGTAAAGGATATGCACAAGGCGGTTGAAGTTTTGGTGAACCTGGTGCAGGTGTGGGAGATGAAGGGATAGTGAACAGTGAACAGTGAATAGTGAAGAAAACGAATAATGAATAATGAATAATTGAAGAATGAAGAGTGAAGAGTTGGCAGGGCGTAATATAACAGGGATGGGTGCAGCCCAGCGACCCAATGAGTACAAGACGACAAAGACCTGGCAGGGCGTGATATACCAGCGATGGGTGCAGCCCATCGACCCAATGAATGCAAGATGACAAAGCCCTGACAGGGCGTAATATACGAGCGATGGATGCAGCCCTTCGACCCAATGAGTACAAGACGACAAAGCCCTGACAGTGCGTAATATGCCAGCGATGGGTGCAGCCCATCGACCCAATGAGTACAAGATGACAAAGCCCTGACAGGGCGTAATATACCAGCGATGGGTGCAGCCCATCGACCCAATGAGAACAAGACGACAAAGCCCTGACAAGGCGTAATATACCAGCGATGGGTGTAGCCCATCGACCCAATGAGTACAAGACGACAAAGCCCTGACAGGGCGTAATATACCAGCGATGGGTGCAGCCCATCGACCCAATGAGTACAAGACGACAAAGCCCTGACAGGGCGTAATATACCAGCGATGGGTGTAGCCCATCGAATCAATGAATGCAAGCCGTTGTTGGTCGCTGACCAACAATGACCAGAGCCGTCATCCTGAACTTGTTTCAGGATCCCCTGGAGAACAGCCACAAAAATCCAGGAGATAGTGGGGGCAAGCCCGGCATGATATGTTCTTACACGACAGTTAACATTTAATAGTGAAAACCTACACTGCTACTTACCGATAAACTTCTCGCCATTGTTGGTCTGTATGTCAAACTATATACTAAAAGGAAAGAACGTTAGCTTACGCAATGTTTTCCTATACTCCGGAGGAGCAAAATATTTGTAGATAGAATTATAAAAAAAGTATCAGGCTCCAAAGGAGCGGAATATTGAAAATAATGCCAAACGCCAGCCCCAAAAAACAATATCCCAATATCTCCAAATCTCAAAATCAAACATCCTAAATCAAAAATCACCCAATCACCCAATCACCCAATATTACTCCAGCAACAGCGGATCATTATCTTCTAACTCAAGGTTTACAGCATCGGAGCCGGCAATACCTTCAATAGAGACACGAATATGGGCTGCATTCAATAATACCTTCTCCAGTTGTTTTTCACGCGATTTCCACAGCCTTTCCATGGCGTCCCTTTCTTTTTGAATGCTGAGGCGCATGCTCATAAACCCTTCACGGATAGCCTTCCATTGCTCTGCAAATTCATTATTGGTGAGATAGTCATACAACAGGTGCATTTTATCGCCCTTGTTCTCCTGGTTTTTTGTAATACCAAACACCTTCATGATACTGGTTCGCAAAACCATCGACAAGCTTTTAACCTCGGAAAAAGAGCAAATATAAATTCCCTCTTTTTCGCCAAAGCGGTCCATGTCTTTAGGTAATGTTTGGGTAACTAAAACGGCAATATCGGCGCCCTGCGAACGCATATCCGCCTTCAGTTTATCTATCCAATCGTTAGAGAAATTATTGGTGCGTTTGCTTTCGTAGATGATCTTGCCGCATTCGTTGCCAAATGGGTTGCA
Source organism: Chitinophagales bacterium (assembly GCA_038204535.1). Taxonomy (GTDB): domain Bacteria; phylum Bacteroidota; class Bacteroidia; order Chitinophagales; family Chitinophagaceae; genus Segetibacter. The sequence continues at coordinate 4,776 of JBBRCW010000217.1, read as the reverse complement.
AACGATCTGCATGCAATCTGCGCCGCGAACTCCTTTGCCTACGGACACGATTTTATCAAAAGGGAAACCGGTTCTCAGTATATCTTCCAGCAGTAGTTCCTGTACCTCGCCCTGCAACTGCATACTTCCCTGTTCAGCCTTGCGGCGCATTTCGTCAGCCAGTTTTTTCTGGTCTTCGAGTTGCTTTTCTTTTTCGGCAAGTTTTAGTTTAAACTCATTTTCCTGTTGCTGAAATTTTTGATTTTCAATACCGCGAATTTCGTTTGCCAGTTTTTCGCGTTCTTCATTTAACCGTTTTTGCAGGTTAAGTTCCAGTTCGGCTTCCCGGTTTTTAAACGCCTGTTCCTTTTGCATAAACTCCAGTTCTTTTTGGCGGGCGGACTTCAGTTTTTCTTCCTTTTCTTCTGATGCTTCCTGCAACATCTTTAGCTGGTTCTCAAAATCGGAGGTTATGCTTTTGCGCAATGATAACTGTAGTTCGGTTTGCAGTTTTTGCTTTTCTTCCTGTAGTTTTTTTTCGGCTTCCTGGTCTTTTTCCTGTAGTTGTTTTAAAAGGGAGTTCTCCTTTTGCCTGAATTTTTCATTCTGCTCTTTTTGCCATTCGGCCGCTTTCAGGCGCAATTCTTTCTGAATTTCTTCGCGTATTGCATCGGTTGGTTCAAAAGAAGTGTTGCAGTTGGGACATATAATAGTGGACGTTGCCATGCTAAAGTTTTTGGCAAAAATAACGGGACTAGAGGGGAACGCAAAAGAATAACCGTGGATCGTTACAACAACAAAAAGGGCAGTGTAATCAAAATATTTTTTATGTCTCCGATCGCGCAGGCAATAAAATCTTTCTGCAAATGAAAAGGCAGAGAACTTTTATTTGCTGCCAAAAGGCAGAAGTTGAGAACCATTAAAAAAATAAAAGAAAAGGCCTTCTAAAAACGTTTGAATGTTTTGCAACAGGCCCGATTTTATAAGTTTCAAGGTGGCAAGGTTACCAAAAACGGGAAAAGAATGGGTGCATTTTTTAAATTAATTGTTTGCCTTTAACTGGCACAACCCTACATTAGCAATCACAAAATACTTCGTTTGCACCCATTCTATTTTGGTGAAATGTTTTCTTTAATCATTTGAAAAGCTTGGTTCAACAGAAAACCGACCTGCTTTTCGGAAGTGTTTAAGGAGACAAATTTTTCTGCGAAAACAAAGACCCCAAAATCAAAACCTTAATTTACATCGGGCTCTTCATCTAATTTATTATCCTTTACAAATTTGTCGCGTATCTGTGTAAATTCAGTGAGTACCGTAGCGCTTTCGGTTGTGGTGGCTTCAATTTTTTCATACAGATCTGGCAATTTTCCTTCCAGCATCCGGTTGCCCAAATTGATGTTTTCCGTTTCGGCCTGGGCTACTTTTTTTAAAAGTGCGGTGCTGCTGTTATTAATATCCTCCAGTTCACGAATAATTTTATTCATGTTATCCAGTTTCTCATGATTGTCCATGGCAAGTAATTTTTTTTTTGAAATTGATTATTAAAGTGCATACCGGAGTCAGGTTTTTAAGCAATGAACGATCCGGTAAATTATTTTTTAAGATACAAAAAATTCTTAGAGTACTGCAATAACGAGTTATAATGGGTGCATCCCAAATTCCTCCTGCTTAAGACGCATCAAAAGCAGTATACACAAACCATTGCAAATAAATCAGTTGAAGATGGTGTATATATAATTGTCGCACCTTAATGGGGACCCTTTGGCGGTCACGACCGCCAAAGGCCCGCAGGAGGAATTTGGGATGCACCCGTTAAAATCACCATTACTGTCCGTATCATTCCCTATAAAAAGTATGCAGCGATGTAAAACAGATTTCTCTTCTTCACTAATAACCCGCCACTGTATCATCGCCTCTTTCATCCGCCACGGCGTGTATCTTTTTGTCTTTTATCAGCAATAGCTCTACCCGGCCAATAGTAAAGTCGTAGCCGGCAATACCATAATTGCGCACGGTATAGCCCATCGCTTCCAGTTGTTTGATTACCTGGGGATCAAATCCTTTTTCCAGCACAATTTCGTCGGGTATCCATTGGTGATGAAAGCGCGGCTTGCTCACCGCTTCTTTAGCCGTCATTTTATAATCAATAACATCTACAATCATTTGAAAAACGCTGGTGGGTATAGTAGTGCCACCGGGCGAACCCACCACCATAAATGGCTGGTTATTTTTAAGCAGCAGGGTTGGCGTCATGGAACTTAACATCCGCTTATTGGGGGCAATGGCATTGGCCTCTCCGCCCACCGCCCCATACATGTTCTTTACGCCGGGTTTAATGCTGAAATCGTCCATTTCGTTGTTCATTACAAAACCGGCGCCGCCAACTACCGTTTTGCTGCCAAAGGTTCCGTTAAGCGTGGTGGTAACGCTCACCATATTACCTTGCTTATCTATAATACTAATGTGGGTGGTTTCCATGCTTTCAGGGGCGCCTGCCTTCACCTCGTTGCTTTTACCGGCTTTGGTGCTGTCATAATCAGCCATTCTTTTTGCCAGGTAGCTATCGCTGATGAGGGCTTTGGTGGGTACCTTCCAGAAATCAGGGTCGGCCATGTGTTCGGCACGGTCGGCAAAGGCGCGGCGTTCCACTTCGGTCATCAGTTGTATGCTTTTCAGGCTTTCAAAACCATACGCTGGCAAAGGCCTGTTTTCCACCATCTTCAACATTTGCGCTATAATGATTCCACCGCTGCTGGGCGGGGGCATGCTTACTACTGTGTAACCTTTGTAACCAAAAGTTAGCGGAATACGGGTTTTGGCTTTGTAATTTTTTAAGTCTTCCAGGGTGATCAATCCGTTTCCGCGCAGCATTTCGGCCACGATCAACCTGGCCGTTTCTCCTTCGTAAAAACCCGCCTGTCCCTTATCGCGTACCAGGCGTAGGGTTTTGGCCAGTTCTTTTTGTATCAGCGTATCGCCTTCTTTCCATTTATCTTTTATAAAAATGGTGGGGGCCGTATTGTATTTTTTAAAATCGGCCTGTTTGCCATTCATTTTATCGGCTTCGTTGGCGGTTACCAAAAATCCGTTCTCGGCAAGGTCAATGGCGGGTTGTATCAATGTTTTAAAGGGAAGTCTGGCGTACTTCATTGTTTCAAACAATCCTGCCACCGTACCAGGCACTCCTGATGATAATTGGCCGTTTTGCGATAAGATGGTTTGGGCTTCGCCTTTTTCGTTCAGGTACATATCGCGGCTGGCTTTGGCAGGTGCAGTTTCCCTAAAATCCAGAGTCATGGTCTTTCCGGCTTTGGTACGTGCCACCATAAAACCGCCGCCGCCAATGTTACCGGCACCGGGATACACCACAGCCAACGTTAATTGAACGGCAATGGCCGCATCAAACGCATTACCCCCGTGTGCCAGTATATAGGCGCCTGCCTGGCTGGCCAGCGGATGGGCACAGGCAACAGCACCTTGCTTGTAGATGTTGTCCTTTTGTATGGTAAAAGAATAAGGGTCTATCGCCTTGCCCTTGCCAACATTTGACTGGGCATTGACGCTGATTGCCAACAGGCAAATAAAGCAGATTTGGATGGTTCTCATTTGGGCAATTTATACCATTTTAATATTATTGTGCGCATAATGAAAAGATTAAAGGGGGCAAACCGAAAACAAAATAATGATCAATAGAAAGACTTTATGATAATAGGTGAGGATAACGGCGCTTTTGCTACAGACTTGTCAAGTTTCCCCGCCTTTTCAAGGAGGGGCCCGATTTTATGCGCAGCCTAAAATCAGGGGTGGTTAAACTCCGCTTTAATTTTTTCTAACGCCCATTCGATATCTTCAAACAACCACTTGTTTTCGAAGCGTAGAACTATTATTCCTATACTTTTAAATAGTTTTCTTTAATACGATCTTTGTTTGCGGAGGAGTTTTAATTCGGGTTTGTTGTTAAAGGTGACTTTTTTTATGTGCTGCAGTTTAACCACCCCTGAATGTTTTTATAACAAGTTATAAAAACATTCTGTCCCCTCCTTTAATAGGCGGGGAAACTATTGCAGACCGGTTTACGAGCTGGTAAAAGTTCGTTTTTTGGGAAAAGAACGCTTCGAAATTAGACGCTTTATAATGTGTCATTTTCAAAGAACATTTTTGGGGACCAAAAATGAATCGCTTATAATGACGAGGATGTTTGAAACCACGTTTCAACAAATAAAAAGCGACTATTTGAAATGCACGCCTTGTAAACAACATTGAATTATGAATGGCCATTTTAAGTATATTACCGCATATGAAAAAAATAATCGCTTTTCACTGGCAGATATTTTATGGCCTTCTACTGGGTGTTATTTTAGGCTATGTCTTAAAAGAAGATGTAACCTATATATCCTGGATGGGCGTGTTGTTTTTAAGAGCGCTGAAAATGGTTATCGTACCTATTTTATTAACGTCGATTATGTCGGGCATCATAAATATTGGTAACCCAAAAGGATTGGGAAAACTGGGATTAAAAACCATCAGCTACTATTTAGGCACCAGCCTTGCGGCAATCATAACCGGTTTGCTGGCGGTCAATTGGCTGAAACCCGGTGTGGGAGCCGACCTGGGATTTAATGAGCCGGTGCAGGGCCTGGCCGAAGCAGGTGAAAATTTTGGAAGCACCCTCATCAATATCATCCCCGAAAATATATTTACTGCCTTTGCCGATAACCAGATGTTGTCGATTATATTTTTTGCGGTGCTGGCGGGCGTTTTTACTACCAGCCTAAACAAAGAGCACCGGGACACCAT
>JBBRCW010000216.1:0-12229 GCA_038204535.1 Chitinophagales bacterium | reverse complement strand
AAAGACTTTACGAATGTGTCCACACGATAGGATCAAAATCGGGAGCGGGATGACAGAGCATCGAGAAGCTTACAAGGGGTTCAGATTGTGATGGGGAAGCGGGAGGGCCTGGAATTGAACTCCTGCACCGCCCTTTCTCCTTTAGGAGAAGGGGAAAGGGGGATGAGGCTTCGGCATCCCCCGGCTTGTCACTCCGACGTAGGAGGAGTCCCTTTCTGAAACGGAGTCTTCAATGCAAAAAAGGATCCCTTCCCGATCAAAATCCTATCGTGTGGACACATCTTTTACATGTGCTTTTTATTCGAAATCAAGCAATGTGATTCTATAACAATAGTCTTTAAATAGCCCTATAGGGGCCACCTTTTTATAGAGTATAAGATCAATCGGGCATCCAGGCTTCATAAGAGCCGCCTAAATTCATCAAAACAGGAAGCACCTACATCCGACACTACCATGTATTTTTCTATAAACAGGATGCTCCTTTGGAGCAAAAAAGACTTTACGAATGTGTCCACACGATAGGATCAAAATCGGGAGCGGGATGACAGAGCATCGAGAAGCTTACAAGGGGTTCAGATGGTGATGGGGAAGCGGGAGGGCTTGGAATTGAACTCCTGCACCGCCCTTTCTCCTTTAGGAGAAGGGGCAGGGGGGATGAGGCTTCTGCACCCCCCGGCTTGTCACTCCTACGAAGGAGAAGTCCCTTTCTGAAACGAAGTCTTCAATGCAAAAAAGGATCCCTTGCCGATCAAAATCGGGATCGGGATGACAGAGCACCCAGAAGCTTACAAGGGGGTACAGATGTCGCTGTGGAAGATAAAATGCCTGGAACTGACCTGCAGTGCCGCCCCTTCTCCCTTCGGGGAAGGGGAAAGGGGGATGAGGCTTCTTTCCTTTCATCAACTTATCTTGCGGCCCAATATTATTTGTATGTCGGTCGAGAAAATTTTATCGGAATGGAAATTGAAAGCCTATAAGCCTATTTACTGGCTCGAAGGTGAGGAGCCGTATTTTATCGATAAGATCGTGGATCATGCGGAGCATAATATTTTATCGGAAAGCGAGGCCAGTTTTAACCTGACGGTGTTTTATGGAAAAGACGCAGACTGGGCAGCAGTGGTGAATGCCTGCCGCCGCTACCCTATGTTTTCAGAAAAGCAAGTGGTTTTGCTAAAGGAAGCCCAGCACATGCGCGATATTGATAAGCTGGAAGGATACATGGAAAAACCATTGGCCAGCACAGTTTTGGTGGTGGCTTATAAGGACAAAAAAGTTGATGCCCGCACCAAACTGGCAAAAAATTTAAAAAAGAACGGCGAAATATTTTCAACAAAGAAAATACCCGAGTACCAAATGACCGACTGGACAAAGGAAATGGTGCGTGGCAAAGGGTTTGAGATCAATCAGCAAGCGCTGCTGTTACTGATAGACCATATTGGAAACGATCTTAGCCGGATTGAAAACGAGGTGGAAAAACTGGCCTTAAATCTGGGGAAAGGCAAAACAATTGATGAAAACGCTATTGAAAAGTATATAGGCATCAGTAAAGAGTTTAATGCCTTTGAACTGCAGGCAGCCATTGCTAAAAAAGACCTGCCAAAAGCCATTCGCATTATACAGTATTTTGATTCAAATCCTAAGGCGGCACCCATACAAATGATTTTACCCGCATTGTATAATTACTTTAGTAAAATCTATTCGGTGTTTGGCCTGGATAGTATTAGCGAGGCAACCGTTAAACCCATTTTTTATAACAATCCGTTTGTTGCAAAAGAAGCAATGGCTACTGCAAAAAGTTTTGGCATTCAGGGGACTGAGAAATTGCTTTTGCTGTTACATGAATATAATTTGAGAAGTATCGGTGTACACGATAGCGGCACTTCAGACAGCGGATTAATGAAAGAGATGGTGGTAAAAATGATGAGCTGAAAAATTACATATTATTTCATAATACCAGCTCCAAGTTATCTATTTAGTTCATCTGTTTTGTGACCAGGAAAAGATAACAAAGTGTATAAAAAGGAAAGATTGTCCTGCATTCGGTATTAGACAGATACAGGAGAAAAGACCCCGCATTGCTATCGGTTTGTTATTCTTCCATTTCTCCCTCTTTCAACAATCTTTCGGGTAAACTTTTGCCGGCATTGGCGCCCATTTTTTTTAGTTCCTGCACACGGCTGATAATATTTCCCCTGCCGGTCGACAACTGTTTGAATGCTTCGGTGTAGGTTTGGGTGGCATCTTCCAGTTTCTTGCCAACTCCTTCAAGGTTGTCCACAAAACCGGCAAACTTATCGTACAATGCGCCCGCTTTTTCGGCTATCAAAATGGCATGCAGGTTTTGCTGTTCCACCTTCCACAAGTCGGAAATAATTTTTAGAACGGCAAAAAGATTGGTCGGACTGACCAATAAAATTTTTTTATCGTAGGCATATTTCCACAAGCTCATATCCGTTTTTACCGCTTCCAGAAAAGCAGGTTCTATAGGTATAAAGAGCAATACATAATCGAGGGCCAAAGCATATTTGGGATAATTCTTCCGGCTCAGGCCATCAATATGCTGCCTGATGCTGCGGATATGATCGCTTAGCAATTGGTGCTGCAGGTTCTTGTCGTCGCACGTTATACATTGCTCCCACGCCACCAGCGAAACTTTTGAGTCGATAATAACTTTTCGTTGATCGGGATAATAAATGGTTACGTCGGGTTGTAACGAACGGCCATTTTCATCCTTTACAATCATTCCTGCGTTGTCTCTTATAAATTCCTGCACCTGGTATTCGCGGCCGCAGGTAAGGCCGCTGTTTTGCAGCAGGCTTTCTAAAATCATTTCTCCCCAGTTGCCTTGCACTTTATTATTGCTTTTAAGGGCGGTGGTCAGGTTATTTGCTTCCTGGCTAACCTGTGCACTCATTTCAATTAGCCGCTGTACCTCACGGCCCAGCGAAAAGCGTTCTTTGGATTCTTTGTCATAGGTTTCTTCCACCTTTTGTTTAAACTCGACAATGTTGGTTTTTAGCGGTTCCAGTATCTGCCGAATTCTTTGCTCATTGCTGTCGGCAAATTTTTTCGAATTTTCATCCAGAATTTTTTGGGCCAGCTCGCTAAACTCTAACCTGAATTGTTCGCGCAGCCTTAGAATATCATTCTGTTGGTTATCGAGTTTTTCGCGGGCATTTTTTAGCTGTGCATAAAAACCAGCTTTCTCCTCATTGGCTTTGTTTAACTGGGCGATCCGGTCATTTAACTGGTTGGTTATCTGTTCTGCCATTTGAACGCTTTGCTGATGTAAGGCACTGTACCGGACATAATCGTTCTCAAAAATATTTTTTTCGGTGGTTAATTGCTGACAAGCTCCCTTTAGCTGCATTATTTCGTCGGAATGCTGTTGCGATAATAACTTCAGGGCCTGGGTTTTGGACTGCATGATCAGCCAGGAAATTATTAACCCGGCTACTGTACCAGCGGCAAACAGCAATATGTACCAATATTCGTTTTGCATATTTCAATCTTTACCATGCAATAATACAGAAAGGGTAAAAGTAAAACAGGCATTGTTGATTGTAAGGCTGCTATCTTTTATTTATAAACAATGCCTGTTTTTCGTTTTCAAATACAGGTACGATATAAATACCAATCCCGCCATTACAGCGGGATCAGCGTTTTTTTAATTTTCCGATTAGCCTTGATGGTTTTTCAGGTAAGGGAAATAATCGTACCGCAAAAATTACGGTTGGATGTTTGGTTGATTTTTCTTAAGAAAATTGGATAAAACGGGACTTTTCATGAAACTAATATTCTATAGGGTAGGAGGATTTTGTTAGAACAAAGGTATAGGTGAAATTGCAATACGTTAAAGTAATTCGGCTATTGAAATAACCGTATCAGACACATATTGAGTTATTAACCTATGTGGAAAAGTATTTATTTTAAACACAATAAAGAGGTCGACACCGACAGGGTTAGTCGTTGTTAAATAAATCCGGTCTTCTTTGCTGTGTACGTAAAAGTGATTGTTCGTGCCTCCATTCATCTACCTTTTTGGGGTTGCCGGTTAACAAAACATCAGGCACTTTCCAACCTTTAAAGTCGGCAGGGCGGGTATAAACAGGCGGCGCCAGCAGATCGTCTTGAAATGAATCAAACAAGGCTGAAGTCTCATCATTCAGTACACCGGGCAATAAACGCCCAATGGCATCGGCAACAACCGCGGCAGCCAGTTCGCCGCCGCTGAGTACATAATCCCCAATAGAAATTTCCATGGTAATGTAGTGTTCCCTTATCCTTTCATCAATGCCTTTATAATGTCCGCAAATAATCAGCAGGTTATTTTTTAAGGAAAGCCGGTTGGCGGTCTGCTGATTAAAAACCGGCCCGTCGGGGGTCATATAAATCACCTCGTCGTAGCTGGTCGTTTCTTTTAAATGATCAATGGCGCGGCTTAGCGGTTCGGGCATCAGCACCATTCCTGCACCACCTCCATATTGGTAATCATCTACCTGGTTTTGCTTATTAATTGCATAATCTCTCAGGTTGATCACTTTCACTTCCAATAGCCCTTTTTCTCTCGCCCGCTTTATGATGGACTGCGAAAACGGGCCTTCCAGCAGGGCTGGCACAACACTGATGATATCTATTTTCATGCGGCAAACTTAAACTAAACTGAAATCACTAATCAGGATCTTCGGTATAATCATCCAGGTCTCTTCGCTCTTTTTTGGTGGGCCTGCCTATTTTACTAAGGCGCTTGCCGGTATGGAAAGATGCTGCCTGGAAAGCCAGTTTATCCACCTCTTCTGCCGGGGTGATGTCAATATAATATTTGATGGCTTCGGCATATTGAAGTCGATTGTGCAGCAAACCGGTTACTTTAATGAGCCATTTTCGGGCCTCTGTTTTTATTTCGTACTCTTCGCCTACGTTAACGGTTTTTGATGCTTTGACCAAATTACCCAAAAACCTGACCTTTCCTTTATCGCATGCTTCGCTGGCAAGGGCCCGTGTCTTAAAAATACGTATGGACCACAGGTATTTGTCGATGCGTAATTTATCTTTTGAAGTTGCCATTCGTTTATTGTTTTTCAGTAATTGATGGTAATTACGTTATTTCCCGGGCGCGGAATGTAGTTTTCAATTTAAGTATTACAAAGTTAAACGGGTGGGATAATTATTTAAGCAGACAGGATATATCTTTCGTGGCTCAAATTAAAAATGATGGCTTCTTTTTTAAATTTCAATTTAATTGGTTTAACTGCGGTTCTGCCAGGTCATTCATACCTTGGTATTGCAATAAGATATTTCCAAATTGAACCATGGTCAGCGCCTTCCAGTTTCCAAAATAAAATCCAAATACTTGTAGTAAATATTCTATTGATGAAATTGTCTTAACAGGCATTCTTTTTACTTTTGGAACCAGCAATATAAATAAATGGTTTTGTGTGGCGGATAAACTTCGTGCTAAATAATTCGCAGATTAAGACTTTCTATTGACTTATCAGTAACTTGTCTTTTCAATCTTAAAAACACACAAAATGTCTGAAAACATTCTTTCTACAAACGATCTTCCGGGTAAGGAAGATTTACAGGAAAAAGCAACCAACATTAAAGCTGCAACCGAAGATGCCGTATCGGAAGGCGCGGCAAAAGCTGAAAACGAGCTAAGTGAAACTGCCGCTACCGTCGCCACTGTAGCTGATACCGCCGGTGATAAAACGGAGGGGTTTTTTGAAAATGCAAAGGAAACATTGGCGGACACTTTCGAAACCGCTAAAGACAAGGCCGGGGACGCTTTTCATGCGGTTGAAGATAAAGCCAAAGACCTATGGGACAAAGCCAGCAGCAGCGAAGTTGTGCACGATGCCAAAGAAAAACTGGAAGATCTGGCCGAAGGCGCCAAAGAAAAACTGGGTGATCTTGCAGAAGGCGCAAAAGGTTTGTGGAATAAATTGGTAAATAAGGACGACGATAAAACCGAGATTTATAAAGACGAAGACAAAATCGGAATCTAAAACCGACGTCCCTATAATACTTTTTACAGCAAAGCCATCTTTTTAAAAAGGATGGCTTTGTCGTCTTTGATATTAAATCCTATCTTACTTTTTGGGCAAATAATGGCTATTTCCTGAGCTGCTTTATTTCATTAAGTTCCATGCGGATTTTACTGAGGCTGTCCAGAATTGCATTGTTTTGCGTTTTTAAGCTATCAATCAATTCTTTTTGAAGGTGCTCAATTTTAAGAGACATTCTGCCTTCTGGCGACGAACTTCTGTCGCATGCACCTATTGTCAAACTACAGAAGAATATTAGAATGAAATTTTTTATTGAGTGAACTTCGGAAATGCGTTTCATGTTTTGTTTTTAATTTTTACCCAATCCAAACTATAAACGTACAAACAATTATTCTATAGTGATAGGGGAATAAGATATTTACCAGCCCCTTTATTTCGCACTGGTATCTACAGCCCAGTCATCTGTTCTAAAGATGTCGGCCGGAAGCCCTTCTTTATTAAAAAGGTTGGGCATGGCGCTGTTGCTGAAACCAAATCGAACAGCCACAGGGTTGGGTACCTGGTTGCTGGATAGTACGATCGTATTCCCTTCGATTTTGGCAATAGCAGGCACAAAATTCTTGTCATTACCAGCTATCATAAAATCTGTGGGTTCGCTGCCTTTAGTCATCAATCCATTGGGGGCATTGTCAAAATAAACACGCACCTTGTTTTTTTCGACCTTTATACTTTTATAAGCCGGGCTCATGTAAGAAATGTTGCTAAATCCATAATTTTCTGCCAGGGCAAGATTGGCCAATCGAATGCCCACCTCTTTTTTCATTTTAGGATGAATGTCGTTGATGTTGTCTACCAGGTCGTGAATGACCACCATGCCGGTCTTAGGATACGAAAGGCTTGCGGTTTGCGCCAGGCGTAAAAGGGGAGAGATGTTTTTATTTCCATATCCGGCATAAGGTGCAATCTGCACATAATAAAACGGAAACTCATTGTGCCAGGCACGACGCCAGGCCCCGATCATACTGGTGAACAACATTTGATAATTACTTGCAATGCCAGCGTTGCTTTCGCCCTGGTACCAAATGACGCCCGCAATTATAAAACTGGTCAGTGGGTTGATCATTGCGTTAAAAGCGTATCCGGGTGTAACGGGCCACCCATTAGTAGTGGCAGGGTTGCGTTGAAGTGCATCCTTTATAAAAACGGGGTCGCTGTTCACTATATCGGCCGGTGTCCAAACTTCGGCGGGGGTGCCGCCCCAGCTACTATTAATGAGACCCACCGGTACTTTCAGTTCGTTCATCAATCGCTGCCCAAAAAAGTATCCGGCAGCACTAAAATTTTTCATGGCTTCAGGCGTAGAGACCACCCATTTGCCGGGCAGGTCGTCTTGCGGATATGCCGCGGTAATTTTTTGTACCTGGAACAAACGGATGCTGTCGTTGCCGGCTTTTTCTACATCGGCCTCGTATTGATTAATACCCCAGTTAATGCTCATTTCCATATTGCTTTGCCCGCTGCAAACCCAAACTTCACCAAACAATACGTCTTCTAAAACCACTGTATTTTTACCCGAGACTGTTATGGTATGCCTGCCACCCGAAGCCGGTGTAATAATATTCAAAATCCATTTGGCGCTGCCTGAAGCAAAAGTGGAATAGTTAGTGGTATCCCAATCTGTTTTAATGTTCACCTTTTCGTGCGGGTCGCTCCATCCCCAAAAACTAATGGTGCTGTTTTGCTGTAACACCATATGGCTGCCGTAAATAGCAGGCAGGCGTACATTGGCCGAAGCCCTTATATTGAACAATAAAATGGTTAAAAGTAAAAAGGGTAAGAAGCTCTTTTTCATTATAGATGGCAGTTTTATAAATGTAATTTAGGGGATGACAAGCAGTAAATGAGATTAAAATGTATCCATTGCTTTTAAAAAGCTTCAAGCGGTGCAGGAGCTGATGGGATTACTAACCAGGGCTATTGTTTCATCCGTCTCATCATTCTATTGCTTACAAAACAAATGAAGGTTATTGCAATAAATGGCTATATATGGCGCAAGACGGATCAATAAAAAATAATTATTGGTTAGCGCCGAAGTCAGATTGCTTTAGCGTTAAGGCACGGTAAATTAGAAAAGTGGCTGTTAATTTAATATTTTAGATTTACGAACTTTTTTAAATTTTTACGACAAGAATGTCCCCAAAAAAAGTTTCATTAAAAGATATTGCGCTGAAGGCTGGTGTATCCGCAGCACTTGTTTCCTATGTACTGAGTGGTAAAGGCAGACAAAATAGAGTGAAAAAAGAAAAGGCCGAAGAAATACAGCAGATTGCCAAAAATTTGAATTACCAGCCCAATCATTTGGCGAAAAGTTTAAGAAGCGGAAAAAGTCATACAATTGGCCTGGTCATTGCCGATATCTCCAATCCTTTTTTTGCCAATATTGCCAGGGTAGTTGAAAACCAGGCAAGACACTATGGTTATACGGTAATCTATGGCAGTTCCGATGAAGATGCTGCCAATTCAAAGGATTTGATCGATGTTCTTCTTAATCGAAGGGTGGACGGCTTTATCATACTTTCTGCAGAAAATTCAGAACAACAGCTTTTTTATTTAATGGAGCAGAATATGCAGTTTGTTTTGCTTGACAGGTATTTTCCTGAAATTGTTACCGATTATGTTTCAACAAATAACTGCAAAGCATCGTTCGACGCCGGAAGCCATTTAGTAAAAATGGGATATAAAAGAATTGGAATGATCGCCTATAAATCAAACATGTTTCACATGCTGGAGCGGATGAGGGGGTACAAAGAAGCGCTGGAAACGCATCATTTGCCCTGTAATGAATTATGGCTGCAGGAAGTGTTGTTTAGTAACGCCAAAACAGAGGTGGGCGACGCAATAGATAACATGCTGTCTGGCAGCGAACCTGTTGATGCAATCATCTTCTCTACCTATAATCTCGCTGTCAATGGCCTCAAGTATATTAACCGCCTCGGCCTCAAAGTGCCCGACGATATTGCCATAGTAAGTTTTGGTCAGGCCGAAGTTTTCGATTTATATTCATGCCCCATTACCTATGTTATGCAAGACATGGAAAACCTGGGAAAGGCGGCTGTAGATATCCTGGTGAAAAAAATTGAGAATCCAAAAGAAGCGATACAGCAGGTATTGCTTGATGCCAAACTTATTGAACGGGAATCCTCGAGAGCCAAAGTTTAGAAATGACCTATCCGGCATAAACCAGCAGCTAACCTTTTAAAGTTGCTGCATCGTAAAAGGTTTTCTTTATTCTTTACTCATCATGTTAAACAACGGAGATGCAATAAAATGTAGCGGGATGCCACCTATTCATTTTCATCTTGGAGGTAAAAACTTTTTTTATATTTAACTTTTTTTTTGTTAATTAAAATTAAGGTTCTACTTTGCTTTTAGAAAGCAGCGGATTTGCACTAAGGATTAGCTCAATTGTCACACACCAAAACGGTTTCAAAACAATAAAACGGAAAAATTTCTTTAAGGTTTAAGCAGGAAGATTTTTTTTGATCCTCTTGCTTAATCGTTAAACTAAAGATGCTTAATCCTTTAACCATCGCTTTTTACTCTTAAAAACGAATTGCCAAATGGAAAGAAGAAAATTCTTACAAACCGCCGCCTGGGGCTCAGCCGCAGTATTGGCCGGATTTCCGCTGCTGAACGCCAGTGCCGCTTTTAATAAAAATGCCCCAAAGCTTAAGATCACCAAAATCAGGTATTATAGTGCCCCCGGTTATACAAAGCCTTTGTTTAACCAGGCCAGGGGTATTGTGGAAATTGAAACGGATGGGGGAATAATCGGAATTGGTGAAGGTGGTTCAAAAGATATGATTGAACAATGTGCCCAGATGATGATTGGCGAAGACCCATTCAGGATTGAACATATCTGGCAGAATCTATACCGCGGCATGTTTTACCCCCCCGGCCGTGAAAAACTACATGCGCTGGGCGCTTTGGAAATGGCTTTGTGGGATATAAAAGGCAAAGCGCTTGACGTTCCTGTATATGAATTGCTGGGTGGCGCTACAAGAGAATTTGTGGAATGCTATGCCACTGGCTACAGCGCTTCAAAAGCAACAACAGAAGAAGGAAAGGCCAGGGATTGCATTGATGCAGGTTTTCGGGCTTTCAGAATTGGACCTACCGGCGGCATTGGTGAAACACCTTTTGATTTTTATGATAATGCAAAAAAAACGATCGAACTGTGTAAAAGAATTGATGCAGCCGTTGATGGCGGAGGCAGATGGGCTATTGATCTGCATACCCGTTTTGATTTGACGGAAGCTTTAAAAATCTGCAGCCATATTGAAAACCTTGAGCCCTATTTTGTTGAAGACATTATCAGGTCAGAAAACCCAGGTGTTTATAAAACGGTCAGGCAACAAACCAAAGTGCCCATAGCCGTTGGAGAACAATTTGGCGACCGTTGGGATATTAATGAACTGATCGAAAATCGGTTGATCGATTACACCCGGGTAACCTTGCCAAACACGGGGGGCATTTCGGAATTCAAAAAAATAGCCGCCATCTGCGAAACCCATTATGTTGGCATGATCCCCCATTTTACAGGCCCGTTATCAACAGCAGCACTGGTGCATGTTTTAGGTTCCAGTAGTCCCTCCCGCTGCCTGATGGAACTTGGCGGTGGGCAGGTGGAAAAGCCCGCTTATTTTAACGAGGATTATTTACTATTTAAGAACGGAAAATTATACCTTAACCCGGCCCCTGGCTTTGGGGTGAAATTTGATCCCAAAAAGGCAACTTTTGTTATGGAAGTTAATACTAAAACAAAATTTCCGCACCCCGTTCTCAAAAGCCCCGACGGCGCCATACACAATTGGTGACCGCCTTTAACTTTCTTGCAACCAATTAATATTTAGAGATACTTTAAAACGAATGCCATGAGAAAAAACTTACAAGTCTTTATTTGGGTAATACTGGTTTTCCACGGTGTAGGAATTGCCCAAAACGTAAAAATTAGTGGAAAAGTTACTGGCCCTGACAATGAGGTTTTGACGGACGTAAATGTAATTGTCAAAGGGGCTAAGCAGGGCGCTACAACCGATGCCAATGGCAACTACGCCATAACTGCACCTTCAAACACGATGCTGGTATTTTCATTTATCGGTTTTGTAGACCAGGAGGTAAATGTTAACGGACGCCAGGTTATTAATATCAGTTTGGTTAAAGGGGACGGATCTTTGCAGGATGTTGTTGTAACAGCATTGGGTATAAAAAAAGAAGTTCGAAAATTGGGATATGCAACTTCTACAGTAACCAACGAACAGATAGCTACCAACCGAACCCCCAATGTATTGAGCGGTTTGCAGGGAAAAATGGCCGGTGTTAATATTTCCACGATGGCTTCGGGCCCTGCCGGTTCAGTAAAAGTTCGAATTCGCGGCCAGTCTTCTTTCAATTCGGTTAACTCTCCTTTGATTGTTTTAAACGGTGTGCCCATGGACAATACTTCTTATGGCATAGGTGTAAGCGGTCCCCGATCGGGCCAGGTAAACAGTTCTGATGGAGGTGACGGTTTTTCCAGCATCAACCCCGATGATATAGAAACAATGACTGTACTTAAAGGCGCTGCGGCTTCCGCACTTTATGGTTACAGGGCAAAGGATGGGGTGATTATGGTAACAACCAAAAGTGGGAGTGCACGCAAGGGAATAGGCGTGGATTACAATGTAAATTTTACTTCGGATACACCGCTCGATTTTACCGATTTTCAATATGAGTATGGGCAAGGCGAAAGAGGAGTACGCCCTACCACACCATATCCAAATTCAGCCGTATGGAGTTTTGGTGAAAAATTTCAACCAGGTATGACACAGGTTTTATTTAACAACCTGACATTTCCTTATGAACCCGTACGCGACAGGTATAAGAAATTCTACCTTACTGGTAGAAATCTTACAAACACAGTAACATTGTCAAATTCGGGGGATCATGGCGGATTTAGCCTTTCTCTTGCAAATACCGATTACAGCGGCATTATACCAAATTCAAAATACGTGCGCAGATCGGTCAATCTTGGTTTTACACAAGATGTGGCAAAAAATCTTACCGTGTCGGGTAATGTAAATTACTCCAATGAAAATAATACCAATCCACCGCAGGTAAATACACAGGATATGGATATTACAACGGTAATGGCAACGCTGGCTAACTCTATGCCGATTTAT
>JBBRCW010000215.1:0-12308 GCA_038204535.1 Chitinophagales bacterium | reverse complement strand
TTGCAAAGTTTACAAATGATACCTCAGGGCAAATACAAAAAGCAAATACACAGGAACTTATTCAATCTCCTTCTGAAATATCGGCACAAACCGGGCGGGTGGTCATTAAAACCGCAGGTAAAATAAAAATAATACCCATTGCCTCTATTTTATACCTGGAAGCGGCGGATGACTATGTAAAAGTGGTTACTGCCGAAGGAGGTTTCCTGAAAAACAAAACCATGGCATATTTCGAAAAAACCTTACCCGGTTCTATGTTTTCGAGAACACATCGGTCTTATATAGTAAATGTGCAGGAAATAACCCGGATAGAGCCTTATGAAAAAGACAACCACCTGGCTATATTGCGGTCTGGCTTTAAAGTGCCCGTTAGCCAAAGTGGTTATGGAAGGTTGAAAATGGTTTTGGGATTGTAGCATTATATCCGCCACGTTTCAGCCTTTGCACGAGTGGCAGATTAATTGTATTTTTTCTTAAAAATATTGTATGAACAATGAACCGGTAAAAGTTGAAACAACGATCGATGTGCCTGTTGCGCATGTATGGAAAGCATTAACCGATAAAGAGGAGATGAACGCCTGGTATTTTAGCCTGGAGGAGTTTAAGGCAGAACCAGGATTTGAGTTTTCTTTTGAAGGAGGTAATGACCATGCAAGATATATGCATGTTTGCAAAGTTCTGGAAGCCATACCCAACCAGGTATTAAAACATAGCTGGAGTTATGACGGATATGCGGGCAATAGTTTTGTAACATGGCATCTGTTTAACGAAGGCGATGCTGCCCGGGTGTTGCTGACACATGAAGGCCTTGAAACATTTCCGGATGATCAGCCCGACTTTGCACGCAATAATTTTGTAGAAGGGTGGAATGCCATCGTGCGGTCGTCACTTAAAAACTACCTGGAGAAAAAATGAAACGCCTTTTATTTTACAAGCTGCTGGTCGTACCCTAATTCAATCAATCGCTCGTAGGCTTGCCAAATATTTGCTGGTATATCCTGCGGAATTTGAAAGCCTTTTTCGGCATACAAATTTATCCGCTGCAGGTCGCCCATCATAATTTGTATCACCCAGTCTAAATTGATATCATTGGTAGAATAATCTTTAAATGAAATTTGCGGCGATGTGACCACCAGGCTTTTTTTGGGCCAGTGTTTTTTAAAGGTTGCCAGGCTTCGGCGTTCCATATAGGGCTTTTGAACTACTATAAATCTATTCGGGTCCAATTGATGTTCTTTTAAAAGCTGTTGCGTAAACAGAATATTTTCGCCGGTGTTCGTGCTTTTATTTTCAATAAGAATGGCGGCCTTTGGAACGCCTGATTTTATGGCGATGGCGGCAAATTTATCGGCCTCTGGTTCGGTCCATGCACCTTCGGTATGTCTTCCTAAACCACCGGAAAAAATAAGAAGCGGCGCCCAGCCATCCAAAAACAATTGGGCTGCTCTTTCGGCTACGCGGGTATCGTGGCTGCCAAGGGCCAGAATACAATCCGACGGAGAGAGTGTATGATTAACATGATGGTAATCCCAGATTATTTGGCCTAATTCAAAAATTTCTGTTATCATATGCCGGGCGAATATATACATCGAAAATCAGAGAGCTATATGATCAGCCATTTTTTATGGTAGAAAAAGAAAAACCAGCATAAAACCAACCATTATGTCAATCTTACTATCAATTAAATCCGTTGGTTAATTAAAATAATTTTTAACAGGTGATAGGCGAATCATCAACGATGCCGTTTATCACTTTTTTTTGAGGTAATTAATTTAAGGGTGGACATTTGCAAAACCAAAAAGTGATCTGCTCAAAAAAAGATCAATTAGCCATTACCAGTATTTTTCTTTCCCGACCATAATTAAACGATTTGCCTGCACATACGTTAGTTAGAAAATATTAAAATTTAACGTATAAGTTAAAATTGAGTGTTCGTAAATAAATGTGTGTATGTACATGTAAATTGAATTACTTTTGTTACTTAAACGTTTGTTTAAATTTTAAAAGTGGTAAAAAATTTATTAAACTTAACTGAATGAGCAAGAAAACAGGTTTGGTTTTGCTTATGTTGATTGGTTCTTTTTTTTCAGCATATTCGCAAACCATAATTAAAGGGGTTGTTAGAGATGCATTGACCAAAGAAGTTTTACAATCGGTAAGTGTATATTTTAAAGGCGGCAAGGGGGTCGTAACCGAAGCCGACGGAACATATACTATTAGTTCTCAAAATACAAAATACAATACGTTAGTTATTTCTTATGTGGGTTATAAGCCTGTAACCAGGGCTATTGTTATTAATAAAGAACAGGTGATTGATGTTGACCTTGCTTTAGCGGAGGGACAGAATATTGTTGTAACTACCAATAAAAGAGGTAAGTACACCAATAAAAACAACCCAGCGGTTGAGCTGATCAAACATGTTATTGACAATAAAGATGAAAATAGGGTAACTAATTACGATTATGTTGAACACGAGCAGTATGAAAAAATTGAATTATCGCTGACCAATAAGCCAGAGAAGCTTAAGAATAATAAGCTATTAAAAAAATTCACTTTTATACTAGACAATGTGGATACCACTAAAATAGAAGGAAAATCGCTACTGCCGGTTTTTCTGGAAGAAAAGCTTTCCCAAAAATATTATAGAAAAAGCCCTGAAAGAACCAAGACATTTGAATTAGCAGATAAAAGGGTAAACTTTGGTGATTATATTGACAACGCGGGTATCAGTACATTTTTAAAGCGTTTGTATGAGAATGTTGATATCTATCAAAATAATATCTTCCTTTTTACCAACCAGTTTTTAAGTCCCATCGCCGACATGGCGCCTACTTTCTACCGCTTTTATATTGCTGATACTGTTGAACTGGAAGGAGTGAAGCTTATTAGATTAAATTTTTCTCCAAAGAACCTGAACGATATGCTTTTCAGGGGAACTATGTTTGTTACGCTTGATGGCAATTACTCGGTTCAGAAAATAAACTTGAGCATAAGCAAGCATGCTAATCTGAATTGGGTACGCGAATTAAAGATCGACCAGGATTTTGAAAAAGGACCAGATGGCAGGTTTCATGTGGTAAACAGCAATATGCTGTCAGAATTTGCACTTACAAGGGGAGCCGATGGTGGTATATTGGGTGAAAGAACCATATCGTATAACAATTTTACCATAAATAAGCCGGTGCCTGATAGTTTATTTGAGGGCGACCCCGTAGTGGAAAAGCCGGATAAAAATATGTTCACCGACAGTTTTTGGGTAGCTCACCGCCGGCCACAATTAACACCAGCCGAAGCTAAAACATACACAAATGTAGATAGCCTAATTAATTTACGCAGTTACAAAAGGTTTATGGACATTGCCACCCTTTTATTGGCGGGCTATAAAGCTGTCGGCCCCGATTATGAGATTGGCCCTGTAAGTGCTTTTTATAGTTTTAATCCGGTGGAAGGTTTCAGGTTAAGGGTAGGCGGCAGATCAACGCCTAATTTCAGCCGCAGGCTTTATTTTGAAAATTATGTGGCATATGGGTTTAAAGATGAAAAGTTTAAATATTTTTTATCAGGAGCCTATTCTTTTAACAACAAATCCATTTATAGTTATCCATATAACTATCTTAAACTGAGTTATCAGAACGATACTAAAATACCCGGACAGGATTTACAGTTTGTATCTGAAGATAATTTCTTATTGTCGTTTAAAAGAGGAAATAACGACAAATGGTTGTATAACAATACTTTTAAAGCCGAATATGTTCGGGAATTTGCCAATAAGCTTTCCTACACGCTGGGGTATAAGTATTGGAAACAAACGCCCGCAGGATCTATCTATTTTCTTAAACCAGGCGATACAGGCAACAATGTGGTTGATAATATTGTAACCTCCGAACTTTCGCTACAGGTACGCTGGGCGCCGCATGAGCAGTTTTACCAGGGCAAGGTGTACCGGATTCCCATCGTAAACAAATACCCCGTTTTTAATTTCAGGTACGCTGCTGGCATTAAGGGTTTGGCTCGCGGACAATACAACTATCAGAACGTTAATATGACGGTTAATAAGCGGTTCTACCTGTCGCAATTGGGCTATTCTGATATTACTTTAGAAGGTGGTTATATTTTTGGTCAGGTTCCCTACCCGTTATTAACCATTCACAGGGCTAACCAGACCTATGGTTTTCAATTGAACTCTTACAACCTGATGAACTTTATGGAGTTTGTCAGCGATCATTATGCTGCCGTTAATTTCAATCATTATTTCAACGGTTTTATTTTCAATAAGATTCCGCTGTTAAAAAAATTGAAACTTCGCGAAGTTGTTACCGCCAAGCTACTTTATGGCGGTGTTAGAACAGAAAACGATCCCAATAATAATAATGAAGCGCTGCTAAAGTTTCCGAACGACCCGGCATCGAATTTGTCTTCTACTTATTCGCTTAATAAAAAGCCATATGTAGAGGTTAGTGCAGGAGTAGGTAATATCTTTAAACTGCTTAGGGTCGATTTGGTTAAAAGGCTAACTTATCTTAACAACCCGGAAGTTGCGCAATGGGGCGTTAGGTGGTTAATTAAATTTGATTTTTAAAAGCAACTCTCAAAATAAAAAACGCCGCCCCGATTTTTCGGGCGGCGTTTTTTATTTATTAATGCATCAAAAAATTAATTGCGGTTATAGGCGTTAAGTTGAGAAGATTACACCCTTGCGGGGCTGCAAATGGCCAAAAAAAAACGCTGCCCGTAAAGTCTCTTTTCTATCTGGCATCTCCTTATCAGGTTTTTTTGGCGACTTTGCCTTATTGCCAAAATATGATTAGCCCGGCAGCATTGATGAACTATTATAGTTCAGGAGCCACCTTTCTTACATATTTTATACTCTCGTCAATTTCCGGGGCATTGTTCATCCAGTTGTATTCGTATTCGGCGAAAATGGGCCCTTTAAAATTTTGCTTTTTCAGTTGCACCAAAACACCTTTAATGTTTGATATACCCGTTCCCCAGGGTACATCGTGCGGGCCTGCAGGAGCTTGCGGACGGGGGCCCGTGGCAGGCCGGTTAACCTGGAAAGCCAGGTATTCTTGAGAAGGCTTTTCATTCAGATCCTTCATGTGGAGCTCAAAGATTCTGCCATCCAATTTCTTCAGCATTGCTACCGGGTCGAGCCCGCTGCGAATCCAATGCCCAATATCGGCGCATGCACCCAGCCTTTTGCTGTAACCTTCGGTGTATTTAATCAAGGTATCGGGGTGCCAGTAACGCGATGGCCGGGGATGATCGTGAATGGCAACGTTGATTTTGTACTCATCAGCCAGTTTTGATACCAATGGAATTAACTCAGGGTCGGGTTCTGAGGCAAATTGCGGCAATTTCATATTTTTCGCAAATACGAAAAGCTGCCTCCAATCCGCTTCCGTTTTAGGTGTAACCACACCATAAGACACCATTGTAATTCCTTTTTTCCTTAGCAGTTGTAAAACTGAGTCGCTTTTAGCTTTCGACATATGATAATCCATTGTGCCCTCCATGCTTGCACCTATTTTTTGACCGGGAAAGCCCTGCAGGTATTTTATTCCTATGCTGTCGGCTTTGGCCAGGGCTTCTTCAAAACTGAACATGCGGAATGAATACGCCTGGGTACCTAATTTCCATCCGAGTGCTTCAGGCGTTTTTTGGGCTATGATCGCACCAGGCAAAAGAAAAAAAGAAATGAAAGTGTAAACGATTGTTCGTTTCATAATGGCAAATATTTTATTAGAAATTTAAAGATAGTTGCAATTAATCTAATCCGACAATTTTGTCCCCCGAAGGAAAGTTCGAAAATATATTTTGGCAAAGTAAGCGGGCTTTTGCAATATGTTTAATAACGAAATATTGCTTAACAGGCGGTTATCTTGATTACTCCAGCCGTTTTAAATGATGGCTTCGTTTAACCAATCAGGCTAAATGAAAACAGCATAGAACTTGCTCTTTAGGCGTTGAGATAATACTGCTTCAATCCACCTTATACTAGATTAATGATTGCCACTTTGATTTTAAGACAAAAATTAATATTTTGTAGGATTAGCCGGACGGTACATGCCTTCTTTTCATTAACCTGTCATCCGGTCGAGCAACCTATGCCTGCACCAATTCAATCATTTTAAAAGTTATTTTATGAACGACATTATTGATATTGTTGAAACTGGCGGCAGTTTGATAGAGCAAAAAAAGTTTCCTGAGGCAATTGAAATGCTTTCGAAGCAAAATGGCGTGAATCCAGACGGCGAAACTTTGTCAATGCTGGGCCTGGCCTATTTCCTGAACGAAAACTACCCGCAGGCCACCTTAACTTATCAGCGGGCTTTGACGCTCGATCCCGGTAATAACAATTTGCAGGAAATGTTGCAAAAATCTCAGGCAAACGAAGTGGCCCAAGCGCATGTATCCATTCCGGAAGTTTATTATTTCGACAGAGAAAAATTATTGCGGACACCTGTCATACCTGCGGGCTCATTGCCACCGGATCCAGCCTCGGCGCCTCTGCCCGGAGTTATAAAAAGGGTACGCCTTTTTTTAGGAAATGGGTTGGGCGCTGTATCTACTGCTGTTATGGGATTTGCCACTAAAACCTGGGGAAACATGGCAGGCTATAGCAGCAAAGTTTGGACAAACTGGTATAGGCGGCCTTTCTTTTTGGGTATTCTTACGCTGGCCTACATGCGCGAAAAAATGAATGGGCATAATTTAAGGTCAACTTATCCCAAAGGAAGGCTGGTAGGCTTTCAGCCCGAAGGTTTGGTGCCACCCGAAGGCGTCAGGTATTTTCGTACAGCCGATGGCAGCTGGAATAATCTCAGCGATCCTAAAGAAGGGGCGGCAGGCACCCGTCTGGGCCGTAATGTTGAACTCAATTCAATTAAGCCCGAAACAGGCAAACAATTATTAACACCCAATCCACGCGAAATAAGCCGCCATTTACTTACCCGGGGCAACGCAATGAAGGAGGTGCCGTTTTTGAATATGCTGGCAGCCTGCTGGATCCAGTTTCAAAACGAAGATTGGATAAACCACGGCGAAAATACTTTGAATGACCTTATTGAAGTGCCGCTGGCTGCCGATGACCCGGCACGAAAAAAATATTGGCAGACAAAAATGCTTATTCCCAGAACCCAGCCTGATCCTACCCGGCAAGATGGAAAAGAAGAAGCGCCGGTAACTTTTATAAACGAAGTAACCCATTGGTGGGATGGCTCGCAAATTTACGGCAGCGACCAACAAACTCAGAACAAACTCCGCAGCCGGATTGATGGCAAGCTGAAAGTAAATGCCGACAATACACTACCCCTAAATGACAAGGGCATTGAAGAAACGGGATTTGTGAGAAACTGGTGGGTAGGTATGACCATGTTTCATACACTTTTTACGCTGGAACACAATGCGATTTGCGATTGCCTTAAACAACATAACCCGGGGTGGAGCGATAATCGTTTATTTAATGTAGCAAGGCTGATAAATGCCGCGGTTACTGCAAAAATCCACTCAGTTGAATGGACACCAGCTATTTTGCCCAATAAGGGATTGGATACCGCCTTAAATGCCAACTGGTATGGCATACTCACCAACATGTTTCGTAAAGGCACGAAGCGCAAAACTTTGGCAGAGATCAATGTGCGGAACCCTGAATTAGGTGGTGTGGTTGGTAATCCCATCAATAAACACCATGCGCCATTTTCGTTAACGCAGGAATTTGTTGAAGTGTACAGGTTGCACTCGTTATTACCAGAAACACTTAAGTTGCAAAAGGCCGATGACACTTCGTATAAAAGGGAAGTTCCATTTGCTGAAACCCGCCAGGCCGGTGCAGCAAAGCTCACCAAACAAGTTTCGCTGTCAAACCTGTTTTATTCTTTTGGCAATCAGCATCCTGGTCAGCTGGTATTAAATAACTATCCCGCATTTATGCAAGAACTAAGCATTCCGTTTAACCCGGTATACGACATGGGCGCCGTTGATCTGGTGCGTGCCAGAGAAAGGGGCGTTCCGCGGTACAATGAATTCAGAAGACAATTGGGGCTGAACCCAATATCGTGTTTTGAAGACCTGACATCTGACAAAGAACAAGTGCAAAAGCTAAAAGAAATTTATGGTACCGATGCGGATGCTGTTGAACGGCTCGATTTAATGGTGGGCACGTTGGGAGAGGGGCAGCGTCCCAATGGATTTGGGTTTGGCGAAACCATGTTTCAGATATTTATTTTAAATGCTACGCGAAGACTGCAGGCAGACAGGTTTTACACCGATTGTTATACTGAAGAATATTATACAAAAGAAGGCCTTGAATGGATTGATAATGCTGATTTGAAATCGGTGATTCTCCGCCATTATCCTGAACTGGCGGCCACGGGATTGGGTAACATAAAAAATGCTTTTGAACCGTGGGATACAGGCAGGCAACTTGATCCGGCACGGCATCCTTTGCGCACATGGGACAAAACCCTTAAAGCTGATCCGTGGAGGGGAGATGCTTACCGGTAGATACTATGACAGTGATATTTGTTACAAGTTAGAAGGTAGGGTAAGCGTTTGCCGGTTTGAATTTTGTTTTTTAACAATTCGCAGGTAATCAGCTGGCTGTAAAAATTTTCTTTAATGAAGGGCCTGTGCCTACGCCGATGGCTGGTTATGTGAATAATTTAACCGAAAACTTCAATTTTATGTTTGTGATGGTATATTAAATGAATACATTTAATATAACAATCAAACATTTGCTTTTAGGTGGATGGTTCTTGCGTTCATTGTAGATGGTAATCCAAATTCTTATTGGAAAACATGGCCCGTTATTCTTTCCTGAATAATTATTTCGGTTAAGGTATTCATCAAATTCTGCAAAATGAAAATATCGCTAAAGACGATTCTTATTTTATTTTCATTTTTATGTTATTTCAGTGTACATGCCCAGCCAGTTATTATTTTAAACGACCCCCAAAAAATTGTTAATGGAGCCCGCCATTGCCAGGTGCTGGAAGATCCGGGCGGTGTTATTGACCTAGCTGATATTTCGAAATATAGTTCAAAGTTTAAAGATAATGACCGGCCATACTTCAACTTTGGAATAACCAAAACCGTTTTTTGGATAAAATTTGAATTACTCAATAAGGGTGGTACTCCGCTCTACCTCGAAGTAGGCAATCCATCTTTAGATACGGTGCAAGTGTTCGAGATTGATAAAAATAAAAAACTTATTGCCCATTATAGCGGAAATTATCTTGCTTATAAGTCGCGTGAAGTAAGAGACATCAATTATCTCTTTTTATTAAATACAAAGAAAGACAGCCTTCACACAGTGTATTTAAGAGTCATGCATTCAAGGGGCACTCAATTTCCTTTGATGATTGGAACTTTAAAAGGGTTTTACCAGAAATCGTCTAATTCAAATTTGTTTTCGGGTATTTATTATGGGTTTATCCTTGCGATGATTTTTTATAACCTGTTTATCTTTTTTTCTTTAAAAGATCGCGCCTATATTTACTACGTCTCCTATATCTCCTTTATGGGTGTGTTAAACGCCAGCTTAATTGGCCATGGGTTTAAATATTTATGGCCCAATCATCCCTTTTTTAATAACTATGTTGACAGTATAGCTATAATGGTAGGCTTGTCTGGGATTCTATTTGTAATGAATTTTTTAGATACACGAAATAACACCCCGCGGTTTCATAAGGTATTCATTGTATTAATTATTCTTTACCTGTTAAATTTCATTCCACTATTGCAGGGTAATACTTATTTAGGAACCATCATGGTGGAGATGATCTCTCTTCTGGTGATTCTGTTATTTTTTATCTGTGCTTTTGTGGCGCTTCGTATGAATTATGTTCCTGCCCGTTTCTTTCTAATAGCATGGAGCTTTTTGCTGCTGAGTGTAGTAATATTTATTATGAAAGATTTTGTTTTTATACCGTATCGCCCAATAACTGCAAGTTCGCTGCAGATTGGTTCGGCCATTGAGGCGCTGGTACTGTCGATGGCCCTTGCCAACCGCATAAACATTTATAAAGAAGAGAAGATAAAAGCCCAAAACGAGGCTTATGAAGCCTTGAACGAAAAGAAAAAACTGATAACCGAACAAAATGTTACGCTCGAAAGGCAGGTTGCCATGCGAACCAGCGAGATAAAGGAAAAGCATGATGAACTGGTGGATGCACTGGACAATTTAAAACAAACGCAGGCCCAGTTGATACAGCGCGAAAAGATGGCTTCGCTGGGCGAACTGACGTCTGGTATTGCGCATGAAATTCAAAACCCGCTCAATTTTGTCAATAACTTTTCAGATGTGTCGGTTGAAATAATCGATGAATTGATTGAGGTTAATGACCAGCAAAACGAGATTGATAAAAAGGTCTCCATTGAATTGCTGGAAAACCTGAAACACAACATCAGCATTATAAACGATCATGGAAGGCGGGCAGATTCTATTGTTAAGAGTATGTTGCAGCATAGCCAGCCAAATAAAGGGGAGTTTGAAGCATGTGATATTAACGACCTCATTGAAGAATATCTGCGGCTGAGTTATATTGGTTATAAGGCTAAGAATATAAATTTCAATGCAAAACTGACCACTCAATTAGATCCTTCTATTGGTGAGGCCAACCTGGTACCGCAGGATTTGGCAAGGGTGTTCGTCAACCTTTTTAATAATTCTTTTTATGCTTTAAACGAAAAATGTAAAAAGGAAGTTGCTGGTTATGAGCCAGAACTTTCTGTTTCATCAAAATTGGTAGATTCTGCAATTGAACTGCAAATAAGAGATAATGGCACCGGCATATCTCCCGCCGTAATCAACAAAATTTTTCAACCTTTTTTTACAACCAAACCGTCCGGTACCGGCACTGGTTTAGGGCTTTCGCTCAGTTACGATATCATAGCCAAAGAACACAGCGGTTTGCTTGATGTAAAAAGCCAGGAGGGAGAGTTTACTTTATTTACCATTACGCTGCCCATGAACCATTTAAAGGTGCCGGACACTAATTAGGTTTTTATGACTCCGCAACGGGCATTGATCATCAGCCACACGAAAACGTGGACGGTAAAGAAAATCCGTAGGTAATTAAGGTTGTATCCCAGGCTCGTGCTGCAAAACAAAAATGACGGCCCAAATGCATTTAGCTTTTTAAAATCGTTACCTTAAAAGCATGAAAGAAAAATTTATTGACGGAATTTATAATTATTGTGACCGCTGGTGTGAGCGCTGTGATTTCACAAGCCGATGCAGGACTTATGAAAGCACCAGCAGTTTAACAACTGAACAATTAGACATCAGCAATAAAGCGTTTTGGGAAAACATTTCTTTAAATCTTATAAATGCTTTTGAACTTCTGCTGAAAGCCGCACAGGAACATGGTATTGATTTAGATAAGACCATGGCTGAGGAGGAAGTGGTGGATTACAAAACAAGGCAAACCTTATTGAATACGGCTGCCAAACAACATCAGATTACGAAACTTTGTAAAAAGTATCGAAAAATCGCATTGCCTTTTGTTCAAAAAAGCGAAGGATTTACAGATAAAACAAGAGAATTGGTAAGTCATTTGCATTTGGGCTTAAAGACAGAAGAAGATGCTATAAATACCGTGGCCGACATTGGCAATAGCTTTGAAGTTATTCAATGGTATTTATTTTTTATAGATGCAAAATTACAAAGAGCACTAAAGGGTAAAATGGAAGGTGAGGAAAGGGAAGCAGAAAACGGCTATCAAAAAGACAGTGATGGCAGCGCAAAAATTGCCATCATTGCAATTGAACGAAGCATGGGAGCGTGGACTGGTTTGTATAGCCAGTTACCTATTTCTGAAGACACAGCCTTAAATGCGCTGGCCTTGCTTGAACAGTTGAAACAAAAAGCAAACGAAGAATTTCCGGATGCGATGAAGTTTAAGAGACCTGGGTTTGATGATTGAAATATGATTTTATCCCGAATTTTGAATTGGAACAAATAGCCATACATTTTGATTAGGTGAAAAGCTATTTGAAATGTAAGGGGGTGAAAACAAACGGACTTTGCTTTAAATATGTATTCAAACGTAAGCTTTTGGGTAACCGCGCAATAGGCGGTGGTCAATCGGATCATCCCGATACCTGCTCCCCGGCACTTGTACGGTATATCTTTAGTCGGTTTTTTTGCCAATGATATAGTTGAAGTTGACAACATAAAGGCACTGCTCCAAAGAACACTAACAAAGGAGAAAAACATGTTATTTATAAAATCTGATCTTGATAAAGTCTGGATCCCGATAAGCATGAAGAACAGCAAATATTATAATAACCGAATCTTCTTTATC
>JBBRCW010000214.1:0-12324 GCA_038204535.1 Chitinophagales bacterium | reverse complement strand
GAAAGTAAGTTAAGCAGGTACGACCGTCTTTTTGAGGCGGGGCGTTACCCTAAATCGAAAGAAAAAATATTTGGTTATGGGTACGATTATGCCGAAGACAAAGTGAAAAAGCCTTAGCGAAAACCAATCAGCCAAATGTTTAAGTTCTTATCATTACTTTATACTGCAGGCGACCTGTTTGGTCAGTTTCGTTTACGCAGCGTTAAGGGCTCCTTGTATTCAGCGCCATTTCTTTCAACAATGGTAGAGCCATTGATAACATAGCCGTTTGAAGAAACTTTTGCCTGCGCGGAGATCATACCAAAATTGACGATATTAATCCTGAACGAAAAATCCCCGCCATTGATCTTCCCCGTTCCTTCACCTGTTTTTTGACCGACAACCGAATACGAAACGACATCCACCTGGTTTCCGGTCTGAAAAATATCCAGGTAATACAATCCATTCGCGTCATCCCAGACACCATCAATATCCACACTCTCAGTGGCAGTATTATTATTTGATTGCGATGCCGGCTTCTGCCTGTCCCCGCTATTGTCATTCGATGGCTGTACCGGCTCGTTGCCTTCATCATGCGGCCGGTTATCGATAGCCGTTTTCTTTGTAGGTTCGTTTTGAGTGGAAGATCCGCCTTTCATTAATTCTATGATCACCAAAATAACAAACAAGGCCCCTACCCCTATTAAGCCATACTTAACCACACTACCCAGCGGCGAAGATTTGGTTGTTTTTACCTGCTGCCCGAGCTGGTTTTTGGGTTTCCCTAACGTTTCAAGAAAAGCAGCAAGGTTTTCGGTGTCGTAGCGCCAGCGTTTGTTACTTAGCTCATATGCCTGCCTTCTTACCAGCGCTTGCAGGTCATCCGGCAAATCGATGGATGAGGGCAAAGAAGCCCCATCTACCAATATTGGAACCACCCTTATATTTCGCTTTAGGGCGGTAGCAATTTCGAGCCGCACCCAATCATTGTCGTCCTTTATTCGTAATGCACCCGTGTCAGGATTTTTACCCACCCATTCATTACCAATTACTGCCAGCATCACATCGCAGGAGTCGAGCGATTTTGAAATGATCTCTGTAAAATCAACTCCCGGTTCAATCTTATCAATGTCCATAAAAATCTGGTCCTCGTAAAAAAATTGCTTCAAAGCATCTACCAGGCGACCGGTTTCTCCGGCAGAATCCCTTTCGCGATAACTGATAAAAATATTTTTACGTCGTGTGGTGCCTTTTCCTGAATCAAAAAGATTAGATAAACTCATAACAATGATTTTGATTTAATCGATAAAAACTGCTCACCCTTGCTGCCAGGGCGGGCTTAAAAGGCTCCCATATTTGGTTAACAGTGTACGTAAGGTTTCCATCTGTCCTTCAAAAATTTTCATCATGTATCCTTCATGAGGTATGGACCGGGCTGTTTCCAGCGCTTGTTTGTACGCGTCTATTTGCCCCAGGCCAAAATGCGCCTCTGCTTTATTGACCATTATCCAAAATTTCTGCTCTTCGTCCATCACTTTTTGGGTGGCCGCAAGCGCGTCGTTTTCAGCAAAATTGGTGTCAAACGCCGGCATCGCCTTTTCGGTAATTTTCTTTAAGTCCTTATCGCACATAATTAAAACACCCCTGCGAATTCGGCTGGCAAAAACCATGTCCGCCAATTTTTCCTGCGGATCGCTGTATAACGAAGATGCGACCCTTAAATTAAATAAAAAAGCAAGATTTATGGCATTATAGCGGTTGTTCAGTAAAAAATAGCCGCGTTCAAAAAACAAAATAGAATCTGCTAAATGCTGGTCGCCCTGCGCATTAAAATATAAATTCTTTTCTATTTTGCCGGCCAGGATAACCGTTTCGGAATCGTTTGTATGCGCAAGATCGAGCTGCGACAGAATCTCCTTTGCTTTTTTGGCGGCTGTTAATTCATCGGGTTCTTTAGACTTATAGGTCGCATACGCACACCGGTGTACCAGGTACGAATCAGGCGCCACCGGGTTTATGTTGCCAGTGCTTTTCATCATAAGTAGGGCGGAAGAAAAAAGGCTTTTGGCAAGCGTGTATTGTTTTTGCGTCATGGCATCCTCAGCCTGTTTAACCATCAACGACATGGTTTGGCTGGGGTTTCCGGCAGCGGTAGGCTTGCTGTCCGCACTTACTGAAGCATTGACCTGCTCAGTTATCTGCCGCTGTAGCGAAGGAGGTATAAGGCCATCTAAAAAAGTATAGACAGGGCTATCGGGTACTGCAGAGGCAATAACAGCATCGAGGGTTTCTCCTAACAATTTTTGAAACCGCAACACTTCAAAATAGTCGATATTATCGCCTAAATGCGTGTATTTATTAATGAGAATATGATTAAGATCGAAGGGATACGTCATCTCGCTCTCAGACATTACGATGGTGGTTTTTGGACGCAGTGCATGGCGCAAACCCAGTTCGTAAAAAGCATTGGCATTAGCGGTAGAAATATCCGCCACTACCACATCGGCGGTTAAAAGCTCCTGGTACATAGGCAGGTCAATGGAGCCTGAATGGCGGATCTCATCGGCCCTTACGCACACAAGGCCTTTACTTTCAACCACGGGTTTAATTAAGGCATTATACGATTTATCCAGGTTCAGTTTTCGGCCGGTTGCCAGGTCAGTTTTTATTCCAAATCCCATTACTACAAAACATCTTTTTACAGGCATATAGTCGCTGATTTTTCAATACATGATCATTCTCAAAAAATATTTCCGGGTATTTTTCGTAGTCAGCACTTTGGAGGGACCCAAAGCAATACAAAAGGAAGGTTAGCAACACTTTATTATTTTAAAGTTAGTATAGTTGGCTCAATATGTAAACCTTCTATAGTAAAAAGATGCATATACCCCAAAAGCAGAAGCCATCAAAAGTATATCGGATTAGAAATTGAATTTCAAACGCCTGCAAAAGCACCTGCGGAAAATTGTTTCAGCAATTGATGTATTTTTCTGCGAGATCGCTTATCCGCCGCGGCGGACAGGATGACGGCGCCCATTTGATATTGACATTGTGATTAATTTTTGGGTTCCTAAAAAAATTCTTTGAAAATGACACAGCATAAAGCCTCTAATTTCAAAGTGCTCTTTTTAATAAAATCGTTTATTTAATCCAAAATCCTTCTTTATATTAAGCGTTAGAAATCACGCCCTTCGTACAAATCTGTTCCTTATTTGAATGGATATTTAAGTCGGCATGTTTTCACGCAAAGCCGCCAAGCGCTTCACGCAAAGATGTATAAGTGTATTTACATGATTCAAAGATTTTTCTTTGCGACACTTTGCGTGGGTTTTACTTTGCGTGTTTGCGTGAAAAACCGCCTGTACGTATAATTACAGTGAACCCTAAATTAATCAGATTAAAATGTGTCAGTGGCGATCTCAATTGTGGCCTGCAAGTAGAACGTATGCTGCAAATAGAAAAGTTATGTCGTACCAATCAAGGTGGCAAAGTAATATCATCCCCACAACCATAATAAAAAACCCGCCGTTTATGCGGCAGGTTTCTATATTATTGATGGCGCTGCGCAGGCAGCTACGCGCTATATTTAAATTAATCCCAAACCTGGTCGGTTCCGGCAAGCCAGCGTTTTACCAATGCAGTAGTAACGCTCTTTGGCCTTTCCAGTGGCATACCCAGCGCCCTGTCCCAACAAAGACTGGCCAAAACACCCATGGCACGGCTAACGCCAAACAACACGGTGTAAAACTCATATTCAACCATGCCATAGTGTACCAATAAGGCGCCACTGTGGGCATCTACATTTGGCCATGGATTTTTTACTTTACCCAGCGCCGTTAAAATAGGCGGCACCGCTTCGTAAATATTCCAAACGGTTTGCACCAACGGATCGTTGGGCATATGCTTTTTGCCAAACTCCATCTGGGCCAAAAACCGCGGATCAGTTTCGCGTAAAACAGCATGACCATAACCAGGCACTACCTTGCCCGATTTTAAAGTTTCCTGCACATAATCGGCTATCTGCTCTTTGGTGGGGCTTTCAGAGCCAATTTTTTCCCTTAATTCAAAAATCCATTTGATCACCTCCTGATTTGCCAGACCGTGTAAAGGGCCCGCCAAACCGTTCATTCCGGCGGCCAGGCTTTGATAGGCATCGCTGAGGGCCGAGCCTACCAGATGGGTAGTATGCGCACTCACATTACCGCCTTCGTGGTCTGCATGTATCGTCATATACATACGCATCAATTCGCGAAAGCTTTCATCTTTATAACCCATCATGTGGGCCAGGTTGCCAGCCCAATCAAGCAATCCATCGGGCTGAATGTGTATGTTATTTTTATATTTTCGGCGATAGATATATGCCGCAATTCTTGGCAAACGGGCAATCAGGTCCATGGCATCGTCGAACATAGGATCCCAATAATCTTTCTTATTAATGCCCTCGCTGTACATGCGGGCAAACTTACTTTCAGTCTGCAGCGCCATAATTCCCACCACAAACATCGTCATGGGATGCGTGCTTAATGGCAGGGCATCTATGGTGGCAAATACATGGGTGGGTACATGACTGCGCCGCTGCCAGCTTTGGGTTACAAACTCAACATCGGCCTCGGTTGGCAAGTCGCCGATCAGCATCAGGTAAAACAATCCCTCGGGTAAAGGTTCGTTGCCCCCTGGCACTTTCGCCAATTTTTGCTGCAATTCCGGAATTGAATATCCCCTGAACCGGATGCCGTCCTGCGCATCCAACAGGCTGGTTTCGCTTACCAATCCGGTTACACCACGCATGCCCTGGTAGATCTGCGACAGCCTGACTTCGCCAATAACCTTAGAACCATGCTCCTTGAGCAGGTCTTTAATTTCTTCATTAGATTTGTCGGCTTTCGCTTTAAACCTATCTTTTAATATACCCATGGATGTGAAGTGTTAAATATTAAAATTTATAAAAATTAAGCCTTTCGTTAACCGATAGACAAGATGAAAGTAGAATGGCTAAGTTAAAACAAGTTGCATATACCGCAAAAGTATTGTGTGCCTGTTCGTAAAAAAAAGACAAGTTATTTGGGTGCCCGGCGGTAAAACCAAAAGGCAACAAAAGTAAAAATAATATTAGGCAGCCACGCGGCCAGCACGGGCGAAAGGTTTCCTTTAACTGAAAATATGGTTGAAAACCGATCGGTTAATATAAAAACCGCCCCGGCAATAAACCCGATCGCTATGTGAATGCCGCTGCCACCCCTTACTTTTCGGCTGGCTACAACGGCGCCGATCATTGTAAGCAGCAGCACCGCCGCCGGGGTTGCATCTCTTCGGTATCGTTCAACTTTAAGGGCATTTAACCCTTCGGCGCCACGCAGTTCTTCTAATTGAATGTAACGGTCCAGGTCGGATGTTACGAGTTTATCTTTGGCATATTCGTCGCGTTTAAGGTCGAAAGGCTTAAAATTAAAGTTCATTACCTTTTTGGGTATCGAAGCTACTTTTTCGTTCAAGCCATTAATTTTGCGCTCAATAATATTTTCGAGCACCCACTTTTTTACGGCGGTATCCCACCTGATTGTTTCGGCGCGCAGGTTATAGTCTAACTGATTGCCTTTTACATGTTGCATAAAAAAGTTCGTACCTGTTTTTGTTGCAGTGTCGTAATCTACACCTGCATAAGTAAACGAATCGATACGGATGTAAATATTGCTTCGGCGGCTAACCAAGGGGTTGTACGTAGAGTTATTATCGATATAATTGGCCTGGAAAGTTACCCGTATATCGTTGGCTTTAGGGATAACATATTGGTTGGCAAACCAAAGAATGGCGGCCAGAAATAAACCGGCGACAAAAAAAGGGCGCAAAAACCGGTTAAAACTGGTGCCACTGGCCAGTACTGCCACAATTTCGCTTCGGCCCGCCATCTTACTTGTAAAAAAAATTACCGCTATTAATACGAATAAAGGAAAAAGCAAGGCCAGTATATGCGGTACAAAACCATAATAGTATTTGGTTACGATCTGCGAAAAAGTGAGGCCGGATTGAACAAAATCGTCCGTTTTTTCGCTTACATCAATTACAATTGAAATAAATGCAAACAGAAAAAGCGAGAAGAAAAAGGTTGTAAGAAAATTTTTAAATATGTACCAGTCGAGTATTTTCATGCAAGTATGTGGTGATGCCAAAGATAACGGGATGACCGGAAAACTGATGCCCAACTGTTGAATTATGTGACCGGCCTTAAAAAACAATTGATAAAACCAGCCTTTTTAGTCCCCACGCTACTCCCTGGATCCATTTGTGCGATACGCAGGGTATTTTTAAGCGGTGGCAGTATCATTTCATTTCAGCGCCCCTAAAGCCGCCAACAATAATTCTTTACTAATGCGCTTTTTAAAATCTGGATTAATGTATTCGAACAAAATTTCGCCTGCTGTATTGACAACCATTACGGCAGGTGCAGGCAGAATTTCAATGAGTTCGCCTTTTGATCTGGAAGGCAGGCTTTTTTTGTGCTGGTCGCTCATGGCAAAGGCAATTCCTACCTTCTGTAACAGTTCGGCTTTGGGATCGCTGTACACCTGATAGTTTATTTTATCTTTTTCGATGGTGGGCTGAATATTCTGGTAATTTTCGGGGCTGATGGCCACCACCTGGTAGCCCAACTGTAATATTTCATCCATTGCCTGGCCCAGGGCAGAAAGCTGCAGGTTGCAATAAGGGCACCATCCACCCCTAAAAAAAACCAATACAGTTGGTTGCTTCGCCAATATGTCTTTCAATTGAAAGGCTTCGTTTTGCCCATTTACAACCACAGCATCCGGAATTTTTTCGCCAATGAGTAATGGTGACACATTTTCAGCTTTGTCGGCAATTTGCGAAAAGGCAGCCAGAAAGGAAAAACACAATAGGAAAGCGAATATTGATTTGAGCATGTAATGTTTTTTACATTTTATTATTTAGAAGGGTAAATATAATCTTTCATTGGGCGGGCATGATGGCTGTAAGATTTTTGTTC
Organism: Chitinophagales bacterium; assembly: GCA_038204535.1. GTDB lineage: Bacteria > Bacteroidota > Bacteroidia > Chitinophagales > Chitinophagaceae > Segetibacter. Next base: position 5,345 of record JBBRCW010000214.1, on the reverse strand, counting down.
TGTTAAAGAGAGATTGCAGGATTTTCACCAACTACCGCAGCACTGATTATTCGGCAGTAGCCGGAAGGCTGTATGATACGCCCGAAAATATTCAGGAAAGGAACAAGATGTGCAATATAACCAACCAACCGGCATAGTTATTAAAACTGTCTATTGCCGCAATGCAATTACTTACGTATTCTCATGAAAAAAAATTAACCAACTGATTTTTTTCACGACATCGAAGAATCAAAATAAATTGCAGTGTATTAATATTCATCATTATCATCTATAACGCAATCCATTTTGATTAAAATCCTATTGCATTTCGCGGGTATCTTTTTATTTGGGCTATTGACATTTATTGCCATTTCGGCAACAGTTATCCCGCTCTTTCCTTCTAAACAATGGTATGTACGCATTTTTGATTATCCGCGGTTACAAACCTTTTGCATAGCCCTGATAGCACTGGCATGGTATCTTATTGCTTATTACAATGCTGGTAACAGGGCCAATGTAATCATTGGGGTTTTTTTGATCATTATCGTCGTTCAGGCTTACAAGGCATGGCCATATACGCCCCTGGCCGCCAAACAGGTAAAACCGGCTGTATCCAATACCAGTAAAACCTCCATTAGTTTATACATCAGTAATGTGCTGCAGGATAACACCGAATATGAGAAAACGATTGATAAAATACATTTTCACCAGCCCGACATTGTGGTTACTACCGAAACAGATCATGTCTGGCAGCAGGCCCTTTCTGTTTTGCACGATCAATATCCGCATCGGGTTGCGGTTCCTCAAAGTAACAAATATGGCATGCACCTTTTTTCGAAACTACCCTTAAAAGACTCCAAGGTCCGGTTTACAATGGAAGACGACATTCCTTCTATGCGCACCGGCGTTCAATTGAATTCGGGTGAGTGGATCACGTTGTACATTGTTCATCCGCGGCCCCCGGTTCCCAACGAATCAAAGGACAGCCGCGACAGGGATGCGGAAATTATTTTAGTTGGCCGCGAAGCAAAAAAAGTTAAGGGAGGCGTGATTGTAGCAGGCGATTTTAATGATGTTGCCTGGTCCGAAACAACAGAATTGTTCCAGGAGGTCAGCGGTTTTTTAGACCCCCGCAAAGGCCGGGGATTCTATAATACCTATCATGCAATGTATCCCATATTCCGCTGGCCGCTCGACCATATTTTTCACAGCAACCATTTTAGGCTTAGAGCAATACAAAGGGTGGGCGATATAAACAGCGACCATTTTCCCATGTTTGTACATTTAAGCTACGAACCTGAAAAGAAGGCCATGCAGCCGGAAGCAAAAGCAGACGAAGACACCCGGGAAGACGCAAATAAAACGATACAAAAAGGGAATAAAAACTAAATAGAAAGCGACACACATAATTATGTTTCCCTTCAGTTATGCTGCCGGCAAATTAAAAATCCTGAACACATTTATACGTCGTGTAAGGGATTTGTAAGTATGAAATTTACCAGCCGGCGCAAAATTTTTAGTGCGATGGCGCTTATTCAAATTAACTTATTCTTTTACGCGCAGACATACATGAAGGGTACAGCTATAGCCTATTTGCTTTTAGACGGCTGCTTTACCTTTCCAACTTTTTTCTCCACCTTCCAAATGTTTTCTTTTACCGGAGCCTCGATAAAAGCCTTTCTAAAAGCCGCTGAACTTTCAAACTTCAGCCCGGCTATTTCTCTTGATTCATAAGAAATGGTAAAAGCCTGGCTATCAAAAGGCCAGGGTTTAACAGTTAACACGCCGGCTTCATCCTGGAACAATTCGTACACCTGGCCCATTAAACCGGTACTTATCTCAATACCCCTTTTCTCTGGCTGCATCTGCTGCCTGCACAATAAAAGCGAGAACGCATCGCACCACTCCAGCAGGTTATATACTTTGTCAACGTCTTTTTTATTCAGCCCCAGTTGTTTCCTCCACTCTTTCTGCTGTGCGCTTTGTTCTTTAAGAAATTGGCGGGCCTCACTATTTGTCTTCGCTTCTTTTCGATAAAGAAATTCCATATGCTTAGAAGCAAGCAGGGCAATAAAACGGCTTTTGGTAATTGTGAGCATCGATAGTTTACGGCAATGCGCAAGGTCAAACGACTTCATAGAAAAATTGAGTGGACCGCCTGCTTCAGTTAACAAACTTTCCCCATCCAGCTCCACTTCGGCGTCGTCATGATCGGCAATTGAAATGAGTGTTTCCACCCATCTGTGGGGCCTTTCACTTGCCTTCCAATGTATGCCAACCTGCGCTGCCAAAAGCCCATGGGCCCTTTGTGTAATTACTTCCCAGCCGGTTTCTTTATAGTTCACAATCATGTTTAGTGCATTTGGTTACCTGCCTGCATTTCTATTTGTATAATGATATATGAAATTTTGTGCCAGCTATGACACGCTACAAACCGGTGCCCTTTTGCAGGAGACTGAATGTTTGTATTAATATAGCCAAATGTAAAAACGAATTCAGTATCGGATACTGATTTATTGAATGCCTCGCAAAAGCGCAAAGAGTATTCCTTGTGTTCCCATGGTTCTGTAGTGCCCGCTTTAGTAGAAAGTAAAGCATGATACTTTTTAAACCTCGTTACCTTCTATGTGCCTTTCTATGATTACTATGTGTCTATGTGCCTGCTCCGCCGAATAGCGTGGGGTGCAAAATCCAAAACCACATAGGCGCAATAAGGAAACATGGGTTTCACATAGACCTTTTAAAATACCTTTTTAATTAGACGGAAGCGCAATTGAAAATAAGCTAAAAAGGTACAGTGATGGTGTTGCAGATTGTTTTCGTTTATGAACATGTCTGGTTTTAAACCGAAACAGGCAATGCCACTTTGTTATGCCAAAGCAAATCTTCAATGCCATTGATTGCTCCGGCAAGTGGCTTTTCAGAACGGGCTGGCCTACTGGTTCAATTCCCAGTCGGGACGTATAAAGTGGCAGGTATAACCACCCCGATTTTTTTGAAGGTAATCCTGGTGTTCGGCTTCTGCATCCCAAAAATCACCAGCAGGCACTACTTCTGTTACAACAGGGCCGGGCCATTTTTTTGAAGCATTCATCTCAACAATCAGGTCGCTTGCTGTCTGCTTTTGTTCGTTGTTCAAATAAAAAATAGCTGACCTGTATGAAGTACCCCGATCGTTGCCCTGCCTGTTACGTGTGGTTGGATCATGTATCTGGAAAAAGAATTCCAGCAGTGTTCTATAGCTTAGTACATCGGCATCATACGTAACGGCGATGCCTTCGGCATGATTGCCATGGTTACGGTAAGTAGCATTGGGTACTTCTCCGCCGGTATAACCCACCACTGTGTCTGTCACGCCTGGCAAGTCCTGTATCAGTTCTTCTACCCCCCAAAAACAGCCGCCAGCAAGAATAGCCTTTTCAATTTTCATAGTATGTTGTTTTATGTTTTGTGCAGATAGCAAAAGTATTTAAAAACCAGGCTTTGCCGAACACTACATCATCTTTGAAAATGTTTCTAACAGGATATGAAACCGGAAAAATGGGTAATGAGCCTTTGTAATTGGGAATAGGCAACCCCTGGCGGACAGAATATCGCGGGAATTTTCTTAAAGAATAGTCCTGAAAAAAAGGTAGATTTTTTGACGGTCTTTATGAGTAGGTTCTTTTCACAGGCGAGCGGTAGTTCTCATTTACGAGTTTTAATAACAAAGGGGTGCCGCAGTAAATACAAACAGCGCACAAAAAGATTATCTCTGTGCGCTTTGTAAAAACATCAGCATTTCTTTGTGGTGAAAGGCAATTGCCCGCCTGATTTGGGACTGATTGTCAAAAATGTTCGCTACAATTTGAGGGAAGATGTTGTTTCATCGCAAGAATAATGTTTGGCATTGAAAGCTTGAAGGAAACAACAATTTCAATGGCTCATTTAGGCAGCTTATGCTTATATTCAGCATTCCTAATTCATACTTGTTCTTATGATTAACAGACGCGAACTTTTTAAGGGAATAGGCGCTACCGCCGCCTTATCGTTATTGCCTGGCATAGGCAAAGCCGGCAAACCTTACAAGCCTGCACGAGCTTTTACCTATTGTCTCAATATGGCCACCATACGGGGCCACAATCTCGGTTTCGTAAAAGAGCTGGAAGTTGCTGCTGCCGCTGGTTTTAACAGCGTGGAAATATGGATGGACACCTTACAAAAGTACATCGCCAATGGCGGCACGCTTACCGATGCAAAAAAAAGGCTGCACGATTTGGGTATTGTGGTGGATAATTGCATTGGTTTTGCGCCGTGGATCATTGAGGACGAAGCTAAGCGGAAACAGGGCATTGAGCAAATGAAACGCGAAATGGAAATGCTTGCACAATTAGGCTGCAGGCGCACTGCTGCGCCTCCTGCCGGTGCTACCCAGGGTGCTGTGCTCAATCTAAACCAAGTGGCGGACCGCTATCGGGCCATACTTGAATTAGGCGACACAACTGGTGTTATACCCCAGCTTGAATTGTGGGGTTTTTCTGCCAACCTAAGCCGGCTAAGCGAAGTAATGTATGTTGCCTTGCAAAGCGGGCATCCCTCTGCAAAAGTTTTGCTCGATATCTTTCACCTGTATAAAGGCCAAAGCAACATCGATACCCTGCCCCTGGTCAGCAGTAAGGCCATCGATATATTGCACATGAATGATTACCCGGCAAACCTGTCGCCAGCATCCATCACCGATGCCGACCGTATATACCCCGGCGATGGCATAGCCCCTATTAGTCGCGTATTACAAATACTGCAAAGCCCCGGCAAGCCTTTGATTCTTTCGGTAGAGGTATTCAATAAAAACTATTACCAGCAAGATGCTTTGGAAGTTTGTAAAACCGCATTAACAAAAATGAAGGCGATTGTGAAAGCGGTGTAGCACTAACAGCAACGACTATTTTGCGGCAACTGCTGCACCTACTTCTGAAAGTAAACTTCACTTTTGTTGCATGCTAATATCTACACAAAAAAACAAGTCTTTTAAAGTGCACCCTCGCCGGGGATAAAAAAATGGAGCTTGCTTAATTTAAATAATATTAATATTTTTAAGAATGCAAATCAAACTGCACTTACATTTATAACCGGCGGTAAAAAAATAATATAATCAATGCCAAAAAATATACTTGTCTTTTCTGATGGTACCGGGCAAATAGGTGGGAAAAATTTTAATACCAACGTCTACAAGCTTTTTAATATGGCGGAAGACAGAACCCCCAATCAGGTAGCCTATTACGACCCAGGGCTAGGTACTGATATGAAACGGTTATCTGGTCAATTGTTTGGAAGAGGATTTAGTAAGAATATTATAGATTGCTATCATTTTATTTTCCAAAATTACC
>JBBRCW010000213.1:0-12326 GCA_038204535.1 Chitinophagales bacterium | reverse complement strand
CCCTGGACCGAAACAGATGATGAAGAATTGACGAAAATGTTTTGTGAGGGAAAGCAATTAAATGAAATGGCTGAGCGCTTTGGCCGTACATATGGAGCCATTCAAACGAGAATAAAAAAACTGGAATTGTGGGAGCTGTACGGGTGAAAATCTAAAAGCCTATTTGACTTCAAAATCGTTTTGCTGCTCAATCATTTCCAATGAATCAAAATAAAAATCCTGTAAAGTAAAGGCATTCTCTATGCTCTTAAGTTCAATGGTATCATTTACGTCATTCGTTTCAGAAGCAAGCAGCCAGGTTCCATTTTCCTTACGCCACAACTCAACATGTACACGTTGGCTGTCAATCAAAAGGTATTCCAGAAGGGTAGGAATTGACCTGTACATTTCAAACTTGCTACCACGGTTGTATCCTTCTGTAACCTTGGATAAAATTTCAACTAATAAAAGAGGGTTCTTTAAACACATCTGGTTCTGATACTCCAGCGGTCCGCAAAAAACTGAAATATCGGGATAGGTATATAGCCCCGTCTCGGGTATAAATACTTGTTGATCACTTCCGAATGTTTTACAGCCCCTTTTTTTTAGACGAGATCGAAATTCAAAAATAATATTGGAAGAAATTTGATTGTGTGCCGGCAGGGCCCCCGCCATAGCCTCCGGCGTATTACCTTCAATTTCTCCCATGGGGAAAATTTCGCCGTTATAATATTCGCTCTTGTAGGAAGCTGTCAATTCCATTTCTAAATATTCTTCAACCGAATATTTCTTTTTAGACTGTGCACTCATATTTTGTATTTTACAGACCGTCAAATTTACTAAAAATTATCGCTCATTTTTTGAGAATTCCTTTTTTAGCTCCAATGAAAAGCCCTGCTACTTCCCCAACAGGGTTCATTTTTAATTTTCCACTTTCCACTTCCGGTCAATCAAAAACGATTTAGACTAAAAAATGTATACCGCATTAAAATACAAATGCCCGCCGCAAAAGCAACTGACATTTGTTTATATACGGTTCTCAAAGTCCCCCTTCGGGGGATTTAGGGGGCTTTGCGCCATCCATCTTTACAATCTTAGGATAAAACAACCCAACTGTTTCCACCAATTGCTTTTGGGCATTCATAACATCGTGGATGTTCTTATACGCAAAAGGCGCTTCGTCCAGTCCGCCACCTAATAGCTTAACTCCAAACTTTTTCAACTCACTTTGCATGTCGCTATGGGTGATAGATTTCATGGCTGAACTTCTGCTCATCTTTCTACCTGCGCCATGCGAAGCAGAGTTTAAAGATGCTTCTTCTCCTTTCCCTTTTACAATAAAACCCGGTGCCGTCATACTTCCCGGAATAATTCCCAGCACATCTTTACCTGCCGGTGTGGCACCTTTTCTATGTACTATTACCACCTTTCCTTCATGCATTTCTTTCCATGCAAAGTTGTGGTGGTTCTCCACCATCTTCAACGGCTTTCGTCCCAGTTGCTTTGCAATCTTTGCATGAATGATGTGGTGACAAGCGCTGGCATAATCACCCGCCAGGTTCATGGCGATCCAGTATTCCATACCGGCTTCTTCATCCAGTGAAAGCCACGCCAGGTTTGCCGCCTCGCCGGGAAGCCTTCTTTTATCCTTGGCTACTTTGGTAAAATGATTGGCAATATTTGCACCCAAACCTCTCGACCCGGAGTGGCTCAACAATCCAACATATTTACCGGCGGGAACATTCAAAACATTATCCTGTTCATTAATCTCCACCATCCCAAATTCAACAAAGTGATTACCGCTTCCGCTGGAACCTAATTGTTTCCATGCCCTTGTATGCAATGTCTTAAGCAACCCGATTTCTCTGAATGCTTCATGCTCCATCACCTCATGATCTGATGCATGTTGAAATTGAGCACCACTTCCAAACAGTGTTGCTTCGTTCAATTCTCTTGCAAAATATTGATCGCGGTTGGTTAGTTCCTTTGCATCAATATCAAAAATGCTAAGGCACATTCTGCAGCCAATGTCAACACCAACGCCGTAGGGGATAACTGCGTTTTCCGTAGCCAATACACCACCGATTGGCAAGCCATAACCGTGATGTGCATCGGGCATTAGAGCACCTGCCACAGCCACCGGCAACTTGACCGCACAATACATTTGATGAAAGGCTCCCTCCTCTATAAACTCCGACCCGAACGTGTTAAACGGAACGCCGGTGTTGTTCAGCGAAATTTCTGCTCCATCTACCAAACGCTTTGGCAACAAAGCTTCCGCTATCTTTCCAAGTGTTTCATCACCTTCATACTTCTTTGCATCTTCCAACACATCTTTCAATACCTGCAACGCTTCATCCTCCGAAGTATGTTTATAATGTTTCTCCATTATCTTCATGGCAATGCTGATGACCTGCCCTTCGGGGTAACCGATCTTTCTTAATTGCTTGCCAGTTAATTTTAGCTTTTTCATTTTTACTTTTTTTAATAGCCGCCAAGACACAAAGGCTCTAAGTAACGCAAAGTCTGAGCGTCTCTTTGTGCCTTCGCGCCTTAGCGGCAATCATTTAATTTTCTAAAACTGTTTTTCTCCTAAATCCAATAGCATTCACCTGTGGAAGGCAATCCATGTCATTAGGATTAGTGATTTCTGCGAGTGTCATTGGTTTATTAATTACCTGCACCAAACCAAGGTGCTCTGCCAATCGCTGAGCCTTGTGTACATGTAACTTACCAAACTCATACTTGGCTATCAACCTACCCTTTCTTAGCAAAGCCTGGTCTACCATACTCAATGCATTATTGAAAGTACAAATGATTTGTACATTCAAACAGTCGCTCAGCAATCCATCACTTATGTTCAGCAGGTTACTCACGCTTGAGCTGTTGCTTATCTTCCTGTCCATGATTATGTTTTCAGCATCCTCAATTACCAGCACGGCGTTCGGGTTATCAATCAGCAGATCAATAAAATCCGGGTTCATCAGATTGCCTGCAACAGATGGTGATACGAACAACACCTTCTTCTTCAACGTGCCAATCAGGTGACGCAGGTAAGTGGTCTTACCTGTACCTGGCAAACCATGCAATAAAATAATTCCCTTATCATTCTCCTGCATTAACCTGCGCCGTATCAACGCATGCACTTCAGCAAAATCATCATTGTAGTACAGGCTTATGTCAAGCACTGTCTCCTTCACTTCCAGGCTCTTCAATTCCAAACCATGCATGCCTTGCGTGATGATATTCATTTCAAACGGCTCCTTCTTTTCAGGAGCCTTGCATTCACTCAAAGCCTTCACCAAATCATCAGCAAATTGTTCACTTACCGCATCAAACAAAATCTCTGCGCAGGCATTTCCCAATTCAATCAGCACCTTATTTTTCAAGACAAAAATTGTCTTGGTGAATTGTTGGACACCTTCCTCGCGGTTGTAAAAACAAGTTTGAAATATTTCCACAATGCGGTCCTTATTGTTATCCCTGATATAGGCGAACGCTTTAGTGATATCAATATCATCCACAAAAGTTATTGAGGGTATCTTCCTGAAACGGTTTACATAAAACAACTTCGTTTCAATATATTGGTTCTCAAAAATATTTGCGTTTTTTACCAATCTCCTTCGCTGGATAAGCTTTTCCACAAAAGCCTTTGCTGCCGGGAAAAGCCTGGACAAAATCCAGCTTGCTATAATTATTCCAATTAAAAATCCCATAACGTTATTTATTAATTTTTATCCATTCTTTTTAAAATCTCATTCCTTTTTTTACCTTTTGCAGATTTGTTTTAAGTACACGCCTAGCTGTAAGTTTTTGTTGTTATAATTATTGTTTACCAGCGACATCACATTTCTCAAAGAGGTTCCCGTAAAAACTGGACAAGTCGTGTCATTTACTTGTACTATATAGCTTTTGGCGACAATTAGGACACAGACGACACGGACTTAAAGGATGCTCTATGATTTCTAATCCATCCAATCCGTGTCATCAGTGTTCCAAATCATTGCACCACTTTATTCGCGCAGCTTGAGCTGGCAAAAGCATAAGGCTTGGCCTTAAAGGCAAACCCCATCCCCATGATGTAGCCCATCGCATCTTTCAAAGCATCATTACTTTTGAAGTTCGGATTGGTGTTTATGTCGGCATGTACTTCCATTTCGACATTAAATGCAGTGAACAAATCGCACAGTGCAAAAGCCACTTCAATACTCATCGCTACTTCTTCCAGCATCCGCTGCTTGATGGCCATCTTGCGGGTAGTTGTTTGGTTGCTGATGTACATGAAGGCGCCCTTGCCTTCCCGCACAAAAACAATCACGGTAGCGAACTCGGTCACCTTGCTCCTGCCCGGCCTTTTCATCCGGGAAGGCTTTACCTGGCTGTCGGTACCGATACATACCCGCATAGTGTGACCTGCCGCTGCTTCACGCACCAGAGCATTCCGTACTTCATCTTCGATAGGAATAGTGATCCGCTGACCACTTAACTTCCTCCATTGCTTTTGCTTTTCCATAAAAACCTCCTTCTCCTTCTCTTCCTCCAAAAGAGGAAGAGCGGTGCATTTTACCATTATTAAACATTATCAGCCTCATCCTCCTACTCCTTCTCCGCGTGGAGAAGGAGCGGTGCAGTTGAATAAAGCCAGGATGTTAATCTTCCACATATACTTCATAACATCTTTGCGCTTCTTTCCGTTTTTGTGCCTTTGCGGCTAAAACTCTGTGGACGAAACAGGATTCGAACCTGTACATATGGTGCTTCAAACCAGCGCTCTACCATTGGAGCTATTCGTCCTTATCCCCCTTCCCCTTTCTCCTAAAGGAGAAGGGGCGGTGCTTTTTATCATTTACAATCAGTTTATCTTCCACGTCTTCTATTTAACCCCGTTGTGCATCTTCGTGACTTTGTGTTTTTGTGGTTCAAATAGGTGGCTTAGAAAGAACCGAACTTCCATCTCCAGTTTCGTAGCATCGTGTTTTGATCCGTTAAACAATAAGCCATTTTTCCTGGTTGTCTCCGGGCCTCGAACCCTGTTCTTCCCGCTCACAACGGGACACTTTACCAATTAAGCTAAAGACAACATCCGTTATCCAAACCATTGTAGTCTGTAAGGGAATCGAACCCTCATCTGCAAATAGAAAGTTTGCAATCCTAACCGTTAGACGAACAGACCAAATAACTCCAACTCATAATTTTTAATTCATACGTCAACATTCAAGGTCGTTTACTTAAGCTCCTACAGAGCAAAAAACCTTAAGGCAACGAAATTGATTCTACATTGAACACTGTTGTCGGGGCTGGATTCGAACCAACATCACAAGAGTCAAATTCTTGTATGCTAACCATTGCACCACCCGACAATTTTAAGCCCCTAACCCCTTTTGGGGCTTTTCTAAACCTTCCTAAGAAATGCTGCATAATGGTTTGCAGATGAACGGAGCGTCGCAACGATGACCCAAAAAGCGTTTCAGCCGACTACCAAAAAACATCTCCTTCTTGTTGGCCCGGTGGGGATCGAACCCACAACCCGAAGATTAAGAATCTTCTACTCTGCCAGTTGAGCTACGAGCCATTGCCTCATCCCCGTCCGAATGGCCTTTTGGCCGGGCGGGCTCCATCTCCTTCTCCATGCAATGGAGAAGTAGCGGTGCTTCATAATATCTCCAAACTTTACATCTTCCACATCTGCATTGTAACCTCTCCGTGCCTCTCTGTGCCGCTGTGTCTCTGTGGTTCAAAAAAATCAGAACCATAACCCATTCCAATTAAGAAGATTAGCAGGATCATAAGTTTCCTCATAATCCCACTAATCCAAAAATCCCGGTTCTTTACTTCTGCGGAGTGAATATCTGTCTCAACTGATCTATCAATACGCCGTTGCCGCTTACGCTAATGCTGTTGATCTTTTCGGCGATCTTCTCTACATATTCCATTTCCTTCAGCTTAAACAGCATGCTGTTGTCTTCCATCAGCTTTGCGGTGTTCAGCAAACTCCTGGTGCTGGCGGTTTCTTCGCGCCTCATGATGGTGTTGGCCTGTGCCTTCTTTTCGGCAACTAACACCTGGTTCATGATGTCCTTTACTTCGCCAGGCAAAATGATATCTCTGATACCAAAGCCCTGTACAGCCACACCCAATGCAGTAGCGTTATCGCTAACACTTTGCAAAATGTATGGAGCAATGGTCTCCTTCTTTTCCAGCAATTCATCAAGGGTCATGGTGCCGATGTACTCACGCAGCACCAACTGAAACACCACGTACAACTGCTTTTCATAGTCCTTGTTTTGTAACAAAGCCTTTTCAATATCAGTTACAACATATTGCCCATAGGCGTTTACCCGCAACGCAGCCTTATCCTTAGTCAGTATTTCCTGTCCGTTAATTTCGGCTTGTTGTTGCCTGGTATCTACCTTACCCACAGTAACAGGAATGCTGTTCCTCCACCAGAAGTAAACGCCGCTGGTTAGCATTCTTTCGTACTTACCATCAACAAACAACACTGCCTTTTCATAGCTTTCAACAGTGTAACTTCTTACATAAGCAGCCACCTGCTTATTAACCAAAGTAGCCCGGTCAATATCTTCGGTTATGTCAATTTTACTTAGGTCGGCATACACAAACTTGTAGTCCATTACGCCCTTCCAGTAAACATATCGTCCGGCAGTCATTACCTGCTTAAGCAAGCCATTATTGTATTGCAAAACAATTTGCTCATCCTTTACTTCCACTACTATCAGCTCGCTGGCCAAAGCAGCATCCTGCAACAGAATGTTCAATTCAACCGAAGGAACAAATGCCTTGGTAACATCATATACTTCCATCCGTTCCGAAGGCCACAACCAGTAAGTGCCTTCCTTCAGCATACGCTGGTAAACGCCATTCTTAAACAGCAAACCCACCTGGTAAGCGTTAATCAAAATCCGCTTCATGATTCTTAATTTTTAAACGTTTAATAAAAGCTGGTATTACCCGCCACCCCTTTTTAGCGGAGGCCCGTTTCATTTGTTTTGTTTATACCAGTTGCATATGCGTTTTGCTTTATATACACCAAAGCATTCAACATAGTCAAGTGATGTAAAGTGAAACAACTTATACATAGGCCCGCAAGCGATCAATAGGTTGCCTGCATACATTGCTGCATGCATGCGGGCAGGTAATACCTGCTTTTTGTGTTGCCATTTTTTGGGAAGCGGCATACTTCCATTTGTCCAAGCATCCTCAGTGCTTTGCATTACCAACTATGCTTCACCGTTATCGGGTGTTGGGATTCGAACCCGGATTATCTGTTGCTCTACCGCTGAGCTATCCCGGCTTTGCCGCGAAGAGGATTTGAACCTCTGACCCACAGGTTATGGAGGATACTGCACATTGCAACAACAGCATACAATTGGCCACAACCACTGCACTGCGGGGCCGTCTGAAACCCTCGCCTGGTTTGCTTTTAACTGCTTGTATCCTTCTTCCCGTTAAGGAAGCTTTTGTGTTGATGATTGCCATCAACAATATTTTTACCTCATCCTCCTGCCTCCTTCTCCATGCAATGGAGAAAGAGCGGTGCATTTGTATAAAGCCTGACATTATATCTTCCACATCTTCTCAATAACATCTTAGCGCTTCTTACCGTCTTTGTGTCTTAGCGGCTAGCACAAAAAAAGCCCGGCCATTTTTAGTGACCGGGCTTTCTCTTTCATGCTGAAACACTTACTGTTCCTGCATTCGAATATTCTCCGGTCGTTTAGGTATAAACTCATTTTTCCTGGTTAACAGCACACACGTATCTCCTGAACATGTTAGCAATCCTATACTGCCAAAATTGCCAGGCACCATACCCCAGCGCTGCTGATCGTTTGGAATACTATGTAACTGCATCATAATTTTTTCTTTTACTGTTTTACCAGATGCAAGCTATTTCTACTTTGCATAAACTGATATAAAAAATATTTTCCCGTTTGTTCTTAAAATTCTCCTTATCTACCCAAAAGATGCGGGCAACAAAAAACCCCGCTTTTCTGCGGGGCTCATGTTATGGTAAGTTAGTTTTCGTTTACTTAACTTTCAGCATTGCATGCCTCGCGAATGATATAATCCCCAAAAGGACTAAACCATTTTGCTGACTCTATGTGTAAAATATTGCGTTGCATTATGCTGATTAACTATTTTTTATTGCGCTGCAAATGTAACGTTGTTTTTTTGGCATTAACAAAATTTTTTAAAATATTTTTTTTGCGAACGAATAAATCTGTTGAGCTTAATTAATGAAAATTCAACGCGGATTATTATTAATTTTTCTATTTTAGCCGGGCTGAAACTTGTCTGCTGAAAATAGTTTATTGAGTGGTCAAAAATAGAAACTGTTTTTTTTGATTTGGCTGACAGCAGGCAATTGGTATAGAATAATTAAACATTAACTTTAAAAAAAATAAATATGCGGACTGTAAAAAACATTCTGGATACAAAGGATGACCAATCGAACGCCATTGAACCATCCATTATGGTGATTGATGCCTTAAAAAAATTAATATCGGTAAATCTGAGTTACCTGGTGGTATATGAAAATGGTGAATATCTGGGCATTTTTAGTGAGCGGGACTATACAAGGAAATTGGTTTTGGAAGGCCGCAGCAGCCGCGAAACTATGGTTAGAGATGTGCTGGCTGTCGACCTGCCCGAGGCATCGCTGGACGATACTGTTGAAGATTGTATGTATAAAATGAATACCCGCGGCACCCGCTATGTGGCAGCCTTTGATAGTGGAAAGTTTGTTGGCATCATTACCCTGCACGATGTTTTGCGGGAGGTGCTGGCCAGTAAAGAGCATGTATTTGATAACTCCCTTACCAATTCGCTTTTAAATAACGATGAGAGCGGAAAGATCTTCTAGACCTCTCCTTTTATCGCAATTAATTCTGCAGGTATACGCCAGGTCATCCTTGAAAATCCAAAATGCTATTTTTGATTTTCAAGGATGATTATTAAGCTGGCTAACCACTTATACGCCATGAATACTGTAAGTAACCACTCCCCAAACGCTAAATTCCGCCAGGGGGTCCACCTCTATCACGGCCAGATTTGGTGTCTCGGGAATAAGCCTTATTCTATTGATTGTTTTCTCCAGTCGGCGCACCATCATTTCGCCGTTTAATACGACAATCACCACTTTACCATTTACATGGTTAATACTGCGGTCTACCACCAGTGTATCGCCGCTAAATATGCCCGCCCCCGTCATGGCATCGCTATTCATTCTAAAGAAAAAGGTGGCAGGTTTATTTCGAACAAGTTGTTCATTCAGGTCGATACCTCTTTCCGCATAATCATCTGCCACAGACCCAAAACTGCCGCCATTACCTGAATACACCTCGTTTTGAGAGAATTTCGTCGAATCATTATAAGGGGCTGCATAACCATATTCGCTATCCATAACATTTTATTTTTAAATACTAATTTATTTAGTAAAAGTACACTAACTTTATTGTCACAAAAATTAAAAATCATGCAAAAGGGACAGATGCAAACATCGCATACCAATAGCAGCCAGCATACCGGCTCTTACCAGTATTTATTGGTTGCCAGGCCGGGTAAAGACGTGATCAATCTGATCTTAACCGAAAAACAAAATTTTTCACAACAATATGGAACGGCGTTAGCTGACAGCCCGCATATAACCATTGCCAGCTTCCAGGCACGCGAAGAAATGGAAGAAACCATCATTCGATATATGCAGCGCATTTGCAACAGGCTGCATAGCTTTTGCGTTGAATTAAATAACTATAGCGGGTTTCCTCCCCATAGTATTTACCTCAGGGTACAAAATCCGCAACCCTTCAGGCAATTGGCTAAAGAACTGCAGGTTATAGACAATTACATTTGTTCGTGTTCGTGCCCGCCTTTAAACCTGGTTACACACCCACATGTGAGCATTGCAGCCAAATTGACCGAACATCTATATCTTAAGGCATTAATGGATTATGGTCAAAAAACATTTCACGAATTATTTATGGTGCAAGAACTGGTATTGCTTCGCAAAAAACATGGTATGGACGCGGAAAAATCAATCAACGTATTTCGGCTGCAGCCTGCCGACAAAACATTGTATAATTAATTAAACAGCTACATGACGAACGATATTTTATCGCTGCCTGTTTACCGGATTTGCGAATACCAATTGGTGCTTCAGCCACATGAAGAGCTTTGGAATAAAATCGCCCAAATTAAAAAGGACTTTGCCCAAAAATTTGAAGCGCCTGCGGCAGAATGGGGCAAGCCACAGATCACCCTGGCAAAATTCAGCCAGTTGCAAATGATGGAAGACCGGGTACGCAACAGGCTAAAAAATATTGCCATGGCAATGCCGGCTTTTAAGATTGAATTAAAGGATTATGGCAGCTACCCATCGCATACTATATACCTGGATGTAGAATCGAAAGCCCCGCTTCAAATGGTTGTTAAACAATTGAAGACGGCGCAGGCGCTGCTAAAAACAAAGGAGCACAAACCGCACTTCATGGATAATTTTTTTATCACCATAGCCCGGCAGTTATTACCATGGCAGTACGAAAAAGGTTGGCAGGAGTATAGCCACAAACATTTCACCGGCAGGTTCATCGCTAAAAATATGATCTTACTGCGAAGGCCACTTGGTGTAAAGTCGTATCAGCCGATTGCCTCTTTCGAATTTTTGAATATGCCGGTAGTTACCAAACAGGGCGCACTGTTTTAGAAACAGGAAAGAACCTGGATTGCCATGATTAAATTGAATTAGCCGGAATAGACAAGTAATACGAATTAAGTCATTTTGAAAATCGCGAAACCTTCAATCTCGACTAATGTAGGAAAGCATCGTGACGTTCAACCAAGCGACACAAGTAATTATCAAATTTCCAAAGAAACCTTAGCGCGGCTTTGTGTCTTAGCGCCTTAGCGGCCCACCAATAATGTGATGGAAGAAAAAGTGAATGAATATAAGAAGGGCCGTGGGGCACAGTTTAACACGCCAAATAAGTTTCTGAAGAACCAGCAGGTTAGAGAACACATTGAAGGCATAGACGACTGGACCGAACCAAACGAAGCCACTCAATATTTTATAGAAAATGCAAAGAGCATCGTAAATAAAGTAACCAGCCCCGACGTAGGTATGTACTACAGTATTAACCCCTACCAGGGCTGCGAGCACGGCTGTATCTATTGCTTTGCCCGCAACACGTTTGAGTACTGGGGATATAGTGCGGGAACCGATTTTGAGCGAAAGATCATGGTGAAAAAGAATGCACCGGAACTGTTACGAAAATTTTTACTGAACCCCGGGTGGCAATGTGTGCCTATCAGTATAAGCGGTAATACAGATTGCTATCAGCCGGCAGAAAAAAAATTCAGGATCACCCGGCAACTGCTCGAAGTATGCAACCAGTTCAACCAGCCCGTTGGATTGATTACCAAAAACGCCGGCATGTTGCGCGATATAGATATTTTGCAGGATATGGCCAGCCGTAACCTGGTGTCGGTCATTGTATCTATCACATCGCTGAACGAAGACCTGCGGCGGGTAATGGAACCACGCACCACCACCGGCAAACAACGGCTGAAACTAATTGAAGAAATGAGCAAAGCAGGCGTGCGGATGGGAGTAATGCTGGGGCCAATGATACCGGGATTGAACGATCATGAAATGCATGATATTATTAAAGCAGCCAGCAATGCCGGTGCAAGCTTTTCCGCCTACACATTTATACGGCTCAATGGCGCCATCAAGTTATTGTTTCACGACTGGCTGTATAAAAACTTTCCCGACCGGGCCAATAAGGTATGGCATATGATAGAAGATGGCCATGACGGTAAAGTAAACGACAGTGAGTTTGGCCGGCGAATGCGTGGCAGCGGGCCCATAGCCGATATGGTAGCCATGCAATACCGCAAGTACACCCACAAATACGGCTTAAACCATGAAAGATTGGATTTGGATTGCAGCCAGTTTAAAAGGCCGGGTGAACAGGGGAGGTTGTTTTGATATTTGAGATTGCGAATGCTTTTATTTGTTAAATGCATTCACTATTTTTCTTAAAATTATTTTATATGGGAAAGAGTACTGCTGTAAAAGCCTTAGCAAAAGTTGTTGAAACAAGGAGCATTAAACTAACCATCGCAAAAAAGCGAAGCATTAAAAGAGGAATGTCTGACTTGTCTTCACAATTGGAAGAGTTAACCCACAGTGCAGCCTCATTTGCTCCTTTTGTTAAAAAAGGCATCCTTATCTGTTAAAATCCGCTGTTTTTATGTTGTCAAAATTTCTTATTCCTTGAAAATCAATGTGTGATTTTTTGAAAATACGTTGTAGTCCCCACCGGCATAAT
>JBBRCW010000212.1:0-12378 GCA_038204535.1 Chitinophagales bacterium | reverse complement strand
ATCCAACCCCCGGCATGCCCACGAATGGGTGGTCTTCAGGGATACAAAAATTCCCGATGAAAAAATTCTTATTCCGGGTGTTTTGGATTCTACAACAAATTTTATAGAGCACCCGGAGTTGGTTGCACAGCGTATAGAAACGTTCGCCAACATTGTGGGCAGGGAGCGGGTAATTGCGGGAACCGATTGCGGGTTTTCCACCTTTGCCGGTTTTGGAGCGGTGGACGAGGATATTGTATATGCTAAGTTTGCCGCAATGGCAGAAGGAGCACAAATTGCATCAAAACGGTTATGGGCGAAGGCTGGATCGTTTGGGTAAAAGACAAAGTTCAGCAGGCAAAAATTCCCACGTTGATTTGTTTAGATAGCTTTTTGAAACCAGGTTCTGTAATTAGTGTTATGTTAAGTGTAGTTTGGTTTTTTGGGCGTGTCCCTTCGGGCCGGGCTTTCCATTCCAAGTCCTCGCCATTCCTACGTAATTGCTGTGGGCTTTATGAACGTGTTTTTTTTTGTTTTTTGGTGTTCATGCATCCGCTGCGCTTAAGTCCACTTCAATCTCTCACGCAAAACGTCATTTCATCATTAAAATAACACTAGTGTTATGTTATTCGTGAAACGGCAGGCAACAAACGTGAAATGCTCACGTTTCACCTTTCACGTTTCCCGATTGGATGCGGCAAAATAGCGTTAACCTGACACTAGTGTATCGGCACATAATTATCAGTAGTGAATCTTTCAACAGGTGCAACTTTTATATCCGCCTCCAAAATCCCGTTATTGTCCTCCAAATCATTATTTTGGATTGGAGGTGCGTTTTGTTTTTTTTTACTGATTCCTGAGGATCAGGTATCCTTGCTTCCTGCATATCTATGCAATACAAAGCAATCGCCTCATTTATTTTACCGAACAGATCAATGCCCAACCGCTTCCTGATTTCTACAAAAGTTTATTTTGAGGCGAGCTACAACTATATTAAATCTTTGAAACCTAAGACGGCGCGGAAGAGCTGAAACGAAAGTTTATATCCGGGCGTGTCATTATATTAAAAGCAATCTTCGCTTCTGTTGAGGTGAATAAGTTGTATTGAGTTAAGACATTTAAAACTTGCATTTGCAATTTATTTATATAATCTTTATGGAACCAGTGCATACATTGTTTAGTGACAGGCAACGTGAAGAATATGCCGAGTTGAGTACAATTGTATTAAATAGCAAGGGCTGCTCTTTTTCTAAGTGCATGAGTTCACTGCCTGATTTACAAATTTGACGCCTGATCATCCGCATCCCTTGTCGATTTGTAACAAATGTGGTTTATAAAAAAGCCGCCTACGACTTTATATATAATGCTGGTCGCCTCTTGCATGAGCACCATGTTATATGAATATATAATTAATTACAAAAGGAGGGTACCGTAATGTTTGATATACAACGATTCTCAAAGAAACTGGACGATCAGCTAAATGGCAGAACGGTAGGCTACGAATACGCCATTTACCAGGGTGAGGTTCTGAGCGCCTCAGGTGCAGGGGGCTATGCTGATATTTTAGCACATACTCCCATGACAGCTAACCGTCGTATGACAGTAGCAAGTATGAGCAAAACAATCACAGCCACGGCCTTTATGCGGGCAATAGAAATTCTTAATGCAGCAGGTCCAACCATCTCACTTGATTCAAAAATATCTGCATATCTTCCCCATGGCTGGGACGTTAAAAAAGTCGAAAACATAACTTTTAGACACCTCCTTCTCCACACCTCCGGCCTTCGCGATGCGCCTGACGATCACGATCGGTTTAATAGCCTCAAGCATACAATTGCCAGTGGTTTAACTAATTTCAAAACCAGAGAATACCAAAACTGTAACTATTCACTGTTGCGTATACTTATCCCTAATATGATTTATGGGGTTGATAAAAGCGAGAAAAATATATTTGAACTTGCGGCCCTGGATCTTTCACTATCAAAGAGGTGCTTCGATTTTGTCCGGGACAAGGTTCTCGGCCCTATTGGCCTGGGTTCTGTGAGCCTTGCTCCTAACGGCCCCGGGGAGGCAGGCAAATATTACGACTTCAATAACCAATCAAAAGTGCCATACCATGACCCTGATTTTAACTGGCATCTGCTCCGTTTTGGTGCCGGACACTGGTTCATGTCTTCTATAGAGTTTGGACGCTTTATTGCAGGCCTTAGCAACGGCAAGATTGTATCAAAAGCTTCATTCGAAGTAATGAGAAGTTTAGATTTGGGAATGTACCCCGATGATTCAACCATTGGAGGCAAGAACTGGAACCATAGCGGGGGATTTGATACGACGGCGTTTTTCACTGGAGGGATGACAGGAGCCTGGGTCTTGTTGCCCAACAACATTACGGCCGTCATTCTCGCAAACTCATTTGGAGGACTAAAGAAAAGCACTGAAGACGTGATACGAAACGCTTTCAATGCTGCATGCCTGACTCCCCCCACTACTAACGCTGCGCCTGCGGCTACCACCTTCGGTAATCGCATCTACGTAGCAATAAAGAGCGGGGAAAACCATTTGTACATAAATTCCGCGGCGGATCGCCAGCCATTCGACGGATGGATAGAAGTTGAGGGAAAGGGTACAAGCGCAGTTGCTCCGGCAATTGCTACCTTGGGAAATCGCATGTATGTGCTCGCCTGCGGTGCAGGCGACCAACGTATTTACATTAATTCTGCACTGATTGGGCAACCTTTTGACGGTTTTGGCTTCGGCTGGCAACCAATAGCGGATGCCACAACGGATGTATCAGTGGCCGCAGCTTCGCTGGGCAACCGCATTTATGTATTTGCCAAAGGCATCAATGACAAAAAGATCTACGTTAATTCCGGAGTAGAACGAAAAGCCTTTGATGGCTGGGGCAAAGGCTGGCAGTCTGTGCCAGGTTTAACGTCTAATGTAGCGCCCGCAGCAGCGGCACTTGGTAATCGAATCTACGTTTTCGCTAAAAGCATCTCCGACAACCGCGTTTATGTAAACTCGGCGGTGAATGGACAAACTTTTGATGGTTGGGGCAATGGCTGGCAGCCGGTGCCCGGAATAGCATCCAATGCTTCACCAGCAGCAACCACCCTGGGCAACCGCATTTATATCTTCGCCAAAAGTCTCGACCAGCACATTCATGTTACCTCAGCAGCGGATGGACAGGCTTTTGGAAAATGGAAAGAAGTTGAAGGGAACGGAACCACAGACATGGCTCCTGCAGCAGCCTCACTTGGTGGCCGCATTTATGTCTTTGCCAGGGGAATTACTAACAAACGCATCTATGTGAATTCTGCGGTAGCCGGGCAGCCCTTCGATGGCTGGGGCAGGGGCTGGTCGGAAGTACATGGATAACAGCATGCACCGCTTATCTCCTTTACTTAATCTTTATGCCCTGCTATAGTTGCAGCCTGGCGTCAGAATAACAGACAATCTGTATCAAAATAAAACTGTTTTCTTCAATAAATTAAATAAAACGAATCACCACGTAGTTAAATACTGTATTACTTACACCTCATACTCATTTATACGAAACCTATGGATAAGTCAGCTAGATTATGTTACCGGTGACTTTCACGAGATTAAATTTAAATGAATTCAGCCGACTGCGATAGTGAAGAGCCGGACGACCGGTTGTAAATGGATATGATAAGTCAGCGTTTATTGCCATCAACGATTTTGTATTGCCGATGGTGGGAAAATAGAATTCCTTCCGCCGGGGAACCGGCCTACGCATGTCGATAATAGCTCCCTTTACATTGTTCAGATTTTGCAATGCTTCCGATAATTTCTCATCTGTTGTCATGAATGGTTCGTCATTCATTTGAATGTGCAGAATGTTGTCTTTTACATTATATGTAAGAGATTGCTCATGATAATTATTGCCATCGCTATTGATATTTGCAACAGTTGTTAAACCATCATTCAATGACGAAAATATTTTTTGTATAACAGCGGCATATTCTTGCTTATTTTTTGCATTGATGATTCCTTCCACGTTTGCGGCAAATGCAGAATCCCAATTGATGTCTTTGTATTGTAACCAGGGATGGAAGTATTTAATATAGCCATAAACTTTTCCTACGTCTGCCAAACGAGCCATTTGTTCTGTATTCAATGATTGTTGAGCGAAAGAAAAATTACTTGCAAAGAGGAGTATAAGGAAAAGCTTTGGTCGCATAGTTGCATATTGAAATTGACAGGCAGAAGTTACAAAAAAAAATAGCAATTAGTAAGATGCCAAAAATAAGGTAACGCACAACGGTTTGCATATTGGCGATGGGCGGGAATGTTATCACTAGAGTTTAATCGAAGAGCAAAAGTTGAATTATGCACTTCTGCACAATCGAAGCATGTTAGCCCGCCTATTGCCAATATATTTGTTATGTGCCGTTTTCTTATGTCAATGCGCTCACGATTAAAATTATGCCTATGATTGCAAGTCCCCAATACACATATTTAAAGAATGAACCGTCCTTTAATTGATGGTTTAAATATCTACCTAAAAAAATTGCTGGAATAGTAGTAATCAAGGAAATGATAAAATAAGTGCTCACTTCGGTAGTAACAAGACCTTTTGCATAATAACCAAACACGCTTATAAGACTTACAAGCAAAAAATACGCCTGCAATGTAGCTCTAAAATGTTTTGCACTCCATTGTCTTAAATTTCCGTACACGACTAATGGCGGACCGTTCAGTCCATAGGCTCCGCCAAATACTCCTGATAAAAATCCACAAACAAAAAGCCAAAGCTTATTATCTTCTTTAAGTATTTTATTATTTTTGATAAAAAGCGAATAAAGAGAGTAGAGTATAATAAGCGCTCCAAGTCCCACCTTAATTAATACCTCGCTTCCATAAATGAGAATTACAATGCCAAGTGGTATCCCTGGTATTGCATAAAAAATCAGCCACTTTGCACTATCAAAATGAATTTTCTTATGGTCTTGTATTACTACGACAAGTGCAATAACGATAGACAACATAACCGACAATGGTACAGCAATTTCTACAGGCAAAAAAAGAAGGAACAATGGAACTGCTATTAATGACTCGCCAAAACCTAATGTTGATCTTACTAGTGAAGCAATAAAACTAATGATGAGAATAAATATAATTGTAAATGTCATTCTTTGCTTGTCTATTTACTGCAAATTGCTATATCCTGAACTGTTTGTTTTTGCAAGCGGTCCACAAATGGCACATTTCTTAAAAATAGTCGAATCTCTTCCTTCTTCATAACATCTAAGAGTATTTATTTTACTATTATCAATCAATAACTTAGGGCCTTAAACGTGAAAGTGTCACCCGTTTTGCCTTTTATGCACCAATTTCACCAATTTACCTATACAGGCTGTATTTGCGAAACCAATACCGGCAAGCTGAAAAGCAAGAAGGATGTAATAAGTATTTACAAAATAATTCCAATTTCCATTTGGATGTTTTAATTTGTTCTTCGCCACTAAAATCAAACCTGTTTGCATATGAAAACGATCTGTACGCTATTCAGCATTCTCTGCGCTGCTGTTGTATTTAGCCAGGAAAAGTTTAATGGACTTGATATGAACATGGGTAACCTTTCCCGATTGTCTGATGCCAGAACGCGATCTATCAGCCCCGAGAATTTTACCGGCGCAAAGGGCAGGGGCGGCATGGCAGATCCGGTAAAGGATAAAGGCAACCGCAATGTAACCAACGCCGCCAATGAGGCCCGCGACCTGGGCAAGGGCTGGAAGGTGAATCCCTTCATTATCATCAACGCAAAAGAAACGATTACCATTGCCGAAATGGAAGGGCCCGGCGCCATTCAGCAAATATGGATGACACCTACCGGCAACTGGCAGTTTTCCATTATTCGCTTTTATTGGGACGATGAAACCACGCCATCAATCGAAGCGCCGGTTGGGGCTTTTTTTGGAATGGCCTGGAACGAATATGCACACCTTAATTCGCTGGCGGTCACCGTAAACCCCGGCAGCGCGTTTAATTGTTATTGGAAAATGCCTTTTAGAAAAAAGTGCAGGATAACCATGGAAAACATAAACGATGCTGATGCGATGCGGTTGTATTACCAGGTCAATTATACACTGACCGATGTGGGTAATGATGAAGCGTATTTTCATGCCCAATACAGACGGTCAGCACCAGGTAACGGATCGATGTATACCATCGTGGATGGCATAAAAGGCAAGGGCCAATATGTAGGCACTTATATGGCACTGGGTGTGCGAAACAATGGCTGGTGGGGCGAAGGCGAGATAAAGTTTTATATGGATGGCGATAAAGACTATGCTACTATCGTGGGCACCGGCACCGAAGATTATTTTTGCGGTTCTTACAATTTCGAAAACAGGGCCACAAAGCAATACCAGGAGTTTTCGACCGCCTATGCGGGGTTGCACCAGGTTATCAGGCCCGACGGCGTGTACAAATCGCAGGAACGGTTTGGCATGTACCGATGGCACATCATGGACCCGATAAGATTTGAGAATGATTTAAAGGTAACCATCCAGGATCTCGGCTGGCATCATGGTGGGCGTTACCTGCAGCAGCAAAGCGACATTATAACCGTGGCTTATTGGTACCAGCGTGAGCCGCATGCGCCGTTTCCGGTTCTTCCTGGTAAGGATAAGCTTGAAGTAAATTAGGTAATCACTTCTTTGCCACATAGAAACATAAGGCACATAGGAAATAAACACATAGCTCTATTTGCTTTCTTCTGCTATTCTTATGGGTTTATTAAAAAAGATCAATGTGAATTCCTATGTTATCTACTGTGCCTATGTGGTAGAACCCTCTTAAACCACAAAGACACTAAGCACACAAAGCAACACAAAGACTTGACGACCATTAGTTCTGGACTCTACTGGTTTTGGATTTTGCACCTCATGCCATTCGGCGGGGCAGGCACATAGACACATAGTAACTATAGTAAGGCACAGAAAAGGTAATGAGGTTTTAAAAGTATTGCGCGTAATTTCTATTAAGGTCCACACTTCTTTTAACCCGTGAAAAGCTTATTTTCGGAAACGAAAATTCGAATTGACTTGCAGCGTAATTTGAAACCAAATCCTTTATTCGGTGAAACCATACAGGTCGTTTCTTTAAATCGATAGGTAAAAAAATTATCGCAAGTGAATTTGAAATCTGTAAAAAGGAAGTCTCTTAAAACGAATAACGATGCCAAACAGAAACGAAAAAATATTAGTGGTTGGCGCCTGTGGGCAAATAGGCGTTGAACTGACGCTGCAATTAAGAAAGATGTATGGCGAAGGCGCAGTTATAGCCAGTGATTTAAGAGAGGAACACCCGTTGTTAAAAGGAACGGGTCCTTACATATCGCTGGATATCATGAACAAGGAAACACTACATGTACTGGTGCTTCGCTATAACATTACCCAGGTATATCTATTGGCCGCGATATTAAGCGCCACGGGCGAAAAAAATCCCCTGCTTGCCTGGCATATCAATATGCAGAGCCTGTTAAATGTTTTGGATGTTGCTAAAGAGGAGAACCTGCATAAGGTGTATTGGCCAAGCAGCATCGCGGTATTTGGCCCCAATTCTCCAAAAGTGGAAACACAGCAGCATACCATTATAGAGCCTTCAACAATTTACGGCATTAGCAAATTTGCCGGCGAACGCTGGTGCGATTATTACTTTCAGCGGTATAATGTTGATGTACGCAGCCTGCGGTATCCGGGTATTATAAGTTATAAATCGCAGCCAGGCGGCGGTACCACCGATTACGCTATCGAAATATTTCACGATGCCATAAACAAGGGTGAATACACCAGCTTTTTAAATGAAGATACCTATCTGCCCATGATGTACATGCCCGATGCTATACGGGCAACTATAGACCTTATGCATGCAGATGCAGACAGGATTACTGTAAGGTCATCATACAATCTGAATGGAATGAGTTTTTCGCCTAAGGAGATTGCTGCATCAATTAGGGAACACATTCCCGATTTTACCATAAATTATGAACCCGACAGTCGTCAGCAGATAGCAGATAGCTGGCCGCGAAGCATTGACGACAGCGCTGCCCGAAACGATTGGAACTGGAAGCCTGAATACGATTTAAAAAGAATGACGGAGGATATGCTGAAGAATTTGAAAAGTACATAAATGGGGGTGCAGCGCACCTTAATATCGACTAACAATGTGTCGGATATGATTTTATGCAAATATTGCGGTGCGCTGCACCTCATGAGTCCTGCACTGATGATGTTCTACAAATATTTTGGTGCGCTGCACCTGGGTTACAATAATTAAAGGTGTAGCAACAATTTAGTTGCAGTTCTCCAACCCAACCCGAGGCTTACTTTACGTAAAGGATAATTAGGCGCTAAGGCTCAAAAAGCTGTCAACAAGTTGTCTCTTTTTTCGGAAGCGAAAATTCTTTGTTAAGATGTCGAATATGATGACAGAAAATTTTCCATTTTATTTTGAAAATTTTCTTTAATTTCATGTAAAGCTTAAATATGGCAGTTGAAGCAATTAATAAGAAAGATGTAGGAAAGCTATTGTCAAGATATGAAGCACATTACCAGGATAATATCTCTCTCGAAACCATGGCATCAAGAGGTTTAAAGCCTGAAGCTGTCTTCGATTTTATTTCTTTGGCTGATTTGCCCAATAGTATTATTGAAACAACACTTAATAAAAGCCTGAAGACCTTTCAGAATTACAAGGTAAATAAATCGTTGCTTGATGCAACAACCAGTGAAAAATTATTAAAGCTTTTTGCGCTTTATAGTAAGGGAATTGAAGTTTTTGGTTCCGTAGATGCATTTTCAGAATGGCTTTCAAAACCCGCCTATGGACTTGGGAATAAAGTGCCGCAAGACTTAATTGGCACCATGACCGGTATCGATTTAATTAATGAAGAATTGATCCGGATTGAATACGGAGATCTTGGTTGATTATGTTAGTCTTCCGGATTACACTCGAAAAATACGCCTCTTCGCTTGTCGCCTCCGGTAATCCGGCCAGGTGGAATTCAAAAGATGTGAGAATGATTTATACTGCTTCAACCAGGGCGCTGGCTTGCCTTGAAAATGTGGTTCACAGAAACGCGATAGGACTTCAGCAAAACTTCAGGATATTAACTGTTGAAATTCCCGACGATATCAAAATCACTGAAATAGAGAAAGCAAGTTTGGCAACCAACTGGCATCTTTTCGAAAATATTTCAAAAACCCAGACTATAGGAAACGAATGGATAAAAAAAGGCGAGACCGCCGTGCTCAGGGTTCCATCAGCAATTATTCCTAATGAATTCAATTACCTTTTTAACCCGATGCATGAGAATTTTAAAAGGATAAAGCTGGTTAATACGGAGGTATTTGAGTTTGATCCAAGGATTAAGGAGTGATAGATAAATTTTGTAAAATCACATTTCTATTTGGTAGTGTATTTTTTTAAAATATCCTCAATCCGCTCATCAGGAATCATAGCAGTAGTTTCTACAAGTTCAATGGTATTGTAAGTTGGAAGGTCGGTATTGATTACATAATTGAAGGCTTCAGGTAAAACAGCAGAAGGAACTTTTAATATCAGCCACTTGCCTTCATGATACCATTTATCTGCCAAAAGCTGGCATTTTGAATAATCCCTGAAATCGCGCCAACCGTCAGGTAAATCTGAGAGACTGATAGTCAGGATTTTAACATCATCGGGTATATTAATGATCATGATTTTAAAATCATCGTTGAAGCCGACGCCTTGTCTTCTGACCATATTCTCCAGGAAGGCAAGGGCTATCGACCCTGCTGTATAGATCACTTTGTTGCCAGCACTATTCCACCTGCCTTTTTGCCCTGACGCAAATAGAGAAGAACTGAAATTTTTATGAACAATTCTGTAAACTAACATGCTGCTTTTTATACCGGGTAACCTTCTGCCAACCTATCAATTTCTTCAATGACTAAATCAACGCCTCCAGAAGTGTTAAGCCAATCCATAGGTTTTTCCTTCGAGTTCCAAAAAGGCTTTTCCAGCCAATAGTTAAGCTCGTCAATACTTCCAAAAATGGTTTGCCCTTTATCGTACAGGGCAATCAGCTTTAGCAAATGTTCGCTGTGTGATGGTTCAAGGGCCTTTCTTTTTTCTTTATAATTGCTAACGGTTCTGGCAGATATATTAATTAGAGATGCCAATTTTTTCTCAGGCATTTTAACGGCTTCGGCAAAATCATAAAACACTTTTGTATTTATGCCCGCACGGGCAGACAGAAATAAATTGTAAGAATTGTTGAAATCCAGGTTCTTAAACCTGCTTTGAAAAGTTCTGGCTTCGGCAGCGGTTGATTCCATAATCATCTATTTTAATAAAGATATGGAAAATATTCAACCTAAAAATGGAAAATTTTCATACCGAAAAATCAAATGTTTGCTATCCCTTTCCGCCTACCCACTCCGCTTTCTGTAATTCAGCACCGCCCAGGTATTTAGCACTACAGCAAAACCCAGCATAATAAAGATTTGCCGTGATATTTCACTGAGACTGCTGCCCTTTAAAACCACCAGCCTGATAACATCTATAAAATAAGTTACCGGGTTTAGTTTGGTGATCCATTGCGCCCATTCGGGCATACTTTCGATAGGTGTGTACAGTCCGCCCAATAAAATAAACACCATCAGCAGAAAAAAACACAGTAGCAAAGCTTGTTGCTGGGTGGTGCAATACGTGCTAACCAACAACCCTACTCCTAAAACCGCCAGTAAATAAATTGCCGAAAAAATATAGATGGTAAAGAAACTGCCCAGCGGTACAATGCCATAAACGACCCACGAAATAGTAAGGCCAACCGATAATATGACTAACCCAATCACCCAAAACGGTATTAGCTTAGCTAAAATGAAATGATGTTTTTTAATTGGCGTCACGTTGATCTGTTCGATGGTTCCAATTTCTTTTTCTCTTACAATATTGAGCGATGCCAGGAATACGCCCACCATCGTCACTAAAATTACCAGTATGCCAGGTACCATAAATACCTGGTAGTTCATTAAGGGGTTGTACCAGGCGGCAGTAACAATTTCAATTTGCGGTTGCGGATTAAACCGCGTTACTTGTATCCATTCGTTTCGGATAATGCCATTAAATTTTTGAATGATGCTTTGCAGATAAGCCGAGCCTAAAATTGCCTTTGTTCCATTAATACTGTTGACGGCCATAAACAAATTGGCTTCCTGCTGTTTTACCAATTCCCTTTCAAAATGTGGGGGTATTTGTAAGATGATGTCTGAGGTATTGTCTTCCACCTGTGCCAAAGCGGTTTTATACGATTGGGTTGATGATGTAAGCCTGAAATATCCTGAGCTGGTGATCTTTGAAATTAGTTGTCGCGAATAAGCACTATGGTCCTGGTCGATAACGGTTAAGTTGATATTTTTTGCTTCGTAATCGGCTGCCCAGGGTAAAACCAATAATTGAATAACGGGCATCACGAAAATGATTCGCAATATAGACGGATCGCGAAAGATCTGCCTGAACTCTTTCTGCAGCAAAAAGCGTAATGTTCTCATGATAACCTGGTTTTAAAATTCTTAACACTCATTGCTAAAAAGAATAGGGTCATGGCGCCCAATATCAAGGTTTCTTTAAGAATGCTAAAAAATCCCGACCCTTTTATCATAACCCCCTGAACAATGCGATAAAACCATTTAGCGGGTACTATATTCGAAAAGATCTGCAATGGCAGGGGCATATTCTCAATGGGAAACATAAAACCGCTGAGCATAATGGTGGGCAGAAACATACCGATAAGAGATATAAACATGGCGGTTTGCTGTGAGTCAGTAATAGTGGATATCAGCAGGCCGATGGACAGGCAGGCGATAATAAACAACAGGCTTTCAAATAACAAAAGTACCAGGTTGCCTTTTATGGGAACTTCCAGAACATACACACTCAATAATAATATGCTGATGACGTTGATGAATGATAGCAGCATGTAGGGCACAGCTTTGGCCAAAACGATTTTTAAGGGCTGAACAGGAGAGGCCAGCATTATTTCCATGGTGCCGGTTTCTTTTTCCTTTACAACCGTAATTGCCGTCATCATGGTACAAACCAGCATAAGCACCATGGCCATAACGCCAGGTACAAAGTTGTAGCTCGATTTTAATTGCGGGTTGTATAACATGCGGGTATCGGTATGTATGGTATAGGGCAACTGCCGGTTGTTTTGCAGGCGTTGTTGATAATCGCGTATAATATTACTGGCATAAGCGGTTAGTGTATTAGCGATATTGGGATCGGTGGCATCGGCCACCAACTGTACCTGTGCCTTGTTAAAATGTTGAAGGTCGCTGGCGAACGATGGAGGAAACACAATGGCGATTTTTGCTTCGCCTGTTT
>JBBRCW010000211.1:0-12383 GCA_038204535.1 Chitinophagales bacterium | reverse complement strand
AATTTTTTGGATAACTGAAATAATTGGGTAATGAAAAAGACTGCTGTTAAAATGAGAATCAATGTACCTGCATTGGCTGCCTGGGAACTGGTGAGCGACCTTTCTGCAATAGAGAGTTTTCTGCCGGGCATAAGTGATAGCCGGGTAATCAAAAAAGGATCGGCTATGGTACGCCGTGTGGAACTAATGGATGGACAGCGATACGAAGAGCAGTTTGATAAAATAGATAACGACGAAATGGAGCTTTGGTATCACATGGCAGAGCCATCGCCCTTTAAATACAAGCAACTGCGTGGAAGAATAAAGATTTTTCGTTTTGATGAACGGTCATGCGAAATTTGCTGGAGCTGCAGTTACCAGGTACCCGACGAATATGTTTCAGAAATAGATGATTTGCTTTCGCTGATCATGACCTTAGGAATTAAAGGCATTGAACGGCGCTGCAGATCTATGGAGTTGGCATAAACACCTTCTGAGGAAGACAGACCATTTGTATAGTTTGTTTTGGCCGGTTAGGTGCTTGCCCGCTTCTGCCATTTGATTTTGCATTGGGCTGGTATCACATCTCACTTTTAGGCGACTATGGTGTGGACACATTTTTTTGGAGAATATGAGCACACGCATAACATTTATAAAACTGATTCTTCCCTTGCCTTTTTTGGTAAATGCGAAAACCTATACTCCGCAAAGGATAAATTAGCGACTTTTAAACTATAGTTGAATACTTAAAAAAAATGCAAGTGTCCCGCCTGGGAGCATTGGCGTCAACCTAAGACTTCAATAAAAGGCCGCCATAAAAACATGCGTTACAAGGGAGCCCTGCCGCGGCGGGGACGATAATCAATAAAAATCCTACAGTTTGTATCCAAAAATATTCGACAAGTTGACACCTATCCGCCTGGGCGGGAACGAATGTTTTAAAAGTAGCAATGCAATTGGGTTCCCCGAAAAACGGGGCAGGCAACAAAAACATGTAACGTTTTTATCCCTAGTACAGAATAACCTGCAAATCGGGTTGTTTCAGGTGGTGACGGATTAAACTGATACGCAACAGGTACCATCCATTTATCCTTCCAATCCGTGTCATCTGTGTTCCAACAATACTTGTGTCCGCACGAAAACTGCCTTTATAGAGATCCTTATATTTGCTGGTTTTTAAAGCATTACAAAGTTCCCTTCACTTCTCCAGCCCATTTTTCCACATTCAATTTCTTGTTTGTTAAAAAACTTCCCCAAAACTTATATGTGACAGTTATCACCATAACAAACAAGCCCTGGGGAGAAATTTGCTTTATGAGTATAAGTATTATGAACATGAAATATTCTCAAACCATTATAGATGTCAGAACCGACGAAGAGTATAGGGTGGTTACGTGGATGGTGCCATAAATTTTCCGGTTGACAAGATATTAAACCGGATAGATGAAATAAAAGTAATGGCCAAACTCATTGTTGCCTTGCGCCAGTGGCAACCGAAGCGAAATGGCGGTGAGCATTCTATAACAACAGGGAATATCGGATGCGATAAACGGCGGTGGAATAAATGACATGAAACAACAAAATAATTGAACTATGAAAACAGTATTGCGAAACTGGAATATTATGCGTGGTTTACGGCTTGCACTGGGAATTTTTGCCATTGTACAGGCATTTACCCAAAAAGATACCGTACTTGGTATAATTGGCGGCTTTCTATTGTTTACCGCATTAGCAAATATTGGTTGCTGTGGCAGCAATGGATGTGTTGTTAATTACAAAACAAAACAAAATAATAAGGAAATAGAATATGAAGAACTGGATTCAAAACAATAAGCTGTACATTATAGGAGCGATAACAGGGGCATTGGCCGGATATCTTTACTATAAATATGTGGGCTGCCTGACCGGCACCTGCGCCATTACATCAGACCCTTTAAAAAGTATGGTTTACTTTGCTATGTTGGGTGCATTGCTATTTGGGCTCTTTAACAATGAAAAGAAGATTGAGGAGCATAAAAACTAAACGTATGTCTGAAAATAACTCCCGAAGAAATTTTCTAAAATTTGCCACGCTATCAGGCCTGGGAATTGCATCTAATCCGTTATCGGCCCTGCCGGTAATGAAGCAAAATGCATTGGGCAAAATAGAATTAAAAGCAAACCAGCAATTGGTTAGTTTATTGCAGACAACTGATGTGCATTGTCAGCTTCATGCACACGATGAGCTGTTTTGGGAAAACGAGCAGGTGGTATTTCGCAAAGCCGGCGGATATGCCCACCTGGCTACGTATTTTGAGGAAGCCCGAAAGCAAAATCCAAACACATTTATCATTGATACGGGAGACATGTTCCAGGGCAGCCAGTTGAGCGTTGAAACAACAGGGCAGGCGCTGCAGCCTATCCTGAATGCGCTTAATTATGATCTATATATTCCTGGCAACTGGGAAGTGGTGTACAAAAAAGCCAATATGATCAAATTGATGGGCGGGCTGAAAGCGCCTAAAATTTGCACCAACATGTTTCATGATGTTAATGGCAGCAAGGGCGATTTCATTTTTCCACCTTTCTATACATGGAATACCGCCGGAATAAAAATTGGGTTTCTTGGTTATACCGACCCATTGGTTCCTATACGCCAATCACCCGATTACAGTAAAGGCATTATTTATAGCTTTCCGGAAGAAAATTTAGAACACTATGTAAAATTGCTGCGGGAGCAGGAGCAATGTGACTTTGTTATTTTGCTTTCCCATTTGGGATTGTCGCAACAAATTGCCCTTTCAAATAACCCGGCCAGCAAAGGGGTTGATTATATTTTCGGCGGCGATACGCATGAAAGAGTAAGAAAGCCTATAAAAGGAAAATACAGTACCGTGGTGGAGCCGGGAGCTTTTGGATCGTTTGTTGGCAGGCTGGACCTGGTGGTAGAGAATGGAAAAATTGTGAAGGAACAATACAGCCTGGATGAAATAAACCCGGATAAATATAAAAACAATAAGACAGTACAGGCCATTGTTCAGCAGCAGGAAGCACCTTTTAAGAAAGACATTTCAAAGGTGTTGGGTTACAGCACCATCCCCTTATACCGGTATTTCGTTGTAGAAAATACGATTGATACATTGATCATAGATGCCTTGATGTGGCAGATAAAACCGGATATTGTTTTATCCAATGGGTTTAGATTTTGTCCGCCCAATAAAACACCCGACGCAACTGGTAATATACCTATTACACAAGGTTATGTTTTTGATATGCTGCCTGTTAACTCCGTTGTGCGAACCGGAAAGGTAACTGGCAGACAAATTGAAGACTGGCTGGAAAAAGAATTGAACAATGTATTTGCAAAAGATGCCTCTAAAAGGCTGGGAGGCTGGGTCGTAAAATTTAAAGGAATGAAAGTTGAATTTACCGCTTTTGACGAAATGGGCAAAAGGGTGAAAAAAATAACAGTTGGTGGCCAGCCGCTTGATCCGCAAAAGGTTTATGTAATAAGCGCCTGCGAAAGAGAAGGTGATCCCGAGGATATGTTATGCCGAATGAAAAATGTGAAAGACGCAAAGAATTCATCTTTTACACTGCACGACGTGTTATCCAATTACCTGGCTGCTAATTCGCCGGTTACTCCGCGGCCCGAAGGCAATGCCATCATTTTAGATGCCCCATCCACCATGTTAACACAGGTATATGGGCTAGATTACCAATTTGTTTAAATACCTACCGGTCGGTTTTTATTAATTAAAACAAAATTTCAGGGGAACAATTACCCCTATAAATTATTATTTGTTTGAAGAAAATAGTTTTGTTCATATTATTGATTTCCATTGGCATAACCAGTTCAATTGCTGGTTATCACTTTTGTAAATTAACAGGAAGTATAGTTTTAAGTGGCATCACTAAAACCAATGCACCAGAACCCAGGCACGATGCACCCATAAAAGAAGTGCAGCAATGTACAGCGGGCTTTGTGTTAATGTTGCCATCCAGGCAATATGACCAGACCCTGCCATTAAACAACATAAAAATACCCCGTGGCGATTATTACCGCTTGATTGTTTCCCAATATGTAGCCAATCCTCCTTTTGCCCCTCCCAGACCATTAAATGATTAGAGATTCTTTAGGATGCCAGCAGCAATGCTGCTACCAGGCATTTTTCGCCCCGCCTTTTGTTAAGGGGGGAAAAACCATTATTGTATTTGGTAATTTTTCTAACGCATTTAAACCAGGCAATTTTATGACCAGGAATTGGCATTTTGTGCTTTTCAAGGTACTTACATCCTTTATTTTTTTGTATGCAGGTTTTAAACACCTGTTTCAGGCCGAAAAGGTATTTGGCAGAATTCAGCAATGTTCATTGTATCAATGGGCGCCATCGAAAACCCTGTTTACAACATTGGTAACCACAAGCGGTGTGGTAATGATATTGGCTGCTATTTTGCTGTTAACAGGCAAATTTCAAAAATGGGCGGCAGGCATTTTGCTTATAGTGCTGGCAGGCATTACGCTAACCATACAATTGGAAAACCTGAACGACCTGGGCCCATTTTTTAAAAATGTTGCCATTGCAGGCAGCTTATTATTTCTACTAAAAAACAATCATTATGAATTACAAAAAGCTTAGTTTTTTATTTATAACTGTTTTATTAACAGCAACCTCGTTTGCTCAAAAAAACAAAATAAAACAGGATAACTTTTTGTTTCTGCTCAGGCAACCAGAGCACATTACGCAGGCATTAAAAACCATTGACCAGCTGCAGACCAAAGCAGTTGTCAGTAAAACTTTACATCCAGGCAAAACAGCCATTATTATTTGTGGCGAAGCCGTTAAAAACTTTGCCGGAAGCATAGACAACGAAACCGTTATGGAAGCCAATCGCCTGGGGGTAACATTGTATGGCTGCGGCTTATCGCTTAAAAAGTTTGAACTGACTAAGACCGATCTTATGCCGGGGATCGGGTATGTTGAAAATGGTTTTGTTAAGGCTTTTGAATTACAAAAGCAAGGTTACTTATCTGTTGAACTTTAAAAATTAAAAAGATGAAAAAGATGAAAAAGATAAAAACATATGCAGGATTAGCAGTGGTCGCGATGACCGTATTCATAGCTTGTTCTTCCACCTCAGGAAATGAAACTGAATCAGGAAATGTTAACAGCACGCCTGTCGCCGCGCATCCTGCAGCAAGCGGATTGCCCGCCTTTGCAATGAAGGACCTTCAGGGAAACGATGTTAACCTTCAATCGTTGAAAGGGAAAAAAGTAATGGTAAATCTATGGGCATCGTGGTGTCCGCCGTGCAGGGCAGAAATGCCTTCTATCGAAAAACTATATGCTTCGGTTGATAAAGAAAAAGTAGCTTTTGTGCTATTGTCTTTTGATAATGATCCGGAGGCGGCCAGGAAGTTTAAGCAGTCAAATCAGCTTACCCCGCCCGTTTATTTTCCTTCAGAAAAGCCACCGGCCATGTTTAATACCGATGGCATTCCCGCTACTTTTATATTTAATGAAACGGGAGAACTGATTAAAAAGAATTATGGCGCCGAAGACTATGATACAGATGAATACCGGCAACTGTTTAAGTAAAGAATAACCAAAAGGCCTCTGAAAGGGAGGCCTTTTGGTTATTCTTTTTCTGCGAGGCTGTCAATACCTGCGACCTCGTACGCGGGACACCAGCCTATGGCGCTGGTACTAATAAAAATAGCGGCGAAGCCAGCTAATATTTTAGCAGGCGTACCCTTGATCTTATCGGCTGCAATAAATGAAATGATGCCCGCCGCAACGGTGGTACGAATGATTCGGTCAAAAGTTCCCATATTTTTTTTCATTGTACTAAATTTAATTTTCTTATACACAACAAAAACAATACCCACACCCTTATTTGGTATAACTGCCAGCGGGTACGTTAGTTGATGGATATTGTTATAAAAAAAATCCGATGCAGATAAAACAATTTGAAGATAAAAACCTGTCGCATTATAGTTATGCCATTGTAAGTGATTGTGAAGGTAAAATAGTTGTAATTGACCCTTCGCGTGATCCGCAACCCTATCTGGATTTTGCAAAAGATGCGGGTGTGCAGATCACGGGCATTGTTGAAACGCATCCGCACGCTGATTTTGTAAGCGGCCACCTGGAATTACATCACCTGACAGGCGCCACCATTTATGTAAGCAAACTGGTGCAGGCGCTCTATCCTCACCAAACATTTGATGAGGGCGACCATATACAGATCGGCAAAATAAAACTAAGCGCCATCAATACACCCGGTCATTCTCCTGATAGCATTTGCATTTTACTGGTGCACGATGACAGGCAAAAGGCCGTGTTTACCGGCGACACCTTGTTTATAGGAGATTGTGGACGTCCTGATCTGCGCGAAGGGTCTGATGAACTGCAAACAAAACGCAAAGAACTGGCAAAGCAGATGTACCATTCATTAAGGGATAAACTGATGGTTTTAAATGATGATGTAGTAGTCTATCCTGCCCATGGCGCCGGTACACTTTGCGGTAAGAATTTAAGTAAAGAAAGCAGCAGCACCTTGGGAGAACAAAAACAAACCAACTGGAGTTTACAGGAAGCCACCGAAGATGAATTTGTAAAAAATCTATTGGAAGACCAGCCATTTATACCTGCCTATTTCGCGTACAATGTAGGGCTAAACCAAAAAGGCACCGGGCCGTTGCAGGAGGGTATTGAAGCAATAACGATTTTGGTTGAGGCTGACAATGAAACATTGGACAACACCTATTGGATTATAGATACCCGCAACGAAAAAGATTTTAAAGACGGCCACCTGCCGCGCTCAATTAACCTGATGGAGAAAGGAAAATTTGAAACATGGCTGGGAAGCATTATTGAGCCTGAGGAAAAATTTTACCTGGCAGGAGAAAATAAAGATCAAATTAAAAGAATGCTAAAACGGGTAGCATCCATTGGGTATGAAACAGCGGTAGAAAAGGCATTGGTGCTAAAAGGTGGAGCATTGCAACAACCTAAACTTGACATCAAACTATTTAAAGAAAATATGGATGCTTACACTATTTTAGATGTAAGAAATGAGTCGGAAGTAAAGGAAGGTAAAATATTCGCCGAAAGTATTTCCATCCCTTTGGCAGAGCTAAGGCAACGCTCAAACGAAATACCTACCAACAAACCGGTGGTAGTGCATTGCGGTGGTGGATATCGCAGCGCAGCCGGCAGTTCGCTGCTTCTATCAATATTAGGTGACGCAGTTAAAGTATTTGATTTGGGAGATGCTGTTAAAGAATTTAAATAACAGAAACAATACACTTTTAAAACTCCCCCTTCGGGGGATTTAGTGGGCTTCATATTATGGCCAGTATAAAAGATTTTTTTATAAAATATGCTTCATTTATCGAGGATAAGTGGGACGACCTGGCTTTTGATTTGAAACGCAAATTGGGACTGAACGATCCGGTACAGATCGTTCCGTACCGGACTTATGGAACGCCACGGCGTATATATGTTAAAGGAAGGGTTTTGGAAGATAAAAGAATAGCCAGTGCAACCGATAAGGATACCATACTGCATAACCTGCTGAACATGTACAAAAGGTTTGAAAGTGATGAAGTGCCCAAAGCACGGCTAAAACTCACGCTGCCACTCGAAGAACATGAAGTGGTTACAGACAAAGAAGGGTATTTTGTTTTTGACATTCACCCGGTGGAGCCTATTATTAATGAAGCATTGTGGCACCCGGTATCGCTGACTTTGATGGATGCGCCCATACCTTTTGAAAAACAGTTGACCGCATGGGCCGAGGTTATGATACCACCACCAGATGCAGAATTTGGTATCATCAGCGATATTGATGATACTATTGTAGAGACGGGCGCCACCAACCTGCTTGCCATGAGCCGTACAACTTTTTTAAACAATGCCCGTACCCGTTTACCTTTTGCCGGTGTGGCTGAGTTTTACAAATCGTTGCAGCTTGGTAGAAACGGAAAACGTAATAACCCCTTCTTTTATGTCAGCAGCAGTCCATGGAACCTATACGACCTGCTGAAGGATTTCTTAGACCTTAACAAGATTCCTGAAGGCCCTTTACTGCTTAGGGATTTTGGACTCGATACGAATATGGGTTCGGGGCATCTTGGCCACAAACTAAAAGAGATCAAACAAATTATAGAAGCCTATCCGCACCTCGATTTTGTGTTGATCGGCGATAGCGGCCAGGAAGATCCTGTTATTTACCAGGAAGTAGTCAGGCAATATCCCGACCGCATATTAGCCATCTATATCAGGGATGTACAACTGCCCGAAAGAAAGAAAATTGCATTAGATGTTTCGGAATCATTGGTGCAGCATAAAGTAGAAATGATCATTGTTGAAAATACCGTGCAGGCAGCAGAACACGCCGCACAAAAAGGACTGATATACACCCAATCCATTGCCGCCATTGAAGAAGAAAAGAAAGAAGACAAGGGCGAAAAGCCTGGTAAAGAAGAAATATGATGTGAGCTTAATGGCTTCCACTTTTTTGCATTCTTAGTGAACTTTTGTGTCTTCGTGCCTTCGTGGCTCAAAACCACTTCATGTCATCGTGGTTTAAACGCTTTGCAAAAAAGCATCGCCAGCCTGGTTTCCCAACTCCCCCTTCGGGGGATTTAGGGGGCTGGAAGATTTAGGGGGCTCTATCCAGTTCCCTGATCTCTTTCTTATAATCCCTGGGCAGTATAACCGATTTTAAAAACCAGTCGATTTTAATATACCGCGACAATTTATAGATACCCAAAACAGGCTTAATGAGCGACATCTTACCCAATTTCAACAAGTTATTCACCTTACCAGGAACCACCAGAACCTGAGCCTGCAGCAGCAATTTGTATCGAACGAACCCCAGGTGTTTTCTATATTGGCTAAACAGGTCTTTTGTAAAGTGACTGTTTTCGAGATCATTTTCCAGGTGGGTTTCCCTTGCTATCAGCCAATCGGTATAGTTCATTGGCAGGTCTTGTAAACCCATTCTGTGCCCTACCCGGTAAAAAACATCAAACACTTCTTCTTTCTCGTCCCCGGTCAGTTTTCGTTCCAATACTTCGAACGAACTGATGGAATAATGTATGAGCATGAACAGCACATCGAAGTAGGCCCAGGCAGGAATGGCGCCTCCCCGCTTATTCTCTACTGCGCTGTGTATGGCAGCTATCTTATCAATGGCCATTAGGGCATCTTCATTTTTTGAAAACACGATCTTACGGGCATAGCTAACGGTAGAAAACAACCGCCCCAGCGGATCGGCAGGCAGCTTGCCTGTAAAGTACAACCAGTCCACCGCCTTGTTTAACGCAAACTCAGCCGAGGCCCCCGCAAAAATAAAAAGGATGGTATCGCCTTTGCCCCAGATCTCTCTAACTATAGAACCTTTCTTTACAAAGAAATTCATCGTATAAAATTAAGGCAAAAACCAGGTGGGGCCAGGCGTAATTGCAGGGTTGGCAGTTTACCTTGCAAGCAGCAAACATTATACCTGGGTGAGGTATGATAATACAATCCGGGTGGTTTAACGCTTAAAAACACAACCATTGATAAAAGATAAGAACGTATCAGCCTATGAAATAATGGCTGAAAAATACAACGAACTGATTGATGACAAACCGCACAACGCCTATTATGACAGGCCCAATACACTTGAGCTAATGCCCGATGTACAGGGAAAATATATCCTGGATGCCGCCTGCGGGCCCGGCAAATATGCCGAAATACTCTTGGCGAGGAGAGCGAATGTTACTGGTTTCGACATCAGCCCAAAAATGGTTCAGCTAGCCATTGAAAGAAACAAAAACCAGGGTAACTTTTTCGTTCATGATCTTTCCTTGCCGTTTGCTAACCTGGAAACCGGCTCCTTCCACATAGTGCTTTGTACATTGGCTTTGCATTATGTGCAAGACTGGACTTTAACGATGAAAGAATTTTACAGGGTTTTACAGCCAGGCGGGCTCTTGGTAATATCGATTGAGCATTCTTTTTTTGACTTTAAATTCTTTAGATCAAAAAAATATTTTGAAGTGGAAAATGTTAAATGTACCTGGAAAGGATTTGGGACACCTGTCGAAGTACACAGCTTCAGGCGACCATTGAGTGAATGTTTAGCGCCAATTACAAACAAGGGTTTTTATATAGATAAATTAGTTGAACCCAGGCCCACAAAAGAGTTTGAACAATTTGACCCAAAACATTATAAAGAATTGTCAGCGTTTCCGGCTTTTATGTGTATCAGGGCTGTGCGAAAAAATAATTTGGCGTGACAATTCAGCATCATCAACTGTCCACGATTAACAGTTAATGAATTCCCGTCTTTGCGCCGTGCCCCGTCCGAAGGCGGAGGAGGCACAGCATGCCCCGCTTCTTCTGGCGGGGAAGCAATCCCAACTGATTTGTTTCGGCAACGAAATCCTCCTTCATATTTCGTGGCCCGCCTAATTTTCGTGGGACTTTGGCGACTCGGGCGACAAAGTCGTCAAGGTCACACAAGTCGCACAAACTTTTGACTAACTCGCTAATTTCAGTGATTGCTTCGGCTAGGGCGTTGCAATGACGGGCATTGGGCCAACCATTGAAAGGCAAGTGGAGCGTTAATGTTGTCCTACGGAACATACAAAAATAATCTGGCTTTACATTTACCTCCGTAGTTGTCTTTCGGAATACTTCGGATAGCGGGGAAACATTTGAAAGCAGACGTCATGCCGGGCCTGACCCGGCATCTCCTGGAAAAAAGGCGGGGTGTTATGACCTGCCGGGGCCTGATTACATTGTCCTTTTTTGTTTAGCGCCCCGCATGCCTCTGCATTAATCTTTAAGCAGGGAAGGCAAAAAGTAACCCACGCAAGGTTCGTCCGCTACCATTCTAATTTATCCTCCTCCATCTCATAAACCTTATCCTCTCCCTAAAACGCCCCCCGCAACACACTTTGCATCAACTGCTGCGCATACTCCCTACTTTGTTGTACCTGAGCTTCTAATTGGCTTAGCTGCTGTTGCAATAGCTGTACTTTGGCTACTATGCATTGTTGTTCAGAAGAAAGACATATTTAGTTTTGCTTTTTCTTCAGTACATTTCTGAATAACTCATAATGTTTTTTTATTCGTGAAGTATAGACATCATCCTTTAATAGAACACGGTTAAACATTTCAAGCACTTGTGGTGCAAATTGTGATTGTTTGCTTGCCATATTTAGATTACTGCCCATCATTTCGCTAATGATATCGTTATCATTGCTTCTATACCATTTTTTATAAAATTTCTCGCTCTCCCATCCCCAGGTTAATACTGCAATTGGCTCTCTGATTCCTGACTTAGCTACAAGCAAAAAAGCTCTTCTGCAATCACATTCATCACAGAATGACTCAATAAAGGCGTATTCACCTGCCGGCAGTCCAAATTCATTTTTAGCAGAGGGTAAGGTAATTACCCTTGTTTCCATTTGGGCAATAGCTGGTAAGTACTCAAAAAAAGGTATATATGGCATACAGTATAATATTTTGATTTTAAATATTGTTTTTTTTGCTTTCTTCTCATCATTCAGCAACGGTTCTTAAGTGTCATCCCTGATTACAAATGTTTTCCCTTTATTCAAACGCCTCTTTTAGATCACTTTGCAACAACTGCCGGGCGTATTGGCGGTTTAGTTTTACCTGGGGTTCTAACTGGTTTAGCTTTAATGCAATTGCTGTACTTTAAGGAACTTTCATAATGATTCAACTTTTCGCATCTTTAAGTTCCTGTACAAAACCTGCCACCACTTGAGTTAAAAATTTATTTGTTTCAATTCCTAACGGGGTTACCTCGGCGCCAAATCCATAATTTTTGTTTTGCTCTTTTTTTTCTTCCAGTTCTGTTCGCGGAACTTCTCTATACAGGCCTAACTTAATCAGTTCTTCATATTGTTTTCTACCGAAGGCTTCGTCTCCAACATTCCAATACACGCCGCTAGAATTATTAAGCATTGTTTTCACTCCATCTGCAGATAAAGCCGCAACAACAGTTTTTACAGAATCAGACGGCTTTTGTACGATGTCGTTGTTTCGTATTTTCAATGACAGGCCCGAAATTGTAATAGTTTCGGATCTGCTGACAATACTGGGTAACTGGTTTGCTACCAATCTAAGTGGTTGCCAAAAAATGATTAATATAAAGAGCGAGATAACAGGCCAAACCAAAGCCTTAATGAGATCGACCGTTATTTCAAATTTACTTTTAGAAACGTTGTCTGCCATAACAATGCTTTTATAAATATGTAACTCACCTTACGCAACTTGTTATCACAAAAAGTGGTTTATGCTGCTTTAGGTGTTGATAAGTTTTTGAGTTCTTTATAGGCGGCCTGTTGGGCTGCCAGATAAATTTTGTGCTTCATCCCAAAATGATTTGTACCTGTT
>JBBRCW010000210.1:0-12409 GCA_038204535.1 Chitinophagales bacterium | reverse complement strand
GCTTGACGAGGCAAAGAAATTTTTAGCGACGCATCCTGAACTTGGCCTGGAAGTTTTTTTTGTATATGATGAGCAGGGCGAATGGAAGACCTATACCAGTGAAAGCCTTGCGAAATGGATTGCCATAGTAAATTAAGAGGCGCATTTATCGCCGGACTTTGCCCCGCAGATACCGCAGGAACCATCGCCTTTTTGCACCAGCGGATTGTTACTGCTGCAGGTTCCCGAAAACTGTCCATTTTTCTTAACCAGCAACTTTATGGCAATGCCGGCAACGGCCAAAGCAATCAGCACTATTGAAAGTAATACGATCTCCATAGTTCAATTTACAATTAAATTTTCGAACAGCCTTGCTCTGCTGCCTGCAATAAGAAACTTTCAGCTTTTCTTTGGTATTTCTAAAAGGGCTGCAATTGCAATACTATAATAAACTGGATCTTCGCTATTCACTATTCGTTGTTCGAGCGGGGCTTTGCACCGGGCTGGACGTACCGGGTAGCTAAGCGCATTGCTGCTCTTTCGTCCCCCCATAACCGAACATGATAGTTTTTCATCATCCGGATCAAGTCCGTTTTAAGCCACCGTTTATATTGGTGGCCGGTTTTCACATATGTATGTGTGACTATATTGAAAAAATGCGGAAACGGGATGAGATGCTTTCGCAAGGGTGGGGACAACTTGTCACCCCCCCCGGAGACACGGATGGGTTAGTGCCACACTATTCACCGGGCATATTGTGTAGTCATGTAAAATGAATTGGGCGAAAGGGCCGGTACATTTTAAAATACAGTTTCGAAAATTCTTTTCAAAACTTTTTCAAAACTTGCCTGCTTAAGAGATGAGATTTTGGAAATGACTTCGTCAGTCGTATATGATTGAATTAATTGACATTTAATATATGACTTCTTTGAAAGGGGTTTTGTCAACATAGAACTATCCAAATCGAAAATTCTTCGTTCATTGAATTTGAAGAAATCATCACGGCATAAAAAATGTCCTCGGCTTCCAGAACATTTGAGTTAGAAATAACTAATGCCGGATGCACTTTAAATTTTCCGTTTGGTAGTTGATAGTTCAACTCTATGATGTCTCTTTGCAGTACCCTCATTACAAATACCTGGCAATTGCCTTGTTTTTGCTTTTAACAATGGATGCTTTCACGTTTTCATGCTCTTGTAAAGCAGCGATTAAGGCTTTAGGTTTGCGGATGGATGAGACGTTTTTAACAAAACTCATTGAAGATAGAAGTGAGGAAAGTTCTTTTGCCCGGCTATTTGAGTCTACTTCTATAATTAGGGTTTGCATTTCGGATTTTATACAAATTTAAGGTTTTTTGGAACCTGTCATACTAAGGGCGGTATGGCCTTTTACAAAAACTGCAACTATCAGATACTGCAACCTCCTTCAAATGCAGACTAAATCCAACATTCATGTCAAGGCACAAAAGCTACGTATCTCCAAAGGTAATTGCTTGGTCGCTGCCTGGTGTCAGTCAACAAAGAATAACCAAAAGCGCCGATATTGTATTGCAGAGGGTTTTTTGGGGCCTTTCGGTTTTTGTTCTTAATGTTGGCTGCTGTACAATCTGTTAGTCAGTTAATCGTCAGGATGTTGCGTGGCGCCCGTTTTGGTATCAATTATTCTGTATCGGTCATTATGAAATTGGTACCTGCCAACCTCAGAGTTAATACGCATTGTCATAGCAATGTTGTTCAAGAGAAATAAAAAATATCCAACAAACAATAGTAGTAACGTCTTAAATACTATATTAAAAGTCAATTGCTTAATTAGCTTGAGCATACACAGTTTATTTAGTTAGATTAAGGTTGTATTTATCTCTAATATTTGCATTGTAATACCTGCCAAATGATTCTGCATCTTTAAATTCCTTCCAGACTTGATATGGTAAGTCAGCATATAAATATTCCTTTTTACTTGTTTTTAAAATGAAAAATCCTGTTTGTCCATCACAACTAAAGTAAGAAGCATTTTTTATCCACGAACTCTTCGAAGTGTTCGCTGACTCTTCGATTTTGAATTGTGTCGATTTAATTTTATCAACTGCTTTATCATATGTTTCAAATTGCTTAGAAAGTTGTTTGCAGCCTTCTTTTTGTGAATAAGAAATAGTAAATAAGGAAAGAATTAGAAAAATTGAAAATAA
Source organism: Chitinophagales bacterium (assembly GCA_038204535.1). Lineage (GTDB taxonomy): Bacteria > Bacteroidota > Bacteroidia > Chitinophagales > Chitinophagaceae > Segetibacter. The sequence continues at coordinate 10,245 of JBBRCW010000210.1, read as the reverse complement.
TAATCTAATCTTCGTCTTTCGGTAATTTTTTGTACACATAATAGTCAATCAAATTTCCTTTGAAAAAAAGTATTTCATCGTTAAAATCATAAGTTAAACTCGATTCGGCATCATCAATAGTTTCACCGCCTGAAACTTCAGATTCTATTGTCAGTAACGAACTCGATTTTATGCTTGTTGGCTTGAAAATAAAACATCCTTTATGAAGCGAATATTTAAGGTCAAGTTGACTGAATATTTTATGAAACATTTCAGACGAGACAGAGATTTCGAAAAGACAATCTTTTTTCGAAAATGTACCGAAGATTTTAAAAATGTAAATGCCATTTTTTTCCATAATGTCGGTAATGTTGCCTATAACTGAAATAGGGCGATTAGAATTCTTTATAATTTCTTGTATTTTAAATGTAAATTTCAGGTCATTGTCCTTGCTTTGAATTGCGTTTAATTTTCCAATAAGATTCGCAGCTTCATTTTTATTTAAAGTGTCAAGTTGTTTTTGTTTGTCATATCGAACTTCAGATTTTTCCTTTGGCGGTTCTTTTTTTTCTTGTCCGCAAGAAACAGCAATAAGGCTGATTGCAATAAGCAGATTTTTTGGGAAAGATGTCATGTGTCAAAATTTTGAAGTGTCCGAAAGTATAGCAGCCAACGACGATTTTGGGCTTGGCGATGAACTGGTATTTAAAACCCATCCGTCAAAACCGCAGCCCAATGTAAATTAAAAAGTTTAATGAATGAAATACGAAAGCCGAATGCGTAACGTCCCGCGTGGAACAGAAGCGCCATAGCCAACAAAAGCCGAAGCTAACAACGTCCCGCCAGTTTATTGCCAAGCCCCCTGTTATAGGCCGCCTTTCGGTCTGTCCACCGGGGAAAGTTTGAGGCAAGTGAGCGACTTTTTAAAACAGCGTTTCAAAAGTACTGGCCTTAAAGTTTTGTCTGTCACGTATCCAACCATGAGTGACTGATGACCACTGACAAACCAATCCCGAAAGCAAAGAAGACAAAAATTAGAAAGGGGCTTTGCTAAAACACCAGCTCACCTGTTTCTAATGGCGCTGCAATTGCACTACTATAATAAAACTGGTTCTTCATTATTCACTATTCATCGTTCACTATTCGTTTCGTTGTTCACTGAACTTGCCGCAATTGAAATACTTTTAAAAATGGTTCTTCACTATTCACTATTCGTTGTTCACTATTCGTTTCCTTGTTCACTATTCACTTTTCCTTGTTCACTAAACCTGCCGCATTTGCAATAATGTATTAAAAATTGGTAATATAATGCTGCAGCAAGAACGCCCCTGCACCACCCAGATAGCCCAGCAACGCCAGCAACGAAATCTTTTTCACGTACCATATAAAATCAATTTTTTCCATTCCCATAGCGGCTACGCCTGCCGCTGAGCCAATAATCAGGCAACTGCCGCCGGTACCCGCACAATAAGCCAGAAACGACCAAAAATAGTGGTTAGTAGGGTAGGTGTTCATATCGTACATGCCCATGCCCGCGGCTACCAACGGCACATTATCCACAATCGAAGAAAGCAAACCAATGGATACTACAATGATATTGAGATTGCCGATTTTAGCATCCATCCAACGGGCAAGGTCAGCCAGTTGGTGGGTAGACTCCAGTGCGGAAATTGCCACCAAAATGCCGAGAAAGAAAAGTACGCTCGGAACATCGGCTTTTCTTAACGCCTGTATAACCGAATAGGCATCTTTATCCGCGTCGTTTTTGTTTTTATGAATCAGTTCAGTAACAATCCAAAGGATACTCAGCCCAAAGAGCATACCCATAAAAGGCGGTAAATGTGTCATCGTTTTAAAAAACGGCACAAAAACAAGGGCGCCCAGCCCCAGTATCAATATCGACCGTCGTTCAAGGGGCGTGGTTTTGTCGGGATGATCACTTTCAACAATTACCGGGTTGTCTATTTTTCCTTTTATAGTAAACGATACAACGATTAGCGGCAGTACAAGGCAAATCAGGCTGGGTAAAAACAGGTGTAAAATAATATTGTCCGAAGTAATCTGGCCGCCAATCCAAAGCATGGTGGTGGTAACATCGCCAATGGGCGACCAGGCGCCGCCGGCATTAGCTGCAAGCACTACCATACAAACAAAAAACATACGGTTCTGCCTGTTTTCCACCAGCTTTCGCAATAACGAAATCATTACAATGGTGGTGGTCAGGTTATCGAGCACCGCCGACAGAAAGAATGTAATAATGCTAACGATCCACAAAAGCATTCGTTTGTCACTGGTTTTTATTTTTCGGGTAATGGCTTCAAAGCCGTCATGCGCATCAATCAGTTCTACTATGGTCATAGCCCCTAAAAGAAAAAACAGGATACCCGAAATCTGTCCCAGGTGTTCATATAATTCAGCCGTTACCGCATTGGTATTGTGGCTGTTTAAAATATAAACTACCCAGCAAAGAACGCCCGTAAGCAGGGCGCTTGCGGTTTTGTTTACATGCACCGAATGTTCAAAAGCTATAAAAGCATAGCCAATTACAAAGATGAGCACAATGAGAATATTCATATTAGCGGCAGGGTTTTAATTTTGGCTTTTTAGGAACCTATTTTACCTGTAAGGAGCAATCCCGATCATAAAAAACGAACATCTCTGTGCACTGGAAATTAAACCTTACCGAATAAATATTGTGGGAAACGAAATGTTATGTAATGTAGATAACCTGGAGAATACTTCAAACTAATTAGTAAAGATAATAGAGGTATGCAGTTGAATATTATTCCGATTTCATTCACCAAACGGGAATTTCATCAATATGCAAACTTATAAAGGAAAAGAAATAATAATCTTTAAATAATAGCGGCCTGTTTTTTTATAGGGCCTGCTTTATAAAATGAAGGTTACGTTTTATGCCCGCATACTTGCTGCGTTTTAAGGGCGAGTTTTTAAAAATGGTTTTGAAAACCTCCTCGGTCATTTCTTCCCATTGTGCAGTGGATAGATTAAGGATCTGCGGCAAAGGCGTAAATTCCGGCACAGCGGTGGGCTTGCTAAAACGATTCCATGGGCACACGTCCTGGCACACATCGCAACCAAACATCCAGTCGTCGAATTGGCCTTTCATTTGGCCGGGTATCAGCTGGTCTTTTAATTCAATGGTAAAATAACTAATGCATTTGCTTCCATCCACCACCTTATTTGGAAGGATGGCATCGGTAGGACAGTTGTCTATACATTTAGTGCAGGTGCCGCAATAGTCTTTGGCATAAGGGTCATTATATTCCAATGGCAGGTCAACGATTAGTGTTGCGATAAAAAAGAATGATCCCGATTGTTTATTGATCAGGTTTCCATTTTTGCCAACCCAGCCCAGGCCGCTTTTAACTGCCCAGCTACGTTCGAGCACCGGGGCGCTGTCAACAAACCCGCGTCCGTGTACCTCGCCAATTTCGGAGTGTATTTTTTGTAAAAGCAGTTTAAGTTTGGCCCTTATTACTTCGTGGTAATCCTGGCCCCAGGCATATTTGGCTATTTTGGGGGATGAAGGAGCCTGCTGCTGCTCCGGATAGTAATTCATGAGCAGGGTGATCACGCTTTTAGCGCCCGGTACCAATAATGTTGGATCGATGCGCAGATCAAAATAATTCTCCATGTACTGCATCGTGCCATGCATGCCTTTGTTTAGCCATGCTTCAAGCCGGCGCGCATCGTCATCCAGCTTTTCAGCCTTAGCAATGCCGCAATAGTAAAAGCCCAGTTCGCGGGTCCATTGTTTGATCAATATGGAGGGTGAGTTTTTCAGTGATTGCTTTTTGCGCTGGTACAATGTTACAAACTTAATTTTTAGGGTGAAACCGCCTCAACCATCTATTTGGCCGCACTCCTTATTAAAATTCGATCCAGGGCCTTCAATCTTTGCTGTTTGATTGTGGAAATGACAAAAATGCAATGAGGTGACAACGTATTTTAAGGCATTAAATTATTCAAAAAAGAAATTTTTTTGATGTAAAAAGCATTTATAATTGCATTTTGATATTCATGATTATCCCTCCCCCCAATCGGGTTTTGAAGCATATTTTTTAAACAACTTACAGAATGAGAACAATTTCATTAGGGGCGGCTTTTGCCCTTCTGTTGGGGATGAGTGTATCCCTGTCGGCGCAAAAAAACAAGAACAAGCTGGCCGATGTTACAGCATCCGACGTATCTGCTAAAGTTTATGCGATCGACAGCGGGGCCAACGGCGTTTATATTGCCAATATCGGCTCCTCGGTGTACGAGGTGGATAATGCGGGGGGCTTCAACATTATTTTTAAAAAGCATTCCCGGATTCATTTGCTGAACCGTAACGCTTTTGACGAAGCAACCATAACCATTCCACTTTATATGTCGGGTTCGCTTAAAGAAAAAATTCTTACGATTGATGCCCATACCTATACGTTGCAGGATGGAAAACTGGTAGATACCAAACTTGAAAAAAGTGCGGTTTTTGAAGAAAAGGTAAACGACAATGTAATGCTTGCCAAATTTACCATGCCCAAATTGCAGGAAGGCTGTATTGTTGATATTAATTATACAGTTTCCTTGCCTTTTGAACGCGTCCTGAATACATGGTATTTTCAGGAAAGCCTGCCGGTGCTGTACAGCGAATATACCTGTAGTGTGCCCCAGGTTTATGACTTTATAATTATTAAGCAAGGTTATAATGCCGCAAAGCCTGTTGAGAACAAATTGGTGCCTGCAGTATTCTATTTAAGAAACAGTGAGAGTGCTAACCGTGCTGCCTATTTTACGCTTAATACCAATGTATCGACTAATAAATGGGTGATGGAAAATATCCCTAAAACATCCAGCGAAAGCTTTAGCAGTACATTAATAAACCGCATTGATAAAATAGAATTCCAACTATCGGCTATCCGGTACACCAATGAACCCGTAAGGCAGGTAATGAGCAGCTGGTCCACTGCAGCCCAGCAGCTATTAATGCGTAACGATTTTGGGGCAGACCTCGCCAATAATGCTGGCTGGACGAAGGATGAAGTTCAAAAAATAGTGGGCAAAAGCGACCCAACCCTTGATGCAGCGAAAAAGATTTACCGTTATGTACGCGACAACTTTACATGCAAAGACCACAGCGCACTTTATACAGAAAATAACCTTAAAAAGGTGTTCCAGGCAAAATCGGGCAACGTTGCAGAAATAAATCTTTTGCTGGCAGCTATGTTGCGCAGCGCCGGTTTTTGGGCCAGCCCAATTATTTTAAGTACCCGCGATCATGGAAAAGCGCTTGAATTGTACCCTGTAATGGATAGGTTTAATTACGTTATCTGCGGGTTAGAAATAGATGGAAAGGCTTATTTCCTTGATGCATCGTTCAGCAAATTGGGCTTTGCAAAACTGCACAAAAACAATTACAACGGATTTGGCCGCATTATAGACCTGGAACCGAAACTGGTGGAAATGATGCCAGATTCTTTGCTGGAAAGCAGTACCACCTCGGTGATATTGTTCGCTAACGAAAAAGATGAACTGGAGGGTCAATTGGAGGTGAATTACGACAATAACGGGTCATTTGAGGCCCGTGAAACCATTGCTAAAACACCCATAGACGAGTTTTTTAAATCTACTGTTGGCAGTCTGCCTGCCGATTATCATCCATCAGGTTTTGCGGTGGATTCGCTTACCAGCTACGACGATCCGTTGAAGGTGCGTTGCAGTATAAAGCTGGATAAAACAGAAGATGATATTATCTACTTTAATCCTATTGTGTATGGAGGCAGAAAGGAAAATCCTTTCGCAGCAAGTGAGCGGAAATATCCAATAGAAATGGAGTCGGCTATTAATGAAGTTTATACTTTAATAATGGACATACCCCATGGGTATAAGGTAGATGAAATGCCAAAATTGGTGAGGGTAAGTTTTAATGAGAATGAGGGCATGTTTGAATACCTGGTATATAATAACGGCACTTCGGTACAGCTTAAATGCACGTTGCTATTAAATAAGGCAACATTTGAGCCCGAAGACTATCAATACCTGCGTGAATTTTTTGGGTTTGTGGTAAAAAAACAAAGCGAACAGATCGTATTTAAAAAATTATAAAGGTCTTATGAAATATTATTTATTGATGGCAACAATAGCTATTTGCGGCCGGCTTGCAGCTCAGAGTTATGATGTGAAACTGATACCTGATTCGCTGCTGCAAAATGCTGATGCTATTACCCGGAACGAAGAAATAAAGGTTACGATCTACTCAACCTCAAAAGCCAGGATCAAACATTCGTATGCTGTCACTATTTTAAACGAGGCAGGCGCCAGGTATGCCAATTATACCAATTCGTATAGCTCTATGCACGACCTCAGCGATATCTCCGGCGATTTGTACGATGCAGCCGGCAATAAATTAAAAAGTGTGAAACGGAAAGATATCGCCGATACGCGTATGGACGATGGCTTTAGTCTAATGCAGGATACACGCATAAAGCAACATAATTTTTACTATAGCCAATATCCCTACACCATACATTACGAAGATGAAATAAACCTGAATGGTATTTTAAGCCTACCCAAATGGTCGCCTGTTGAAGGCCAGCGGTATGCCGTTCAGTCAAGCGATTTAATCATTGAAGCCCCGCTGGATTATGGCTTGCGTTACAAGCAGGTAAACTACCCGGGCAGCCCGGTTATAACCAAAGAAAAAAATGCCGTGTACCAATGGAAACTTCAAAATATAAAACCTATTAAACACGAACCTTACCAGCCTTTTTATGCCGAAATACTGCCCGCGGTGTACACTGCCCCCAGCAAGTTTTCGTATGGCAAGGTGGAAGGCGATATGTGCACCTGACTAAGCTATGGCAAATACCAGGCAGCATTGAACAAGGGCCGCGACGAACTGCCCGACAATATTAAACAGGATGTGCATAAAATAGCCGACGGCCTCTCTTTGCAGCAGGATAAAATTAAGGCGCTGTATAAATACATGCAGGACAACACGCGCTACATAAGTGTGCAACTGGGTATTGGCGGGCTGCAACCTTTTGATGCAAAGTATGTTGCCGCCAACCGTTACGGCGATTGTAAGGCGCTATCTAATTACATGCAGGCAATTTTAAAAGAAGCCGGAATTATAAGTTATTACAGCATCATACATGCAGGCGATGGCGAGAAGTTTTATATGCCTGATTTTGTAAGCGACCAAACCAATCATATTATTGTTTCGGTGCCGCTGGATAAAGATACCATGTGGCTTGAATGTACCAACCAAACCATGGCGGCTGGTTACCTGGGCTCCTTTACCGACGACCGTTATGCTTTGCTGATAAAGGAGGATGACGGCCACCTGGTAAAAACACCCGCATATACAAGGCAGAACAATGTTGTTAAGCGTAATGTTGACGCTGTAGTAGATGGAGCAGGCGCTTTAAAAGCTGTAGTGCGCAATACATACACCGGGCTTGAGCAAGACGACCTGCATGGTATGCTGCATGGCTATACCCGCGACCAATTGCTAAAATACCTGAAACGATCTATTGATCTGCCTACCTACGATGTGACCAATGTGGATTATAAAGAACAAAAGGACATTATTCCGGTGATAGATGAAAAGTACGACCTGTCTGCCCCTAACTATGCTTCGGCCACTGGTAAAAGGTTATTTGTACAGCCCAATATACTATCGAGGGAGGCGTTTAAACTGAATGATGCGGAGAACCGCAAATTCGATATCGTGTACGATTTTTCGTTTACGCATGTGGATACTACCCTTATCAATGTGCCACCGGACTACCAGGTGGAGACAATGCCTAAAGATGTATCAATAAAAAATAAGTTGGGCGAATACGAATTGCGGTTTAAATATGTTAATGGAAAAATAATTCTGCACCGCCGTTACGAACGCAGCGCAGCAAGATTTTCTCCGGCAGAATACAAGGATATGGCCGCCTTTTACAACGAAATGTATAAGGCCGATCATTCGAAAGTGGTGTTTGTAAAAAAGGAAGTGTAACACCGCACAACATTTTATATCATTAAAAGTCAATTATCAACCCCGATGAAACCCATCAAAAGTCTAAGCGTTCTCTTGCTGCTGGTCACAATATTCAGTAGTTGCTTTAACGCAAAAAACCTGGATAAATATATTTCAAAGCAGTATCCTGATTTTAATCAACCATCAAAGAAAAAACCAGTGGATGGTATTACCATTGCCTCGTCGATGGCAAGTGACGAATATGCGTCGAGAAGTAAATCAGGCACTAAGATGAAATTACCGCTGATAGTGTATTGGCGGTGGGATTTTACAAACGCCTGTATCCTCAATCCGGCTATACCTTTAAAAGATTTTAGCAATGCAGTTAATACAACTGCAAACAAAGCACTAAAACAAAAACTGAACGGCCGTAAACTGGAGTTGACAGTTGAGCAAATGCCTAATTCGTTTTCTTTTTTTGAAGAGGCACACCTGGTTTTTCTTATCTATGGTTTTGCATGGGGAACAACCAGTGTTAAATCAGAAGAAAAAGACATGATCGTGGGGTACAAAGTAATGGGTGAGGGGGCTTCTGCGAAAACCGGGAAAATCCAAATTCCTTACGGAAACGATAAGCAGTATATTGGAAATTACCAGTCATGGAGAAGAGTAACCGATGATTTTTTAACTAATTACGAGGCAAACATAACCCGTATGAGTAAACTGGTGGTAGAGCAGTTGGTGAAGGAGATATAGCAGCCATTTTTCAAGTCTGTTATGCCAGGCATTTCTGATTCCGTTTGCAGCCGAAATCGGTCGATTTATTGAACCAGAATTTTCCATCGTTTCCCTTTGCAGCTATGGTGACGGTTTGACCATCCGCAGAAATACAGGCGGCCGGGTTTCATGTAGATAGGTCGTTACCGATGGACGTCCCATAAAATTCGCCAGTTGTTTCCACCGTCGAGCAATTGGGCATACCATGTTTTGTTGTCCATGCCAATACCAAATACCAGCATTGTAGGTCCATTTGCCGACATGACCGCAGCAGGATCGCATTTAAAAATTCCATGTTGTAGCATAGCTGTCCATTACCAGCCATTGCCGCCGGTTTTGGCAAAAATTGAAAATCATTAATTATAAATGGGCCGAGCCGATGGCTCTCGTAAAAAATTGTATCTCCTTTTCCCCGGGTTGAAACCCCCCGGATTAAAATCCCCCGGGTTGAAACCCGGGACTACCACATGGACCGGGCAGATGGCTCTTCATAAACACCGCTGTTTTCTTTCGCGTAAGGATGTTTTGCCAAAAATTGAAATCCATGAATCTATAAATGGGCCGAGCCGATGGCTCTCGTAAGAAAAACATATCTCCTTTTCCCCGGGTTGAAACCCGGGGCTACCACATTAACCGAGCCGATGGCTCTGCAAAAAATCCGTCCTGATCTCTTTTGCTTGTAGGAGATTTGCAAATCATTAGAAACGATCAATTCGTAAATGGGCCGGGCAGATGGCTCTTCATAAACACCGCTGTTGTCTTTCGCGTAAGGATGTTTTGCCAAAAATTGAAATCCATGAATCTATAAATGGGCCGAGCCGATGGCTCTCGTAAAATTATATCTCCTTTTCCCCGGATTGAAATCCCCCGGGTTGAAACCCGGGGTTACCACATTGACCGAGCCGATGGCTCTGCAAAAAATCCGACTAGATCTCTTTTGCTTATTGGAGGTTTGCAAATCATTAGAAACGATCAATTCGTAAATGGGCCGGGCAGATGGCTCTTCATAAACACCGCTGTTTTCTTTTGCGTAAGGGTGTTTTGCCAAAAATTGAAATCCATGAATCTATAAATGGGCCGAGCCGATGACTCTTGAAAGAAAAATATATCTCCAGCCCCCGGGTTGAAATCCCCCGGGTTGAAACCCGGGGCTACCGCATGGATCGAGCCGATGGCGCTGCATAAAATCCGCTATTTTCTTTTGCGCAATGATGTTTTGCCCAAAATTGAAAATAATTAATTTATAAATGGGCCGAGCCGATGGCTCTTGAAAGAAAAATATATCTCCAGCCCCCCGGTTGAAAACCCCCCGGATTAAAATCCCCCGGGTTGAAACCCGGGGCTACCGCATGGATCGAGCCGATGGCTCTGCATAAAATCCGCTATTTTCTTTTGCGCAATGATGTTTTGCCCAAAATTGAAAATAATTAATTTATAAATGGACCGAGCCGATGGCTCTTGAAAGAAAAATATATCTCCAGCCCCCGGGTTGAAACCCGGGGCTACCACATGGA
>JBBRCW010000209.1:0-12417 GCA_038204535.1 Chitinophagales bacterium | reverse complement strand
AGCAACAATTTAGTTGCACTGCGCCAACCGAACCCAGGGCTTATTTTATCTTTTTAGCTTTTTTTCAGTTGCGCATCCACCTTCTTCAATAAGTTATTTTAATAAGGTCGGGTAAATCAAAAATTGACAATTGAATTTACTTTTTGGTGCAGCGCACCCAAATAATTGTAGCCTATAAAATTGCGGTAGAATCTAAGGTGCAGCGCACCGAAATATCGACTTACAATTTGCCGGGTGTGATTTTATGCAAATATTGCGGTGCGCTGCACCTCATGAACCCTGCGCTGATGATGTTCTACAAATATTTTGGTGCGCTGCACCTTGGGTAACAATAATTAAAGATGTAGCAACAATTTAGTTGCACTGCGCCAACCGAACCCAGGGCTTATTTTATCTTTTTAGCTTTTTTTCAGTTGCGTATCCGTCTTCTTTAACAAGGTCTATTTAAAACTCTATGTGAAGCCTATGTTTCTCTATTGTGCCTATGTGGTTATGGATTTTGCACCCTACGCCATTCGGCGGTGCAGACATATAGAAGGTAATGAGGTTTTAAAAGTATCGCGCTTTACTTTTTAACATAACAAAAGGTTGCTATCTATATAAGTTAACAAACTTAGACAGCTTCTTTCGACAATGAATTTATTAATTTCCTGGCTGGCTTGCATAATAATCCCGCAGCCTTTTAAATTCAGCCGGCGATACGGTAAAAACTGATCCATGCCGTATGCCCTTTGGCATGTGTATCTTGTCCGAAATATCGGTCCAGTTCAGCAAGTCTGCCGATGTAACCGCGCCATATTGATGTTCGGTGTACTTATCGAAATAAACGATCCACCAGCCATCTTTTTTAAGCACTGTCGGGCCCTCTGCCCAATACTTGCCGGTAATGGGCCCGGTAGGTTTGCTATAGCCGCCGGTAAGCTGATTACTAAATGCAAGCCGGATATTTTTTTGAGCCACCTGGTTTTTGGTTTCATCTTTCAAAAACATAACATACCGGTCGCGGTCTTTTTGTATAGTGGCGTCAATTACATTAAATCCCTGGTCGTATAACAATTCGGCGGGGCTAAAGGTCACAAAATTCTTAGTGGTAACATAGTACATCCGATGATTATTGTCGCCTAAATTCTCGGTGGCAGCAAACCGCCCGGGTATGGTGGTAGCCCAGTAGATGACATAATTTCTGGCCCTGGTGTCGAAAATTATTTCGGGCGCCCAGCAATTTTTTGCCTGTGGCTCGTGCTCCATAACCGGTATATATTTCTGGCGGCTCCAATGTATCAGATCGGGCGACGAAGCATACCCGATGCCTCGTGCATTCCAGCTAACCGTCCAAACCATGTGAAATAAACCATCGGGGCCTTTTATTATGCAGGGATCACGCATCAGGCTGTCTTTGCTTAAAACAGGCACCAGCACCGACCGGTCATTGTTTATGGCCGTCCAGTTAAAAGCATCTGTGCTGTAAGCCAGGTGCAGCCCATCCTTGCCATTGTTATTAAAGTAGCTAAACAGGTAAACAGGCTTTCGTGCCTGTGCATCTACAAAAAAAGAAATGCCGGAGAAAAGCATATAAAAAATCAGGAAAACTCTTGTCATTGAAATTTTGATATTAGGTATAAATATACAATTACGATCCGATTCCATTTATAGCATCTCTAACGGGGTGCTTTTCAGATTGTCGCATTATATAAGCATTGTTATTGGCAGCCTTACGTAGCTTGGCGAAGCAATCCCCTTAAATTTGTCAACCTGATTATGCAGGGGATTGCTTTCCCGCCAGAAGAAGCGGGATAGGCTGTTCCCGCCAATAACACATTTTTAGTCTGATTGATTTATGGTTCACCGTAATTATACGTACAGGCGGTTTTTCACGCAAAGACGCAAAGTAAAATCCCCGCAAAGGACGCAAAGAAAAATCTTTGAATGATACTAATAAATAGACTTATACATCTTTGCGTGAAGCTCTTGGCGGCTTTGCGTGAAAACATGCCGACTAAATATCCATTCAAATAAGGTACGCATTTTTACGAAGGGCCTTATTTATAACGCTTAATATAAAGAAGATTTGGAATTAATAAACGATTTTATTAAAAAGAGCACTTTGAAATTACAGGCTTTATTCTGTGTCATTTTCAAAGAATTTTTTTGGGAACCCAAAAATTAATCGCAATGACAAGGAGTTTTGAAACCTTGTCCTAACAAATAAAAAGCGACAATTTAAAATGCCCCTATAACAGCGCAAACCCATCGGCATTATTCTACCAGGCTAATGCGATAGCTGTATGAATACTTTTTGTCGAGCAAACGGTATTGGTTATGCGGCAAAGCGCCCCAGCTATCATCGCCGCCCAGGCCACGCTGTTTCAGGTCAATATGCACAAAAACATTATTCTCAGGTTTTATATCGGTTGGGTGCTGCTGCTTTTTGGTCATGCCGGGGTCAAGGCTTTCAGTTGAATGATCGGTGGCGCTAAAGCAGATGGGCTGCATGCCTTCTACTTTTATACCCGCCCCTTTATCGTTGGTGAGCGTAAACCATCTTACATCAGTCTTATACCCGCTTTCCTGTGGGCGAATATACGTATTGATGTATTGGTTATTGACCGCATCCTTGTAAAGGCCTATAAAAGAACTCTCGTTGCGGTCGTTGTAGTTTTCCCATGGGCCACGGCCATAAAAGCGAAGGTTCTCATAGCTGCGGGGCATCATCATTCGCATGCCAAAGCGGGGCAGCTCGGGTAGTTCCCTGCCGGTCATATCGATGCTTGCGGTAACTTTTATGCCCCCATCGTTTTGAATAACATAATCTACAGTATAAGGAACTTTTATACCTGCCAGTTCGTATTCAACCGTAACAGGCAACCCGTCGCTGGTTTGCTGGCCTTCCGTAACTTTTTTAATTGTGCGGTTTATATGGGCAGTGCGCCACACGCCCGATATGAATGGCATACCATTTCCAAAGTCGTTATCAGTAGGTGCACGCCAAAAATACGGCTCCGGAAACTGATCGATCACCCTTGCGTTGCCAGCAACGGCATACCGGGTAAAAACGCCCTGTTTTAAATCAAAATCGCCGCTTACTTTGCCGTTGGTAAACGATAAATTATTACCCGACTTTGTTACTTGCAAACCGTCGCCTGCTGCCGTTGCGGCATCAAAATAATTTCCCGCAGATTTAAACTGTTCTCTCGCCACTTCGTGACCGGCAGGCACCAGGTCGGTCGCTTTTTTTGTATAGACGTAGATGTTTACAAAGTATTCTGAACCGGCGGCAGATTTATAAGAAGGCAGGTTGAGCGTTACGTCTTTTTGCTGATGGGGATCAAGGTCAAGTTCAAAACTGCCTTCAGTCATTTTTTCTCCATTACCAAGCATTTCCCATTTAAAGGTGTAATCTTTAAGGTTGGTAAAGTCAAACTGGTTAAATACGGTCACAACGCCCCTGCCGCCATCTTTGGCCTGAAACAAAATATCCTGGTAGCCTTTTTTTACATCGAATATTCCGGGGTGCGGCACCCGGTCGGCCGAGATTAAACCATTGGCGCAAAAGTTCTCATCGTTCTGTAAATGATAGCCACCCAAATCGCCGCCGTAGGCATAAAAAACATTGCCGCCGGCATCTTTGGTTTTCAGGCCCTGGTCAACCCAATCCCAGATAAAACCGCCCTGCATTTGCTTACTGCTTCTTATAATATCCCAATAAGTTTTAAAATTCCCGTTGCTGTTACCCATCGCATGCGAGTATTCACACATTATATACGGCCGGTTTTTATCGGTGGCGTAGGCATACTTGTTCATGGCCGAAATACGCGGATACATTGGGCAAACAATGTCGGTGTTCCAGTCTTCGCCCGCCTGTTCAAATTGCACGGGACGGCTGGCATCGCGCTGCTTAATCATCAGGTAGCCATCGTGAAAAACTTTGCCGTTGCCGCACTCGTTGCCCATGCTCCAGATAATAACAGATGCATGGTTCTTGTCGCGTTCAATCAACCGCTGCATACGGTCTATGTGGGCAGGCGCCCATTCGGGCAAATAACCCGGATGCACGGTCGTATCAAACCATCCCTGTAAAGCAGCGCCCATGCCATGTGTTTCAATATTTGCTTCATCCACCACATATAAACCATACTGGTCGCACAACTTGTACCAATAAGGATCGTTGGGATAATGCGAGGTACGAACGGCATTGATATTATACTGTTTCATAAGGGTAATATCTTTCATCATCTGCTCCTTATTAGGCACATGGCCGTTTACCTCGTCGTGCTCGTGACGATTAACCCCATGCACATATACAGGCACGCCGTTAACATGTAATTGCGCATCCTTTATCTCCACTTTTCTAAAACCAATACGGGTGCCGGTGAGTGCCAGCACTTTGCCGCTCTTATCTTTTAGCGATATATAACATTGATATAAATGGGGAGTTTCAGCGCTCCAGGTCAAAGGCTTTTTTACTTTGCCATCAAAAGTGATGGTGTGTAAATCGTTCGCCGATGTTATGGATTTGGTTTGAGTAAAAACCGTTTTACCATCGGCATCTTCAACCTCGATGGTTACATTGGCCTGTTGCGTGGTATTGCCAGCAAACGACCGAACATCTACGGTACCACTAAATAAGCCGTTGTTATATTTTTCATCAAGGTCAGGTTTTAAGAAGAAATCCCAAACGCTGAGTTTTGGTAACGAATAAATGGCTACATCTCTTTCAATGCCGCTTAAGCGCCAAAAGTCCTGGTCTTCCAGGTAGCTGCCATCGTGCCAGCGAAAAACCTGCACAGCAAGCACATTATTACCGGGTTGTATTAAATGGGTGATATTGAATTCAGCAGCCGATTTAGACACCTTGGTCATTCCCACTTTTTGGCCGTTGACGTAAATAAATGCACATCCTGAAATAGAGCCAAAACTCAGCATAACTTCTCTGCCATCCCACGCCGCAGGAACTGTGAAACTTTTGCGATAAGTACCCACCGGGTTATCGGCCCCTATGAATGGCGGGTTCTTTGGAAAAGGGTACACGATGTTAGTATAGATAGGCACGCCAAAACCTTTTAGCTCCCAGTTGGAAGGCACCGGCAGATCGTTCCATTTGGAGTCGTTGAGGTTGGTTTGATAAAAATCTTTTAGCCGGTCAGCATATTTATCAACATACACAAACTTCCAGGTGCCGTTTAACGACTGGTAATAAGGGGAACGGCTATAATCATCTGTTGCCACATCCTGCTTATTATCGAACAACATAAACGTAGCATGGGGCTTTTCTTTATTCTGATCTATCAGCAGGGGATTTTCCCAATCGTTATTTTGAGACCGGGCTACAGGCAAATTGATCAATAGCAATAAAATGGCAGCTAGTTTCTTCATATATCATTAGGGTTTGCAATCCTTCAAATATAAGTTACACAACAGGTTTTGAGAAAATAAAACGCTGCAAGGCAATATATACCAACAGCTCACCATTTAAAAGCGCCAAAAGATTTCAGGGCAAATATTTCGGAAGCGACAAATAGATGGATTTTCTCCTTATATCCTCGAGAACTTTCCTCTCCCCTCCCCGACAAAACCTATCATGTGGACACATCTTATGTATGTGCTTTTTTTCGAAATAAAGCAATGTGATTCTATAATAATAGTCTTAAAATAGCCCCATAGTGGCTACCTGTTTATAGAATATAGGATCAATCGAGCTTCCAGGCTCCATAGCAGCCGCCTAAATTCATCAAAACAGGAAGCACCTACGGCGCTTGGATCCGACTCTACCATGTATTTTTCTATATACAGGATGCTCCTAATGAAGCAAAAAAGACTTTACGAATGCGTCCACACGATAAGACAAAACAGGTTTCACGCTGTTTATCATTCAACTTTTCTGTCGTTAAACATGGCGACCAAACCAACTATTGGCCCTATTGCCAGTATTGTGTACAGAAACTGCGGGCCAATGCTTGTCTTCAGCATATTAATAAATTGAACGCTGATGATGGTAATTGAAAAACCAATGCAGTTTACAATGGTTAGCGAAGTACCCCTGGTTTGTTGCGGTGCATTTTGAGCCACAAGCGTTGAGAACAATGGACTATCGGCCACCACTACCCATCCCCAAAAAATTAAAAATGCCATTACAATAATTATGGAAGGAGAAAATAAGAAGATTGGTGATACCAGGCAGCAAGCCCCGGATAGTGCCAATGCCCAGGCAGCTACCTTTTTTGTTCCAAACCTTTCTGACAGCACCCCACTCACCATACAGGCAATTCCGCCGGTGGCAATAATAACAAAGGATAGCAACGAGACATTCAGATAGGCACCAGTAAAAGTCTGTTTGTAGGCTGCTAACATTACCGGAACAAAGGCCCAGAAGGCATATAGCTCCCACATATGCCCAAAATACCCAAATGCCGCTGCCCTGAAATGCCTGTTGCGAAACCCGCTAAAAAAAGCCGATAACTGCAAATGCTGCCCTGCTTTACGAAATGGACCGTCGGGCACCAGCATCAAAATGGCCGCTCCGCCTAAAACCGATAGTACGGAGGTAGTCAGCACCACCGTCTTCCAGGCAAAATTTGCCGTTACACTTTTTAATAAATGCGGAAATGCGGTACCCAGCACCAGCGCCCCCACCAAAAAACCCAGCGACCTGCCCAGTCCTTTTTCAAAATAATCCGAAGCGATCTTCATACCCACGGGATAAATACCCGCCAGGAAAAAACCCGTACCAAACCTGAACACCAAGAGACCGGCCACCCCTGCCCCATCCAGGCACATCAACGCGTTGCAGGCCGCGGCCACCATGGCACTTACAAAAAATACACGAGACGGAGAAAACCGATCGGCTATGGCTAGTAAGGCAAACAAGAAAGTGCCGCTGATAAATCCAAACTGAACAGCACTGGTTAGGTGCGCTAATAGGCCCGGCGCTACCACGTGGCTTGTTATAAGGTCAGGTAAAACAGCGTTGCCTGCAAACCATAACGATGTGCATAGAAACTGCGAAACAACAATGACTAGTAATACTGGCCGCATGGTGAACGCTTGTTTAAACGGTAAAGACAACAACAGGCTTTAATTGTAATATTACGCAGATACGGTGAAGAGACAATCAGGGGTGATGGCGAATATTGTGGGTGGCGGCTTCGCAGTTTTTATTGAAATAGCTGGCAATTTGATTTAGTTGCCTTTCCATTGTAACCTTTTTTCAGCTTGTTTACGCCGCTGTTATATAAGTATTCCTAACTAAAAAAAATCATGGAAAGCAATAAGCAAATCTCACAAAATATAGTTTCTCATCATTCGGTTCAAGTCTGTTTTATACCTCCGTTTTTTTTTGGTAGCTGGTTTCAAATATGATTATGGCGCCTTCGCAATTTTCAACACAAGCTTTTTGACGATCGTGCGATGATGATCCCATTGAATCCCATTTGACCGCCGACCTGAGGGCCCCATTCACTAGGTTTCAATTCACTATTTCCGGATTATTTTCTGCCAATACTCATTTAAGGGACAGTAAAAGTTACTCTAAGTTTGGTATATCTTCTGGTCTTATCAGATTCAATTCACTCAAATTGGAATGTTCTTGCAATTGAGAAATTCGTCTTGAATAGTTGGCTAATGCCTCTTCCACTATCGTCATTTTATCATTAAATTTATCGGTCTTTTCAAGTATTATATGAACTTCTTCCAGAAGCAATTCCAACTTGTATTCAGCTCCCTTTGTCAAAGAAAAGCGCTTGTCTTGAAATATGCTAATGAGCCAACTTAACTCCTTTTCTTTAGGTGTTGCCTCTATCGCAGAGGAAGAACTTTTTGGGCCAAAATTCACTGGAACAACAGCCTCCTTATTTTCAAAGCTTTCTATTAATTTAACTTGTACGTTGGGCGACAACTCTTGCAGCTTATGTACACATTCAATCAAATTAGAAAAGTGGTGATAGCGTGATTTTAGATCTTGTTTACTTCCAACAGTTGTGTAAAGTCTCCATTCATTAACCGCCCTTTTTCCAATATAACCCACGTTAGATTTGAAATCATAAGTCAACAAGTAAAAAGTACCATCTTTCACTTGTGCATCATTAAAAGATTTATGGCCGACTTCTGGTACTCCGTCTTTAACTACATAGAGTTTCATAGTTTGAGAATTTATTGCGCCTCACGGTCTAGGGCTTTGTATTGTGGTGGGAATTAGGGAACCTCAGCCCAACCCATAACCAAAAGCCCAATTGAAAAACTAAAGATAAGCCTTTGTTCGTCAGCTCGCTATAACACAAAACCCATGTAAGCGGAAGTCCGGGTGACTTGAGAGCCTTTATAAAATTAGAACGGATATTCCGCTGGATAAAAAGTTAGGTAGTCCAACTTATATGGCAAGGTAAATTCAGTGTATCTTTTATTTTTATGTCCGCAATATTTATTAACTACACAACCAGCACATTTGTTGGGATTGATACTTTCAGTGTCAAATACTTGCGTTGTAGCTGTTGTAAAATTATTGATAGATACCGTGGTTTGTTTGTATAAAGATTCCGTATAATTGTCTAACACAAGTTTCTTCACACCAACTTTGTGTATGTAGGGTTCACTTGCTTCATTAATGTCGTAATACCAATACACCAAATAACCATACTTCAGCGTATACTTTGTAATATTCTTTAAGTACGCTATAACTTGAATTTGATGGTTCTTAAAAAAAATAGGGTTGAAATTCTCCCAATTTTCAACCCTTTCCGTCATATTCTCGCCGGTGTCATAATAGCCATTCCATTCTAACCATTTTTCGTTGTAGGTGGCTTTTTTCGGGTCTTTATAATAATGGTATTTTTCCTCTACTACAAAAAACTCATTTTTGTTGTCTAAAAAAATATAGTCAGGGTCGCAGGCAATTTTAGTTGCTTCATTGAAAAAACATTGTTTACTTTCCCTGTTATGTCCATTATAAATAACTTTTGAATTTAGGACTTTTAAAATTTCAGGATGATTGAAAATACTATGTTCAATACTTTTTGTCTTTTCATACTTCTCAACTCTTTTTATCAGATTTAATTTATTGTGCAATTCAGTACCAATATCAGCGTATTTTTTTCCTGTAGGATGTTCAATTACAAACGAATAATTTATTGCAAAACTTACTGGACAAAATGTAAAATTTGCTAAATCGGTGGCGTTAAAGTGTTTCTTGTCAATTTCTTTTTGTTGAATTTTCTTCCTTTCTTTTCTAATGGTTTTTTCTAATAGTAGCTGTTCAATACTATCAGAAGTGTTGAAAAAAGTTCCGCTTTCGTATTGCCTATAATAGCCATAAGCCATTGCATAATAATGAAGAGATTTTTCAATAAAAATGCTGTCCTCAATACCGAATTGTTTGAGAAGATAAACAGCAAACAAGTATTGCCTCTTACTATAGTTGCTCATGGTTGTTGATTGGAAGTATTTCCGCTTACGTTCGAGTATTGCTGTAGGTGGGAGATTTTATAAACTCCTGCCCGATACCGCAGCTTGGTTTTGTTTACGAACTTGAAGATAAGAACTTTTGCCAAACTTTATTCGTCGAGCCGAATTATTGCTGATAGCGATTTGCATCCAATTGCACCGGGTAGCTAAGAGCATTGCTGCTCTTTCATCCCCTAAGAATCGGACATGACAAGTTCTCATCATCCGGCTCAAGGCCGTTTTAAGCCAACGTTTTAATTTGTAGCCGGTTTCACATATGATTGCGTCGCCTTCAATTCTCAACTGAAGCTTTTTGGCGATCGTAAGATGATGATCCCATTGAAGAGAATTCCATTTGTCGGCCGACCTGAGGGCTATGATTAGTTCCAGGTCGTCTTCTTAACTTAATCCCTTAGAGATACGATTATAATAGAACTTAAATCAGACCATTTGGCAAGTCTCCGTGGCTCACCGATTTTCTTTTGATCCAAAATAAACCACATTGATGGCTGTTTAAACAAATGCCCCTAATTTTAAATCCGCTACTTTGTTTGGTGTACATGCGGGTAGCGGCGATACTGTATCATTCTAAAAAATTCCGCCAAATGAAAAAACTGCTTTACTGTTGCTGCTTCGCGATGTTAACATTGCCTGTTATTACCTTGGCCCAAAAGGCTAAGAAGCCAATGAACATCATCTATATTTTAAGCGATGACCACCGGTACGATTTCATGGGTTTCATGAAAACTGTTCCCGGCCTCGAAACACCAGGCATGGACCGCATGGCCCGCGAAGGCGCCCATCTGAAAAACGCGTTTGTAACCACCTCGCTTTGTTCGCCCAGCCGGGCCAGTATCTTAACCGGCCAATATGCGCATACACATACAGTGGTTGACAACTCTGCTCCCCTGCCAACTAACCTAACATTCTATCCCCAATATCTTCAAAAAAATGGATACAAAACGGCCTTTATGGGCAAGTGGCACATGGGCAATACAGGCGACAATCCGCAGCCCGGCTTTGACGAATGGGTAAGCTTTAACGGGCAGGGTCAATACTATGGCAACATGCTGAATGTGAATGGCAAAAAGATAAAGATGGATGCCGACAATTATATAACAGACGAACTGACCAATCGTGCCATCAATTGGATGACTTCGGTTAAAGAACAGCCATTTTGTATGTACCTAAGCCATAAAGGGGTACACGCCGAATTTAAACCAGCCAAACGCCACGAAGGCAAATACGCCAGTATGCCGATTATTAGTCCGCAGAGTATGTATTTGACCGTTACCGACAGCAGTAAACAATTTGGCGTGGTAACCCCGCCTAAAACCCAGGTCAACTATAAAGACATTCCGCAATGGGTGAGGGCGCAGCGGTATAGCTGGCATGGGGTAGATTATATGTACGATGGCCAGATACCATTTAATGACTTTTATCATTTATACCTGGAGACTTTACTGGCGGTGGATGAAAGCATTCAGCAGGTATTGGACTGGGTAGTAAAAAATGGGCTGGAGCAAAATACCATGGTCGTTTATATGGGCGATAACGGCTTTTTGTTTGGCGAACACGGCCTGATTGACAAACGCAACGCCTACGAAGAAAGCATGCGGGTACCGCTGCTGGTCTGGGCACCGGGTATGGTAAAACCAGGCAGCGTTATTCCGCAAATGATTTTAAATATTGACCTGGCCCCTACTTTTCTGGCAGCGGCGGGTATTGACAAACCCGCCCAAATGCAGGGCACTTCCTTTCTGCCGCTGCTAAAAGGAGAAAACATTTCGTGGCGCGACAAGGTGTTTTACGAATACTACTGGGAAAATGCCTTTCCGCAAACGCCCACCACGTTTGCGGTACGCAGCGACCGCTATAAATTTATTTCGTATAACGGCGTATGGGATATTAATGAATTGTACGACCTGCAGGCTGACCCTTTTGAAATGAATAATCTTATTAGAAACAAAGCCTATGATAAAACCGGCCTTGAATTACGAAATAGCTTAAACGAATGGATGGAACAAACCAATGGTCTGCAGATACCACTCAAAAAACAACAGGAACGTAAAAACGACCACAAATTCAGGGGCACCTATTGACTGGCGCTGTTTTTATTTTTTAGTAGCTGAATAACGTGGAAGATCAATAAGCCGCTAAGTACGCCAATAGCCCAAATTGAAACGAACAGGACTGGTCTTACGTCTTCGTGGCCGATAATTCGCATAAAATTTAATACGGAAAGCATCAGCATCACAGCAATAATGGGCAGTCTTGTCTTACGCATATCAGGGTTTTTAGGTTGGTTATGAAGGTAGATATAAGTAAGGTAATTTGTAAGCAAGGGTGCATTTAAAATTATAGAAGGTAACAAGCTATCATCATTGTGCGCCTTGAGAAGCTTGGTGAAGCCCGCCTGAGCGGAACGGGCAGGCAACCTCCAACCATTTGTCAATCTGATTGAGTAGGGAGATTGCTTTCCCTATAAAGAAATCGGGACAGGCTGTTCCTCGTCCGCTTTCGGACCTCGTATGGACACATCTTTTGCATGTGCTTTTTATTCGAAATCAAGCAATGTGATTATATAATAATTGTCTCAAAAAGCCCCATAGGGGGTACCTGTTTATAGAATATAAGATCAATCGAACATCCAGGCTCCCTAGGAGCCGCCTAAATTCATGAAAACAGGAAGCACCTACATCCGACACTACCATGTATTTTTCTATAAACAGGATGCTCCTAATGGAGCAATAAAGACTTTACAAATGTGTCCGCACGATAGCCTTTGGACGGGGCACGGCGCAATGACGAGGAGATTGAAACCACTATTGCAGCAAATAAACAGCGACAATTATATATAACCCCTCCACACTTAGCTGATAGTTAAGCTGTTGCAAATAGGATTTCTTCCTCTCTGATATTGAGCTGCCTTATTTTTCTTTGGATATTCTTCACTTCATTCTTTCTGATTTTGTCCAGATATTC
>JBBRCW010000208.1:0-12444 GCA_038204535.1 Chitinophagales bacterium | reverse complement strand
CCTTTTCAAGGATGGGGACAGAATGTTTTTATAACCTGTTATAAAAATATTCAGGGGTGGTTAAACATGCGGCACATGAAAAATGTCGTCTTTATCAACATACCCGAATTAAAACCTCCCGCAGAACTGCTCCGTGACGACAGTACATCTGCAGGCCTTCCTAGGTACAAATCTTCAAAAGAACCATCTGCGACACTTTAAATTTAAAGCGGAGTTCAACCACCCCTGATTTTATGCTTCGCATAAAATCGGTCCCCTCCTTTTCCAAGGAGGGGAAACCTTGCAAATTGTTTACAAGTGTGTCATTGGCAGAAACACAGTGCCGCTTCTTTTGGCGGGGAGGCAAACTCCTGCAAATACCTCTGATTGGTCTGTTTTACTGCCATCTCAATTTATTGTGTGAGGAGGTCAATATTTGTCAACAAATTTATCACCAGCTAATAACAGTAAAAAGCGAATTGGCCGCGGCTGCAAATTACTACCCGGGTTTCTTTATCTAAACTGTATTGCTTTAACCGGCTGAATGCTTTTTACAATCAATGTTGGTATAATGAGTGAAAGAAAACAAACAATAATGGTGGAGATGCAAATAGCCGCTACCTGCCACCAGATTATTAAAACAGGTGCTGTAGATACATAATAGGCTGTTTCATCTAATTGTATAAAACCGGTAAGCTGCTGTAGAATGCACAAACCCACTCCAAAAAACAGTCCGCTGCCAACCCCAATAAGCGTGATATAGGACGCATGGTATAGGAAGATTTTTTGAATGATCCAGTCACTGCTTCCAACTGCCTTTAAAATGCCCACCATCCTGGTTCGCTCTAAGACCAAAATGAGCAGACAGGTTACCAGGTTAATGATGGCCACGATCGACATTACGATAAAGATCACATCGCGGTTAACATCTTGTATATTCAGCCAGTCGAAAATGTTTGGATAAACCTCCTTTACGGTGCGGCTGATCCATTTGTCGGGCAAAATACCGCTGTAGTAAATCATTTCGTTGGTGGAATCCATTCTACGATAATCCTCTAAAAATATTTCGTAGCCGCCAATCTGGTTAGCCGACCAATTGTTTAGCCGGTTAATCAATCGCAGGTCGCCAATGGCAAAAAGCTTGTCATATTCTTCAATACCTGTTTTATAAATACCGGCAACCGTCAACCGCCTGAAATTACTTTTTCCTCCGGCGGCATCAATAAAATAGATCTTTACAGTGTCATTTACCTTAATCTGCATTTGGCTGGCGATCGGCGCTGAAAGATTGATTTCTTTACTGTAAAGCGTGTCATCAAAATTTATCCAGCGCCCGCTCACTAAAAAATTTTGAAGGTGGCCAAAGTCGTAATCTTTCTCAACGCCTTTAAATAAGATACCTTCTATATTAGTGCCTTGCTGCAATACAGCGCTTTTAGTTGCGAATGCCTGAATGGTTTTTAAACCGGGTAAATATTTTAATTCTCTTACAATCGTATCATTTTTGTCGAGCGGGGTCTCTTCGGCAACAAGGGCTTTGTTAGGCTCGTATTGCTGTATGCGCAGGTGGCCCCAAAAACTAAATACCTTTTGACTAACTGTCTGCTGAAAGCCATTTACAAATGCCAGGGTTATAATCATGGCAGCCACACTTAAGGTGGTTGCTGCAATGGCAAGCCTTATAATAAAACGCGAAAATGATTTTTGTGAATTGAAAGCTATTCTTCTGGCAATTACGGCGGCTATGTTCAAACGGCATGGTTTTAGTTAAAATCAAAACTACATTGCTCGTTTCAATACAACAAAACCAATTACTATCGCGTGTTTGTTGTACGTTTAAGCATTAATTTTTACCTATGTATAAAGGCATTTTGTACCTGGTGGTTATTTTTTCAGGCCTTACCGTTATTGGTCAAAACAATGCTGATGCAGTTAGAATGGCTGGCATTGGCAGTATAAAAGTATTTCTTAGAGGTAACCAAATGGCTTACCCGATCATAAACCTGAATTCGACCGACCAGATTGAGCTGCATTTTGATGACCTGGATGGCCGGGTCAAGAATTTTTACGCCGGCTTTGAATTGTGTAATGCCGATTGGACATCCGCCAACCTTAGCACTTTTGATTATATAAAAGGATTTTCGAACATACGCTTAAACCAATACCGGGTGTCGTCGCTGGCTTTTACCCGCTACACCCATTACCAGGCCATGTTGCCAGACCGCAACTCTATGCCTACTAAAAGCGGCAATTACCTTTTAAAAGTTTTTTTAGATGGCGATACCAGCAAACTTGCTTTTACCCGCCGGGTTTTGGTGGTTAATCGCCAGGCCGATATAGCCGCGCAGATATTGCAGCCGTTTAATTCTGAACTTTTTAGAACACACCAAAAGGTGCAGTTTTCTGTTAGTAAATCGCAGATGAATATTGTTAATCCCCAGCAGCAGGTTACGGCCGTCATATTACAAAACGACCGCTGGGATAATGCGATCACCTACCTTAAGCCGACTTTTATAAGAGGCAATATGCTCGAATTTGATACGGAGAATAAATCGGTATTTCCTGCCGGCAAGGAGTTTAGATGGGTAGACCTGAGAAGTTTCAGGTTTAGGGGGGTGCATGTGGCCAAAACTGAATACGACCGGCAAAGCACCGATGTGTACGTTGAGCCGGATGGAGAGCGCAGCACGCAGCGGTATATCAATTTTACAGACTATAACGGCCATTACTATGTAGCAAGTACCGATACCGATAACCCCTGGTGGCAGGGAGATTATGGCAAAGTGCATTTTACTTTCGTGCCAAATAATAACCAGCCTTATGCCGGTAAAAATGTGTACCTGCTGGGCGAATTAAATATGTACAATACCAACGATACCGCCGCCATGGTTTTTAATGCGGATAAAGGTGCGTATGAAAAAACGATGTTCTTAAAACAGGGTTTTTATAGTTATACATACGCAACTAAAAAATCGGGTGTTAAAAACGACCAGGCCTCTGTAGAGCAAACCGATGGCAATAACTGGGAAACTGAAAACGATTATACAATACTTATCTATTACAGGTCGCTGGCCGGCCGCCACGACGAATTGGTAGGAGCGGCCAGTCTAAACTCCCTCAATAGCCGCCGATTGGGATTTTAACACCTTAATTGATGTATTGCCGCCCGTGTGATTACTAATTGGTGTCAAAATTGTAACTATTAAGCCAATGAAAAATTTTTTTACATTTTTACTGATTGCTTTATGTGTTGGTGCCAAAGCCCAAAAGGTTGAAAGCATGTTTTTTAACTTATATACCGATAGTTTAAAAAAAGGAGTTTATAATTATATAAATGTGGTGGCCAAAATGAGCGACGGAAACTATTTGCCACTTACTGATAACGAGCTTGAATTTACCAGCACAGGGGGAAGGTGGCAGGGCAACAGCCTCATATTAGATTCCTCTTTTAAAAATGATTCGGTGGTGGTGGTTGCCCGGCTGAAGAATAGCCCTCTGGTCTCATCCTCAAAAGTTATTTATCTCAAGAAAAATTTATACGAGCCTCCGCTAAAAACAGAAAAAGAACTGTTAGAAGACTGGAAAAGAAAAGGCCGGAAACAGAAATGATGAATGGTTTGGCCATTTTGCTCTAAATCTGCCAATAAGAGCTCGTTTTTACCGGGTTGATTAATAATTTATCCGCTATTAAACAGATGTGCACGGCTAACGTTTAAAAGTCAACGGCGAGCGACCAGGATAAGTGAAAGCAAAAACGAGCCGTAGGGGCAAAAAAAGTGGCAAGTTACTTACATCGCACCGCTACAACCATTTACCCTTGCTGCATTCCTGCCCTGGGGGAGTTCAATAGGAGCTGGTCGTATAAGACTTGCCGGTGCAAACATATAAGATTATGGTTAAACTGCAAAAACTACCTTCTGTTAAAAGAAGATTTTGTCTATTGGTGGGTGCCGGGCTTTTTCGAAGCAATATAGTCGGGGATAAAAATGGATAAAATTTATAAATGCCAAAAAGGGGCCGGAAGTCATAGCCTTCTTCCGCGAGACGCGGTGAAGCTACACTGCGTTCCGCAATGATATACTCATTAATATTGAAGTGTACAGCCTTAATGGCAAAAAATGCACCCGGATCATTTGTATCCCACTTTTTTCAAAAAATTAAACGCGTTGATTAAATTTATAATTGAAAATTTTACCTAAGCTACAAAAATGATTATCTTCATTTAGTTGATTATTCCCTTTGATAAAGCTTAAGTATGTCCAATTTACATGGAAATTAGGATAAGCAAATTAGGGTATCAAGTTTTCTTATAAAGACTAGGTTAACAAACGAATGAATAAAGACTAAAGCTTTACATTAAAAAAAGCAATTTTACATTATGCCACTAAATTCAGTGTATCTATACTTGCAATCTAAGCTTTGTAAAAATGCTGCATCGGACCCGAATGATAAATTAGTTGAAGCCTTTATAATTGAATTGAAAGAAAGCAAAAATATCAACGCACTTAGATTGATGATATGTATGGGTATTGATGTGAAAAGTAGTATAAAGGCTATGTGCACTGAAGATTTAGAATCGAATACAGTTATTAAGGGCTTCAGAGAATGCATACTTTCTTCATATAGTTTATCGGTAAAGTTAAAAACCTACCCTTATGGTATCCCACCTCAGATTCGTTTTTCAATTGCACAAGGAAAAATTTCTCCTGTTCCATATTTTCCCTGTATTTCCAGTGGATTAAGACAGGAATATTCAAGAGTTTCCAGCTTTTATTCTTATATGATGTATGTGGTAAAAATAAATAGAAACGCCTTAATAAATCCAACTATTCCTGACGATATAGATGTAAGTGAAATGACCAGATATTTAAGAGATTTTACTATTATCGGAAAGTACAAAATTATATATGTAACACGATTAGGGAGGAATAAGTCTTGGGTCTTTGTCGCTGATAAGAATGAGATAGATGCTACTAATTATAAAATACAGGATAAAACAGAAGAGATAATTAATAGGCTTGGATTCTACCTTCAAAACATTGATTTGGGAAGTAATTATGTTTGTTTAGAATATGATATACTTCTCAATGTGAATTTTTATCAACCTGACTCTTTAACTGGAGATTGGGGGAATTTTATTTCAATTAAACCCCACAGCGGGAATGAATTTTTTCTTTCTAGCCCTAATATTGATGAATGGGGTAGAACCCGAAGTGTAACAGGAACGGCAAAGCCTTTTCGTGAACGTGTTCATGAAAATTTTGACTTAAACGATGCAAAGCACTACAGGATGGAGGTAAATAAGTTAGGTATATTGAATAGATCAATACCACGCAGCAACAATTTATCAATCCTTAAAGAGGCACTAGAAAGATTTCGACTATCATAATAACAACTTATCTTATGAACGCAGATGAAATAAATAATGATGAACTTGTACAACTTGCCAAGTTGGTTAGCGAAATAGAATCAGAAAAATCAAATAATCCTTTACAAATTCTTCATGATTTTAATGTTGAGAAGTGGAGCGATTGGCTTGAAGATATTTTAAATTACAATGTTGCTTATCCGATAAGCCAAATATCTACCGAAGGTGATGTGATTGTAGATATAGTGGATTATCTACGAACAAACAATTTGTCAGTGCATAACTATGAAGAAGCTGTTGGTATCATCGTTAACCAGTTTTCGTTTTCAAATTCAAATTCGGTATTTTTGGAACGTCTGATAAATGTACTTATATCAATAAGAGGATATAAAACTGATTCAATCCTACTTAAAATTCTCACATCAAGAGACAACAATTATCAAAAAGGGAGTTTTGATTTTCTGAAATCAATTGCCTTACTCGCTTTAGCACGTAGTTCTGGTATTAATGACACTACGCAGTCGAATGCTTACAATTATCTTAAAATGGTAGGATTGAAAGAGATGAAACATGATCCATCTTTCTATGGCAATGCATTGAGATTTTCTTATTTGCAATATTCAGTCAACCATTTCTTCGAAGATATGGACACTATCATTAGAATTCTTGACCCTCAAGTTTTTGAAAATCAGGATTATCAGGGTTTGAATAGTAGATATGCTTTAGTTATTTTAGATAAACTTGAAGAAGTGCATTACCGATATATAGGAACCTTTTACAGTTCTTTTTGCAAATGGTTTATGGAGGTCGGCTCTTCAAACAGTAAGAATAGTCTGCAGGGAAATCCCCTATTTAAACTGATATCAGAAAACTTTATGGACCTTATAAATTCAAAAACGTTTATCGAAGAAGTACACAATATTTCATCGTCGAAAATTACGATACAAAAAGAAGAAAAGGAAGCATTTATCGAAGATAAATACGCAATGAGTTTGCGATTTCTTTTAAACTTCACACAAGAACGAGATGATTTGAATTTATCATTGGATGAAACAACAGAAGTAATTGCCTTTTTGATTGATACTGATAAAGAGATAGCGATAGATTTTTTTTCTGATCAGCTTAGAATTCATCGAGAATATATCGGCAACCATTGCGGGATATTACCTTATTTGGCCGGAATAAAGTTAAAAGACTTATACAATAAAAGTATTATAGACAAAATTATTGATTTGTTTGATTCTTCAATGTTTATGCCAGAAGAAGCGCAGGAAACGAAAGATGTCCTTCGAAGAAATACAATAAACTTTATCAAATCGTTTGAAAATGATGATGAAAATGCTTGTCAGACTTTAAATAAACATTATGCAGTATCAAGTTAAAATATTTGATATTCTGATGAAAGGGTTGGAAGATGAAGACTATGATTCTATCATAGACCAGGAAAATTTGCGAGCTAAGGGATATTCCATTCATTTTGTAATTGATGCAGATTTGATTGGCAACTACTGCTATCCAGAAGGAATTATTAAAGAGGAGACCAGTAAAGAAAGATTGACAAAACTGAACAGTGATTATATCGCTGATGAACAAGTCACACTTCATACGGTGTTTAAGTTAAATAAAGGAACAGAAAGAGTTATTTTTTTAGACCAGTATGTATATGAATTTCAGGCCATGATTTACAAAGCAACAAAATATGGCTCTAAAAGTAGTTTTGATTTGCAATTACCAAACTTTAAAATATCTGGTGGTTATAGCGAGTTTAAAGAAATGCTCTTCAATAATTTCTCTAAAATTATAGCTGAAGTGTTATTAAAAATGAATGGTCTAAAAAAAGCATCAAACTTATTTAAAGAAAGACTAATAATCTTTGAATCAGAAGAGCTTAAAGACGATTTTTTAGAAACAGCTATGGATGTTTGCAGGGGAAGTGTGAAGAATACAGAAAACATAATTGAAATATGGGAGGGCTTAGTTGGACAGAAAATTTACACCAGTAGCAAAAGAGATGCAGTTATTTTCGATAGAATATTTTCATTAAACAACCACGTTCAGATTGCTAAGCATACTCAAGACAGAAAACATTTGTTTTTGTTTTTATCAGACTCCAGCAGCGCTAAAATGTTATTGCGACATATCTCTTCAAATAAAACAAAGGTTGATTATCCTCGCATAGACAACAAAATAATTGATTTAATTCGTAGTGTTCCTCAAACTTTTGCCTATTTAATCAGTTTGTCATATAATGACAATAAAGAGATCGATCATGAAGCAACAGTGGAGAACTTAAGGAAACTTAAAACTGTTAGCAAAAAAGTATCAGATAAAATAACAAATACAGAGAGATTATTGGAACAAAATGATTTCTTAAGACAGAATTCAGAAGTGTTCTCATCAGATAAGTATGACAAAATTTTTTATAACTATCGTCAGCTTAGAAATGCTTTTGAAAATACTGGCTTATTAAAAAGCTTTGACGGACTATACGATAGTATTCAGAATGAAATTAAATTGTTGAATATTGATGATATTCATCTTGTCTTTGAACGTATTAAAGGAGAGATGAAGTCGCTTTCAAAAGAGCTTAATTCCGAACATTCAAAATATCTAAGGCGGTTGGATGAAGAAGCGACATTCACTACTACTTTTATTAATAGTATAGAGGAAATATCCACTTCGGCTGGCACCTTTTATGTCTCTAAGGGAGATGATTTTGTAGAGGGCAGCTATCAACATCTGCCGATATTTCTAATTTTCCCCTTAGAAAGTGGTGAATACAGAAGTCATATGAACAAATTAATGTTACTAATCCTAAACAGGAGAGTTGAAGAAAGCAAACAATTATATTTTGAGTTGGAGGCGTTGTTAGACTCGATGAAGAATACTAAGTCTAATTCAGGTCACCAATTTGAAATTAATCTATTGAAAGCATTTATTTTTATGATTCTGCCCTCACCGAACGAGAATATTCAAGTAGGTAGGGAGCGGAAGGGGAGGAGAACTGATAGAATTGCTTATACTTGGCTTAATTTCTTAACTAAGAATATAGAGACAAACAATTTTCTTGATTCGGATTTAAAATATGAACTATGTTGGGTTGCAAGAAGGTGTGGTGACTATCGAGAATCTTTAGATTATGCGAATATTGGCATAGAACGTTACCCCGAGGATCCACGATTTTACCATGGAAAATTTTTAGCTCAATATTGTCTTTTTGAGGAAAGAGGCGGGAATGATCAATACGGAAATGACATAAATTCTATGCTAATGAATTTAGAAAAAGCAAGAGACCTATATATTCCCTTTATTAAGTCTAAGTTTCAAGGCTTTGACACTAATTTGATGATTTCGAAATTAGAAGACACTTTTCATAATTGTTATTGCTATTTTATGGCGTTAAAAGCTTATCATTTACATAATCACAAAGCGCAGTCTGAGCTCATTATCCCTCTTCTTGACGCAGCTCGGGAAAATATCAATCAGTTAAAAGGGGATGGCAAATACCACGATGAACTACCTGAGTATTATGACACGGAGGCATATTTAGAATATTTGGAATCATTTTATAAAGAAAATAAACTTCAAAAGGCTAAATATGCGCAAGAAGCTATAGAAAAAGCAATGTCATTGTCTAATCATAGTGGATTAATTGATAAGTATTCAAAGAAGCTTCGGAAGATAAAAGAAAGAATTAATGAATTAAGCCAAGACAAAGAAGGTGTAGTTAAGATTAATCGATAAGGCAAGCCATTAAAAATAGACTATCAGACATATTTCAGCTGAAGGTATTAAAGCCAACACTTATTTTTTTAGCGCTTGCTGTTGTTAGTAGCAGAGTAGCAGTTGCACGGTGTTGTCACCTGCAACTGAAGTATATACTGCCGAACGATAATCTATACCAAGGTTGTTGGTCATAACTTGTCCCGTTCCCAGCTCTCCATAGTGTTCCGCAGGACAACTACGGAGGCAAATGAAAACCCAGACTGTGTCTGGTATTTGAAAAACTTCTGTTGATTTACTACAACCTGTTGTTTTAAAACCTCAACGTCTGGTTATCAAAGTGCCGATACAATCAGGTTTTTTATTTTTAAAGGCATATCAGACTATCTTTTTGGAGTGGCTCACTTTCAGCGGAATCAGGGGCTCAGTTTGGAGCGGAAAATGAATAAGTGTTCCGTTCTGCCCAATAGGTATTCGAGTGTCATCTAAAGAGCATGCACTGTTGAATAACGGGTATGACCTTGAAAGCTGGATAAACATATTAATAATGATCGGGAATACTATTTCATTGCCATTATCCTCTCTTCTTTACCCGATACACAAAGGTTGTGTCCAATCCTTTTTTTGCCATAGTTACTGTATAAGTTTTTTTGCCTTTTCAGTGATCCGGTATTGTTGTCTGCTACTCGTAGGCTTGCCCGGTATTGTCATTTCAATAAGCCCCGCTTCAATAATCGGTTTTAGGTAGGTGTTGTGGTTCTTAGAATGATTACTTACTCCTATATATCGAAGAGCTTCTTCCCGTGTTTTTTCTGAAACAAGGAAGTGTAGGATATCAATCAACTTAGACACTGACTTAGACACTGACTTAGACACTATTTGGGTGCGGACATAGTCACTAACGGCGGCAATATCATTTTCCAATAACCTACTAATAGTCTTAAAATCAATGCTTTCTTCAAAGAATTTGTCTATATCATCCGTTGTCAACTTACGCACCAACTTAGTCCCCTTAAAGGCTAAGTGGGCAGGAAGTGTAACTAAGAAGAGCGTTTTTTCTTCATCGGTATAAAATTGTGGTTCAGGATTACCATTCCTGCTCATTTCATCTCTTATAAGCGGAAAACCTGTTGCTTTGCCTTCTGTCAATCGTAGCTCTTTCAAAAAATCACCTATTCTTCGATTGCGATAATCACGGGCTATTACCCTTCGCTTTTGCAGGTCTTCATTCTTTATTGGTGGTAGCGGACCAGGGAAACTCAAAATCTCTATCCTGTCCGGAAATACCTGCACCTCTACCGGCTTTTCTTCCGAAAAGTTTTTATGATAGACAGCATTAGAAAGGGCCTCTTCCAATGCATTATACGGAAAGTTGGAGATTGTATCACTTTCAGCCCGTCCTGTTACTTTAGTAGTCTTAGTACGCAAAATATCCTGCTGCAAAAATTGCAAACACTGTCTTAGTTGTTTGTGCAAAGGACCTTTGAAAGTATTGCTGGTATAATCCCGACCCATTTCATTTTGGTGCACTGCAACCTCAATCCAGGTTCTCCTGAAAAACTTTTCAGGTGCCTTGCTAAAGAACAACAATCCTGCATTCACAGGTCTTAAAGCTTCCACGGGTCCACGAGCTATCTGCATTTGCCTGCACAATTCAGCGAAAGGTATTGAAGCACTTTCATCAAAAAGGTCGCTTTTGACTTCCTGCAAAAATTCTCTAATTAGTCCCAGGTCAAGGTCATTTAATGTTGCCTCCTGGTTTATGCGGTCATCAAAAGGAACTTTGGCAGCCAGCTCAATCAACCTTGTTTGCAAATCGCCTTTGGCTACAATACTGCTCGAACCGGCTCTCACATAGTATTGTCTTCTTCCATCACTGCCTAATGTTGAAGGCACAGAATAAGGTCGCATATCACCTGCAGGTACCCAGATGACTAAAATATGTTTTCCATCAATTTCATAAGGCTGCGTAATGGGTAAATAATTAGGTTGCATTTTATAACAGGTGCTTATAACTTCTCCCTGTATTCTATCAAAGTTTTCCCTTGGAATACCGACAGGCGGAAATTGTGGAATACCATCCTTTGCCGATAAACCGATTATTATATAACCTCCACCCCAATTATTTATATCATTTGCAAAAGCACATACAGTATGTAATACAGCTTCAGGGTTCCAGCCTTGTTTAAACTCTAGCCGTTCCCATTCGACTGGGGTCACCTGGCATTCGCACATAGCTATAGAAGGAGATCCCGGCAGGACTAAAAAGGGTATGAGGTCAGGCATCATATAAAAGAGCGTATACATCGTTGGTAGTTGTTAATTTTTTAACCACACGGCCGATGAAATATAATAGGCTACCATACAAACCAATTATCAAAAGTTAAATACATGGCTGAGGCTCTGTATGAGAAAGCGACAATGGCAGGATTTTTTTATTAAATGGTTCTCATAGGTGTTTTATCCCTTAATTCTAAATGCCTGCGTTAAATGATTTCCAAATGCTTCTAAATCATTAGGGCTAAAAATTAAAACAAATGATACAAATAATTTCTCCCGCAATTTTGAACGAACTATTGGCCAGCGAGGGCGCGCCTTGCCTTTCGCTTTACCTGCCTACACATAGAAGTCACCCCGAAAATTTACAGGACCCTATACTTTTTCAAAATCTCGTAAAACAATTAGAAGAGTCGCTTTTGCAGCAATATCCGCAAGACGAAGTCGCTCATCTGTTGGTGCCTTTTAAGGAACTTGAAAATAACAAAGACTTTTGGAACCATACCATGGATGGGCTGGCAGTGCTGCATTCGAAGGAAATACTGAAAGTAATTGCGTTGCCGGTAACAGTACAGGAACTGGTAGTGGTGGCAAATAGTTTTCATACAAAACCACTTCGCAAATTTCTACAATCCACAGACCGATACCAGGTTTTGGGATTAAGCCTCCACGACATTCACCTTTATGAAGGCAACCGTCATTTTATTACAGAAGTCGAGATACCTAAAGGTATTCCACCGACCATTAAAGACGCTTTGGGAGAAGAATTGACAGAGGAGCATTTAACGGTTGCCTCTTATGGTGGCGTGGGTGGCGCCAGTGTAAACATGGTTCACGGGCAGGGCAGCAGGAAAGATGAACTTGATAAAGATGCCGAAAGATTTTTTAGAGTAATAGCCAAAGCTGTACATGAGCATTATTCAAAGCCTTCGGGCCTGCCGCTTATCTTAGCAGCTTTGCCGGAGCATCATAATCTTTTTAGAAAAGTAAGTAACAATTCACTTCTGCTTGAAAAAGGCATTATAGTAAATCCTTCATCTATACCAAAAGAAAAATTTATACAGTTGGCATGGGAAGTTATGGAACCGGCATACCTG
>JBBRCW010000207.1:0-12488 GCA_038204535.1 Chitinophagales bacterium | reverse complement strand
ATCATCCGGCTCAAGCCCGTTTTAAGCCACCGTTTATATTGGTGGCCGGTTTCATATATGCATGTGTCGCCTTCGCAATTCTCAACTGAAGCTTTTTGACGATCGTGTGATGATGATCCCATTAAATGGAATTCCATTTGTCGGCCGACCTGAGGGCCGCATTCACAAGCTTTTTATTTTCCGTTTCCGGTTTTTTGTGCGTTGTAATCATTTGCCTGCCATCCAAATTTAAAGTTCTTCAATTTTACTTACGCTAAACAGACTATAGGCACGTTAGCCGGTTTTCACCGCAGGGTTATGTTTCAACCCCTATGGCAGCCATTACAGCTACCCGTTCACTTTTTGCCCGTTCTTATTCCTGCCCTTCCACCAGCTTCCTTTGCAGGCCGCCTGCCCTGTTTAGCAGGGCGGAATACGGGGTTACCCCTGTTGCCTTGATTGGAGCCGCTGTTGGTGTTCTTCACCAACAGCTTCTTCGCCCATTTATTTGCAGGCGAAGAACACCCTGCAAAGGCGGACGGATGGGTTAGTGCCGAAATATTCACCGGACATGTTGTGTATCCACGTAAACTGAGTTGCAAACAGTTTAACTCATGTCGTTGCCATTTTTGGCTAAAGCTTGTCAAACTCTTAAGCTCCTTGCTGGTGACGGTGATTCTGACGTTTGTTTATTTAATTTGCACATACCATCCAGCTTAGCCCTACACCAATTGAGTTTATCGGTTCTTTCAACAACCTCGCGATTTTCGAAAGCCAGTCTTTCAACTGCCCGGTACATTGTTCCGGTTGCGTATTACAGCCTGATTACTCAGGCCGCAATACCGGTAAGCTGCTACCCGTAGAAGGGTAGATTTTTTTTTCCGGCTACCCGTATAAAACAATCCAATCAAGACCTTTGCAGGTCGCAATACATTGTCAAGCCCTGCTTTTGCAAATACTTTTGTTGTGCGTTCGCCTTTCAGAATTTAATGTTTGTCACTTTATAAAAACAAAATGGTTGTCGAAAATTTCACGCTATCTTCCTGTCTGCAAATGTTTTATTGCTCTTTCCAATACTTCATCTCTATCCGCCTGTGTTCCCTTTATTGTAGGCTGAACAAATATATCAGGCTTTATGCCCGATCTTTCTATCGCATAGAAACTGAGCCATAACCTAATGTTACCTGGTATGTTATAATTCGTATAATTTGCCATGGCTCCTGCTGTTGGAGAACCGATTATCGTAGCATTATAAATGCTCCTGTATAAAAAAGGAAAGTAATCTCCATTACTTTGCGCCGAACCGTTGGTTAACACAACTAATTTTATTGGCAGGTCAAATTTTTTGTCTTTTGTACGATATTCAGTTTGGAATTGTTCTGCAGGAAAACTTGACCCAAACCTGTTAACTGAAATAACATTGGGTGAAGAGGCAGGTATGTTTGCAGTTAGTTTATAACTGATCTCTGGTGTTATTTTACGTATTTTATCAGGAAACATTGATTCAATTGATAAACCGGCACCTTGTGGATAGCCTCTCATATCAATGATAAGTCCTTTGGCCTTTTTAACCCATTTGTAAATTGAATCAATATGGGAGCTGTTCAGGCCGCTGGTAAGGTCCGCATAAATTATATCACCGGCCACGTATTTTGCAACTGGGTGATGATTATGAGAGAACATTCCGGAAACATATTTGTCAGCCAGCCAATTCCCTTTGAATTCATCAAGAGTTGGCATCATGATTTGCTTTATTCTTCCTTTAATGTTTTGTATTTTTAATTTTTTAACTTGCCCCTTATTTCCAAATAAAATAAAACTGCCCAGGTAAAAGTTTTGCGAACCAACATTGCCTGCATTCTGAAACTTTCTTGCCTTTTCAATCATTGGCAGGACATCTTTTCCATCTATAGAAAGTATGATATCGCCTTTGCTAATACCGATCTTTCTGCATACTGAATCATTGTAAATTGCTGTGACTACAATTTTATTTTCAATTAAACCGGTGAATACCGGCGGCATGAATGCACCTCTGTCTTGAATAATCGGGTTTAATCTCAGGCTGAATCCTTCATGGCTTTTCGAGACAAATCCGTGGCTATCCTGTGTATAGGCGTGAAATTCCGCAACAGTTTTCCAGTACTCAAGGGAATCAGAAGCACCGATAATTTTTGGTATGGCTTCTTTATATGCGACTTCCCAGTTTTTGGTCATTCCATTTTTACTGGCATAGAAATGATCAATGATAGTAAACATTTTTGCAGCAGATAGCATCCTGTAGCCAATGGAGGGATAGGCTGATCCATTTGAATAGGGTAATGATGGGTCTGCAGGCATTGGATGATTCCATTTTTGTTCGACCAGCTTCGGAGGATCACTGTTTGCCAGCAAGTTTTTTGCAATGCCCAAAACAATATTAAAACTATCGCTATGTTTAAAAGTTGCATCCGCTTTTACAGTCAGCAGCGATCCATTAGTATTGACTGCTTCGCCAGTTCTCATTTGCATAAGAAGGCTATCGGATATGTAGAAATACAAAGAGGATCCTGGCATTAGGTCTCTTTCGCCCTCCTGCAATATTTTACATTTCCCTTGTTCCTGGAGTTTAATTGCGATAAGTGGTATTTCGTCTTCTTTTGCTACAATAAAAACCAATGGCACCTCTTTGTTTGCTTCTCCGGAAACTGTTACAACTACAGGCTCCTTAAAAATTGCATTATTATATCCATTGCCCCATTCGCTGGGAAAACCTGTATAACTCACAGTTCGGATAGAAGGTATACTGTTAACACCTTTAAAGAATGATGTATTCCAGTCAAAATAGACACCATGACCAAGCATATCATAGTACCGGGAATTTGCCGGCCTACGCATGTCGATAATAGCTCCCTTTACATTGTTCAGATTTTGCAGTGCTTCCGATAATTTCTCATCTGTTGTCATGAATGGTGCGTCATTCATTTGAATGTACAGTATGTTGTCAATTACATTATAGGTAAGGGATTGCTCTTGATAATTATTGCCATCGCCATTGATATTTGCAACAGTTGTTAAACCATCATTCAATGACGAAAATATTTTTTGTATAGCAGCGGCATATTCTCGCTTATTTTTTGCATTGATGATTCCCTCCACGTTTGCTGCGAATGCAGAATCCCAAT
This sequence comes from Chitinophagales bacterium, assembly GCA_038204535.1. Lineage (GTDB taxonomy): Bacteria > Bacteroidota > Bacteroidia > Chitinophagales > Chitinophagaceae > Segetibacter. Next base: position 9,348 of record JBBRCW010000207.1, on the reverse strand, counting down.
TGATGTCTTTGTATTGTAACCAGGGATGGAAGTATTTAATATAGCCATAAACTTTTCCTGCGTCTGCCAAACGATTAATTTGTTCTGTATTTAATGATTGTTGAGCGAAAGAAAAATTACTTGCAAAGAGAAGTAGAAGGAAAAGCTTTTCTCGCATACTTTCCATATTGAGATTGTTTGCAAAAGTTATCAAAAAAAATAGAAATTAGTAAGATGCCCAAAATAAGGTGACGCACCGTCGAGCAAGGGAGTTTCACCCTTGAGTTCTCACAGAACAGTGCTTGAAAGTCTCCCTTCACACCTCTCATGCACCACCCTCCCTTTTATCATAGTCATCTTAATATTAATCTCCTCATCAAAAATTAAAATATCAGCATCTTTGCCTGTAGCCAACGAACCTTTTTTATCAGCCACTTTCATTATACGGGCTGGGGTGCTTGTTATCATTCTTACAGCATCAATCAAAGGCACGTCTGCTATTTTTATCATGGTTCTTACCAGCCTGTCTGCTGTAGCAACACTGCCTGCAAACGAGCTTCTGTCAGGCAGTTTTGCAACGCCATCTTCAACAATCACTTTCAATCCATTTTTTACATTTCCAAGTATGCTCTCACCTTCGGGCATTCCGGCGGCACGCATGGCATCGGTAATCAATGCAGTCCGGTCAGCGCCTTTTATTTTATATACCAGCTTCAGCAACGGTGCAGGCAAATGAACGCCATCTGCAATAATCTCTACATCCATTTCATCTAATATAAATGCGCTCTCAATTACACCTGCATATCTAAATGCATTGCGCCGCGTAACTCCCGACATAGCCGAATACAGATGCGTGGCAAGGGTATATCCATTTTCAAAAGCTTCCAATACTTCTTCATAAATAGCATCGGTATGTGCCACAGCTGCCAGCACTCCTTTTGATGTTACATACTTGCCAAACTCAATTGCTCCCTTTAATTCAGGCGCTGCACTCCAGCGCTTAACAGATGAAGACCGCTCCAGTATTTCCGTATACTCTGCGGGATCGGGATCGCGGATATATCGGGGATCTTGTGCGCCTCTTTGATTTAAAGCAAAGTAAGGTCCTTCCAGATGCATCCCTATAAATTGTGCTCCTTTCGTGTTTTTCTTATTGGCCTGCTCATATAATTCAAGGGTTTGCAGCAGGTCTTCTTTTTCGCTGGTTAATGTAGTGGGCAGCATGGCTGTTGTTCCATACTGTGCATGTGTTTCAGCTATCTTTAAAAATGCTTCTTCACTTCCATCCATAAAATCATGACCGCCTCCGCCGTGTACATGTATGTCAATAAAGCCGGGTGAAATATAATGTCCTTTTGCATCAATTTCAATTGCATCTTCAAATGCTATATCGCCTTCGGCTACTGCAGTAATCGTCTCACCAGTTACCAATACCGTTCCATTGGGAATGATCCTGTAAGGGGTAATTATCCTGCCGTTATAAATTTTTATACGTTGCTGGTTCATTAGAAATATTTGGTAAAAAAAATGTTGTATTCCTTTTCACGCAAAGATGCCAGGGAGCAAAGACGCCAAAGTTTTTTCTTTGCGACTTTAAGTACGTCTTACTTTTGCGGGTTTGCGGGAAAGCTTTTTAGCACATCACAAAGCAGCCATCACAAATCATCCCTCACAAATCACACATCACTCCTCCATCTTCTAACCTTATGTCCGTAAACTGCATAAAATACAAGGTACAAATAGCAGGGAAATAAAACCCAGTAAGCATGCCGTACATCAACCTTATCAGCAAAGTATCCATAAAAAAGAGGCATGATAGCATTACCGCATAAACCCATGATCATAACAGATGCGCCAAGTTTGGTGAACTTACCTAAACCATCTAATGCCAGGGGCCATATACCTGCCCACACCAATGAATTGGCAAGGCCGAGTAACACAACAAACCAAATGGAGATGTCTGTCACATGTCCTAAAAATGCCACTTGCCCTTTTGTATAAATAATCAGTAAGGTAAACAGGGTGCCTAACATGGTGCAAAGTCTTAAAGCATTTACCTGGCTTATAAATTTTGGGATAGTTATTATGCCAAGTATATAACCGCATATGGTTGCAAACAAGGTATACGAGGGAAAAACTTTCGCTTCCATCAGGGGAATGTCCATAGAGTTTGCATAACCTATAATGGTATCAATGGCTATTACCTGGGTTCCTACATGCAGAAAGATAGCAATGGCTCCCAAAATTAAATAGGGGAACTGGAATATGCTCTTTTTACCCATGTTGGCAGCAGCAACTTCCGCAGTTTCATGTTCGGTATTTATCTCTGGCAGTGGTGAGTAGCGCACCATTAATCCAAGTCCAAACAAAACAGTTCCTACGCAGGTGTATGGAAGAATAACCCTTCTTATCAATTCATCTAATGCTGCACTTTTTTCGCCTTCACCCATGTTGGCCAATTGGGCAAACATATCCGTATCGGTAGCTTTTAAAATAACGGCGGCAAATAATAACGGGGCAATAATACCTGCCCCTTTATTGCAGATGCCCATAATGCTTATACGCTGCGCCGCTCTTTCTTTGGGCCCTAAAACGGTGATGTATGGATTGGCGGCTGTTTGTAAAATAGCCAGCCCGGCGCCAATCGTAAAAAGACCGATCAGGAATATTTCATATGTTCTTGTAAGTGCCGCGGGAACAAAAATAAAAGCGCCAACAGACATCGTCCAAAACCCTATCATCATTCCTTTTTTAAACCCAACCTTTTTTAATAAGTAAGATGAAGGAACCGACATAATAAAATAAGAAATATAAAAAGCTAATGTAACAAGGTAAGCTTTGAAGTGCGTAAGCTCGCAGGCAATTTTAAAGTAAGGTATAAGAATAGCATTTACCCACGAAACAAAACCGAATATAAAAAATAGCAGACCAATTATAAAGATCGAGATTACGGTATCCCTTCTCGTTAATGAGCTTACATCTATAGCGGTCGCAATCGTTTTATTCATTGGTTTTATTTATAAAAAAATGTGTAGATTTTTTTTGATACAAGCATTTGTTCTTCCTGCAAAATCGTTGCTACGCTCAGTTCAACAGCAACGCGATGATTGAACAGGCCGTAGCAGTTTATCCTGAGCCTGTCGAAGGGTCGCATTTCGTTCACCGGCATAGCATTGTGCATCTTTAACTTAATTACAAAACCGATTTAAAATAATAAATAGATTCTATCACAAACGATTCTATTTCATAACTATTCCAATTTTATTCAGCCGAAAGATGAGCAGCAGAATCTTTATCAAGAAATAAAGTGCAGTCTGGATGTAGCTGCAGCATACTTGCCGGGTAAAGATTACTTACTTTCTGTTCCACCGTATTTTTTACAGCAGTTGCTTTTCTCTCATCCGGCACTGAGCAGATAATGTGATTTGATTTCATAATTTGTTTTACCGACATGCTGATTGCCTGGCGGGGCACATCTTCCAAAGTATCAAACCATCCCTCGCCTGATTGCTGTTTGCGGCAGGGTTCATCTAATTCAACAATGATGTAAGGTTGTTCTGTTTCAAAATCAGCAGGCGGGTCATTAAAGGCTAAGTGCCCGTTTTCACCAATGCCCACAAGGGCTGCGTCTATAGGATGTTGCGTTATTAATTTATTCAGGCGGTCACATTCGGCCTGTGCATCTCCTTCTCCATTTATTAAGTAGGCTGCTTGTAAGGCAGGAACCTTTTCTATAAAACGTTCCTGCAAATATTTTCTAAAGCTTGCTGCATGCGTAACAGGTAAGCCTATATATTCATCCAGGTGAAACATCACCACTTTGCTCCAGTCAATACCAGGTGCTGCTATCAGTTGGTTCAAAGTTTCAAACTGGCTGGTGCCTGTCGCTAAAATTATGTTTGCAGTTCCATTTTTTGCAATTGCCTCCCGGATGAATGCAGCCGCAGCGCTTGCCGCAGCTTTGCCTAATTCAGTAGGATTTGAACTTATGTTGATATGCATTTTTTAAATTTAATAAGTAATAGTTTGAATTATGAAGGCACGAAGGTCACTATGTTTCACTGAGCCTTTGGGCAACTAAGTTTTCGGGGTGCTTTCTTTGTTATCATTCAGGTTCATGTTTAAAGTGTCACTTTTGTATTTCCCCCTTTTTGCAAAAACACATCCACCGGTTCATTGGTTTTCCATGCGCCTGAAGTAAAGTCGGGTATATCAATAGAATTGGAACGGGTGGCCAATGACTTCTCACTTAATGGCCCTATTGAACTCCATGCGGCAGCATCATATACATCTATATCCAACGGTATACCGTTGCGAAGACAATCAATCATTCTCCAATCCATTAAGAAATCCATGCCTCCATGTCCACCAACCTGTTTCGCCATCTCACCCAGTTTTGTAACTATGGGCGGGGTATATTTTTCTTCCAGCTTTTTATATTCTTCAGCTTTTACCCAGTCTTCATGCCCTATAGCTAACTTGCCAGGAAGCGGGTATTTTAACGACGAACCTTTGGTGCCGCTTATCTTGTAAATACGCGAATAAACGTTGGGAGAAGTAACATCGTGCTGCAACATGATGGTGCGTCCTTTATTGGTGCGAATGGTTGTTGTATTCATGTTACCACGATAACTCTTATTTGCATACGGTTTATAAAAGTCATCTTTTGCTGCAAGCTCTTTAGCCATTGCACCCATCATAAAATCGTTGCCGGACATTGACACTAGATAATCCATTTTATCTCCCCGGTTTATATTCATTACCTGTGCTACCGGGCCTAAACCATGTGTAGGATATAAATTACCATTCCTGAAATTTTGTTTCAGGCGCCACATATCATAATATTTTTCTTTGGAAAAGTTTCCTTCTAAAAGGTCGTGGATATAAGCACCCTCGCCATGTACAATTTCTCCAAACAAACCTTGCCGCGCCATGTTTAGCGTAAGCAGTTCAAAAAAGTCATAACAACAGTTCTCCAAAATCATACAATGCATCCGCGTTTTTTCTGACGTTTCCACCAATTGCCAGCACTCCTCAACCGTAACAGCCGAAGGAACCTCGGTTGCTACATGTTTGCCATGCTGCATGGCGTACACAGCCATAGGTGTATGTAAGTGCCAGGGTGTTGCAATGTAAATAAGGTCAATATCATTTCTTTCGCAAACTTTCTTCCATTCATTTTCGCCACCGGTATAAACATCGGGATCGAAGGCTTTGGTTGCCTCTATAAGTTTTTTCTTTGCCCCGTTTGCTTTTTCGGGCCTTAAGTCGCAGAGTGCTTTAATGTCAACCCCTTCTATTTTACTTGTTCTTAGAACCGCCCCGGGTCCACGGTTGCCTAATCCAATAAAACCTATGCGTACCTTTTCTAATTTAGGTGCAGCATAACCGCTCATATTAAAATGTGGGCCGGGCTTTAGGTTGAATTCAGCCGGCTTATTTACGGCTTGAGAGGTTAATGCTGAGGCAATTTTACTACCGGCTATGCTTATTCCGGTAAGGCCAGAAAGCTTTAAAAAATTTCGGCGGTTACTTTTCATTGGTGAATATTTTTAGGAAGTTCTTTATTTTCCATGGCAAAAACGAATTATTCTTCGCGTTGCATAAAAATGTGCAATAATTTTTTTGAGTCAGAGTGGTGCAATGCTATGAAACAGTCGTTGCAGCCTGCCCCGTCATACTTGCGGGGTCGCACTCTTCTACTTTTTGTACCCTGTGCAGCCATGCACAATTTTACCCGGCGTGCAGTATACGTTGTTATTATTTATTGGTTATCATTCAGGTTTAAGAAAGATGCTACACTTTTATAGGTCGAAGTAACTTGAAATAAATTGCGGCTAACAATAAAAACAATCTTTGGTAAGACATTAGCTTCATTACAAAAATTATAACCTACCACATGGCGCTTACGCTTTTAGCCAGCGATCAAACCAGTCGAAAGCTTCTGCCTGCATCTGTGCATCAAACTTGTGCGGACCCGGATAATAGGAGCATTTAAAACGGTCACCGGCACCTGCTTTTTTATATACATCACTTAATATTTTTTCTGCACGGTTCATTTCGGGCAGCGTATATAATGTGTCGTCACTATCGTTTAAAACAAGGGTAGGCAAGGGTGTACGTAATCCAAGTATTTCAGGAAAATCCAATTCGTTGGGCAATAAAGGAACATAGGTCATCCAGGTATGGGTATATGATTTATTAAGAATAAAATCTTTCCAGGTGGTCATGAAACCCACATCAACAGCGCATTTAATCCGCGGGTCAAGGCCTGCCATAAATACGGTTCTTATTCCTCCACCCGAAAGTCCTCCGCATCCAATCCTGTTTGCATCCACATCTTGCCGTGCACATAAAATATCAAGGGCTTTTCTATCTTCTGCAAAAAATACTCCGGGCCATGTTGTTCCTGCACTAAATAAAGATTTGGCCATTACATGTTCATGCTCTCCAGCCCACCTGTTGTAAGCTTTTATATTATCCGCATTTTCAGGACTTTTATCGGTTTGCCCGTTACGCATATGTGCCGGCACATCCTGAAACATTACCCTTCTGCTTGCAAACGTAAAGGCATCAGAAACCAACACCACATAACCACGTTTGGCAATTTCATTTGCCCACGCCAGGTTGCTATAATATACCTGCTGGTGATCTTTCATTAACGCATGCTGACTATCGGAAGTGCGTGTTATTTTGCGGCAACCAAAGTATTTGTTTCCTCCATGATCATGAAAAGCCAGGATAGCCGGAAGTTTACCTTTGGCATTTAATGGTTTCAGCAGAATAGCTTCTGTTGGCCTGCCATAAGGTAATTGCCAGGTAAGCTCCTCTATATGTAAACCATCATAGGCATACTGCTTATTTACCTTTACATCAGGCAATCCGCCTATATCAGGGATGGCTAAGCGATCAGTGAGTCGTTCTTTTGCAGCCTTCTTCCACGATTCCAGGTTCGTCCATTCACTTCTTCTAAAAGAAAAGGCAGGTAGCTTATTTTCATTTAGCGATTGGGCCCATGCACCATAAAGGCCAATAATACTGGTATCGCTTTCAGTTGATTCGTTTTTATTCACAGTAGTGCTTTTTATAGCTTCATCAGGTACTTTATGATGATCTTTTTCTGCAGCAAATAGTTCTATACCACTGGCTGCACCAAGTGTGGTAAGGCCGGCAAGTTTTAAAAATTCTCTTCGTTTATTCTGCATGATTTTCAGTGTTTATAGGCAGGAACCTGTTTGGAGAATACTTAGAAGCTGTTTAAATTTAATTTGAAACTTTGATTTTGAAACTAAAGATGCCATATTTTCTACAGATGAGGTGATTGCGACCCTTCGACAGGCTCAGGGTAAACCGCCACGCTGCTATAATAATATGCCTTCGAACCGAGCGTGGCAAGAATGAAGCTATGGAAAACTGCTGTTGGTATTATAAAACATCAATCCTAAACAGCTTCTTACACCCGTAAAAATATTTTCTTTTTATACAGCACATACAAAAAAAGCCACTTAATCATTACCATACATACTGCCATTATCACAACATTAAAAGGACTTCCTGTTAATTGGTCCAGCCATTGAAAAAATCCATTGGTGGTGTAAGTCCAGTTAATAAATTTACCGGATATGTAAATGAGAATGGAGTTCATGCCGATTACTTTAAAGAAGAAGGCCCAGCTTTTATAGCCCAGCACATCAATAATATAATAGAATACAGATAACAGGAGAAGGCTTAGGCCGGCAGTGAGCAACACGAAAGAACTTGACCACATGTTTTTATTGATGGGAAAATCGAGGTTCCATAAAAGCGCCAGAAGCAAAAAAACAATGCCCGTTCCTGCAAGCCATGCTGCTTTAGTTGGTGGCGCCTTCAAATTATTTTTTAAAAATGACCCGGTTAATATTCCGGCCAATGCTGTGCTTATGGCTGGAATATTATTAAAGAAACCAACCGTATCGTGAATGCCTAATGAAAGTTTGCCGGGCAGTATGGAGCGGTCAACATACGAAGCAAAGTTGCCTTGCATGGTAAGATCGCCAGGTAAAAATCCGGGCGCTGAGGTAAACTTAAGTATCAGCCAATAACCAATCAATAAACCTGCAAACCATACGATTTGTGCACGCTCTTTCGCATATAAATAAATGATGTTGGCCAGCATATAAGCAATGCCTATTCTTCCTAACACACTCATAAAACGAATATCTGAAAGCGGACGTAATTGCAGGCCATTATTATAAATGATACCTAAAAGCACCAGGATAAAACCGCGTTTTAAGACCCGCAGCATTAATTGTTGTTTGCTCTTTCCCCTCTCCAACTCACGACCAACAGAATAAGGAGTAGATACACCTGCGAGGAAAAGAAAAAGAGGGAATATCAGATCATAAACATGAAAGCCATTCCAGGCAGGATGGGTAAACTGGTTAGAGATTGCCTCCCAAAATGGAAAGCCGGTCGCCTTGGCAAGTCCATGAAAAACTTCTTCTGCGCCTATGATCCAAAACATATCAAAACCTCTAAGTGCATCAAGCGAGTATAGCCTTTGAGGCAAAGGATGTTCTCTTTTAATATTATTAGAACTATCAGCTACATGCAATGTTTTTGCGGGTGCTTCTATTGATAATTTATCCATTATGATAAGTGAAGATTTAAAATGTTTCCAGTAAATCGCCCAACTTTATCTTGATTCTAAAAATTTGAAATGCAATGGCAATTAAATGTAACCACAGAGAAGTCACAAGGGTTAGTCAGAGAGAATACAACCATTTCTTTGTGCACTCTGTGCGACCTACTCTGTGAACTTAGCGGTAAAAAATACAATTTTTCTTCTTTTCAATTGGTAAGTTTAAAGTCATTATAAAATGTCATCACACCTTTGGCTCCCAACCCCGCTCATACTCGCGGCTCCAATATTTCATGGCGTCATTGTCATCTAAAATATGTCCATTTGTAGGATCAATATTTAAAGTTCGGCCTGTACGTAAGGCTATATTACCCAACTGAACAAGCAAGGTACTTTTGTAACCACTATCAATATCAGAGTTTACTTTGGTGCCTTTTCTAATACCGTCGAAGAAGTTTTGGATATGAATAGCATCCAGTTCCTGTGCAGGGTCTGCCACATTACGAGGATCTATCGTCCTGTCATTCTTCACCTCTTTTACAAGGGTATTTTTAAGATCGTAAATTTTATAAGAGTTGCCGCTTTCTATTAGCATTGAGCCGGTCTCTCCATAAAAAATCACACCCACACTATTGCCTTCCACCGAACGTCCGTTACAACTGCGGCCTTCCCAGGTGATGGCAGAATTATTATTAAACTCAAGATTGATAACCTGTGTATCGGGTGTTTGCCAATCATCCTGGTAGCGA
>JBBRCW010000206.1:0-12521 GCA_038204535.1 Chitinophagales bacterium | reverse complement strand
CAATTGACAAAGATGGTCGTACGGCATGTTTTTATCGGTATCGATGAAGGTGTTTATAATTCGAACATCCTCTGTAGTTCCTCTGCATCCTATATAACCTTATCGGTATTCCACCAGGAAGACTCAATCAATATTTCTTTTAATGGACAATTCACTTCGCAGTCCATCTGCCGTTGTCCGGCAATAGATAGGCGCTATACCCGTTTGCTTTGCTCTTTTAGTTTCAGATGGCTACAGGTAAACCAATTTCCGCGGCACTTTATTTTTTGTAGAGATGTTTTCACCAGGATTGTGTTTGCAGCCTGGTTAAAGGATTTTTCGTAGAACCTTTGTAACACGTTTGAACTTTTAGGCTTTGTTTTATTATAAAGTGGCGTGGGTGTGGTTTGAAAGGTTATTTGAAGAAAGGGCATGATACTCTGTTGCAAATATTTGCTAAATTTGCGACGGAAATTTTATTAAAAATATGTCTGAAACAATTGAAATACAAATACTTACAAGAGTTAAAAAGCAAGGAGGGGTGTGCTAGGCGTAACAAAGATGCCAGGATATTACCCGGTACGGCTCCATTATTAATAAGAACAGATCGGCTGACCATCCCCAAAATGCTTAAAACAAAAGGCTATAACACCGGTGTGGTGGGCAAATGGCATCTTGGCCTGGGCAACGGCGATGTAAACTGGAACCAGCATATATCACCCAGTCCCAACGAAGTGGGATTTTGATTATAGTTATATTTTGGCGGCTACGCAGAATATAGTTCCAACTGTTTATATAAAGAACGGAAATGTGGTTGGCCTGAATCCCAAAGACCCGATAGAAGTAGATTATAAAAAGAATTTTGAGGGCGAACCTACCGGGTCAGATAATCCCGAACTAACCAGGATGAAATGGCATCATGGCCACAACAATAGCATAGTTAACGGCATACCTCGTATTGGTTTTATGAAAGGTGGAAAGTCCGCGAAGCGGGATGATGAAAAAATGGCTGATGTATTTTTAGACGAAGCCCAGCGATATGTAAAATCCAACAAAGAGAAGCCCTTCTTTTTATATTATACCTTGCAGCAACCGCATGTGCCCAGAAAACCCAGTCCTCGTTTTGCCGGAACTTCTGGCCTGGGCCCCCGCGGCGATGTTATTTTGGAAGCCGATTGGTGTGTGGGCGAATTTTTAAAAACGCTCGAGGCGGAAGGCCTGATGGAAAATACACTGATATTTTTCAGCAGCGATAACGGCCCCGTATTGAATGATGGTTATTACGACGATGCGGTAGAAAAGGTAGGCAGCCAGACACCTTCATGACCATTGAGAGGCGGCAAATACAGTCTTTTTGAGGCAGTACTCATGTTCCTTTTGCTACTTATTGGCAAGGCACCATTAAACCAGGGGTTTCAGATGCAATTGTTTGCCAGTTAGATTTACTGGCATCGCTTGCCGCCTTAACCGGTAGCGGACTATCAACACCCAATAGCAAAAACCTGTTGCCATTGCTATTAGGCAATTTGGGTAAGGGCCGGGATGAACTGGTATTAGAAGCCAGCTCAAAAACCGCGCTGCGTAAAGGCGACCGGGCAATGATATTGAATTAGGCAATAGCGATCAATACCAACTATATAATTTAAAGGCCGATGTTGGGCAAAAGCAAAAACTGGCAAATAAATATCCCGAAAAATTAAAGGAGATGATCAAAACCTTTGAACAAATCAGGGGGGCTGATTATAAAGATATTCAGCAATTAAAGTTGGAATAATTGCGTAAGTTCACGTTGAATTGAATGTTTGCGAATACATGTATAAAGCGATCCGGTTAATACTATCAACCCTCCTTTTTATTAACGGCCTACTGGCCCAGGATGGTAATTTGGAACCCGTTCAAGAGCTTTCAATTTCAAATGGTCTGGCACACAAAGGGTCACTTCCATTCTTAAAGATTCCAAAGGGTATTTATGGGTAGATACCTAAGTATATGCGATGAAAGGTTTTAAAAGCCGCACCCACTTCAGTAAACTTTTTAAAGAAAAGTACGATGTAACGCCGGGTAAGTATGCTGAAGAGGCGGGTAAGAAATATGCAGCCAGGCAAACATAAAAAACCTATTGGGTGCAAGTCGAGGTTGGTTGAATTTGATTCGGCATTTCCATGATTGGTTGAGAGAATTCAAAGTTTTGTGGCTATTAGCACAGTGTTGTGCTTTGTGGCAAAATCTAACGGGCAGGCCACTGCTCATACGCATTAAAACCTAAAAATAAATAAATTGAAAAATGCTATTTTTTCTTTTAATATTTTCCTTTTTGCAATATGTTTTACATCCTGCTCTACAACCAATACAAGTGAAAATCTGGTGGGTTCACGACCTAATATTGTATTCATTATAGCGGATGACATGGCATGGGATGATTGTGGCGCCTATGGGCATCCCAAAATACACACACCCAATATTGATAAATTGGCCAATTCGGGTATGCGTTTTGACCAGGCATATTTAACGGCCAGTTCCTGTAGTCCCAGTCGTGCGAGTATTATCACCGGAAATTATCCGCATAATACCAACGCCGAACAATTGCATTGGCCTTTACCGCCGGATAACATCACCTTTGTTGAACATTTGAAGACGGCAGGATACTGGACCGCCCAAGCCGGAAAATGGCATATGGGAGACTCTGTAATAAATAGATTTGATGAAGTGTACGATGTGGGCACCGCCGGCTTTCAGTTAGCGCCCGATGGAAAAAAAGCCGCACAGGAGGGAGATGGAAGCGGGTGCGAAAATTGGGTGCCTTTGTTGCAGAAGAGGCCAAAAGATAAGCCCTTTTTTCTTTGGCTGGCTGCTGTTGATCCGCATCGGCCTTATAAGGATAGTATCATTGATAACCCCCACCATATAGAGGACGTAATTATACCACCTTACATGCCCGACACAAAAGAAGTGAGAGAAGACTTTGTTTACTATTATAATGAAATTGCCAGGTTAGACAGCTACGTGGGTAAGGTAGTGGCCGAGCTGGAGCGGCAGGGAATATCTGACAATACACTCATTCTCTTTATTAGCGATAACGGCCGGCCTTTCCCCAGGGAGAAGACAACGCTGTACGATGGAGGGATTAAGACACCCTGGATCGTAAAATGGCCAGGAAAGGTAAAGACAAATTCTATTTGTAAAAGCCTGGTGAGTTCAGTTGATATTGCCCCGGCTTTTTTAACGCTGGCTGGTTTAAAACCACTTCCATCTTTTGCAGGAGCAGATTTCTCCGAACTACTAACGCATCCTGAAAAAAATATTCGTCAGAACATTTATGCCGAAGACCATTGGCACGATTACGAAGATTTTGGAAGGGCTATAAGGACAAAAGAATTTAAATACATCCGTAATTTTTACACCGACCTACCCAACACTCCTTCGGCCGATGCCTTTGCCGGCGGCGCATTTAAAGCCATGCGAAAGATGAAAGACAAAGGAGAACTTAACCAGGCGCAACTGGCTTGTTTTACTACACCCCGTGCTGCCGAAGAGTTGTATGATGTAGTAAAAGATCCATTTGAATTAAAAAATCTTGCAGCCAATCCGCAATACCATAACCAACTGGTTGTTTTGCGGGAAGAAATGACCAAAATTCGGACAGCAACAAATGATACATTGCCTGCATTTAGAACGCCGGATGAATTTGACAGGACAACCGGTCAATCAAATGCATTCAGAAGGAGGCCGCGGCCATCAAAAAAAGAAATGGAAAAGATCATTTTGAAAATGAATAAATAGTGAGGTGATGCTATATAAATTGCCAACTTTTAAAAGAAAAGTACGATGTAACGGCGGGTAAGTATGCTGTAGAGACCGGGAGAAGTATGCAGCCACGGAGGAATAGAATACCTTTAGGCATAAGACCCGGTTGTTTGAAATTGATTCAAGATGCGGGTAAAAGAAATTTCATCTATTAAGGAATACTGCGACGTCTTAATAACTGGTTTGGTGACGGGCAAACGCAGCGTTTCGCGATTACAAATAAATTTAGCATGGAGCTGAAAAACTCAAATAAGGATTACAAAAGCCTGCTGGAGCGCATTGCCGGCCGCTACGAACAGGGGCAGGCAAATATAGCCGCTTATGTAAATACCGAAATAGTAAATACCTACTGGTCTATTGGACAATATATTGTGGAGTTTGAGCAGGGTGGCAGCGACAAGGCAGGTTATGGAAAATTGCTTTTAGAAAATCTATCCAAAGATTTGAGATTGGCATATGGAAAGGGTTTTAGTTTGAGCAATCTCAAGCGTATGCGGCAATTTTATACAACTTTTCCAATTGGTGCGGAGCTTCCGCACCAATTGAGTTGGACACACTTTGTGGAATTACTCAAAATTGATGAGCCTTTGGAGCGGTCATTCTATATGCAACAAAGTTTGCTTGAAAAGTGGAGTACCACCGAACTCAAACGTCAAAAATCTTCTTCTTTATTTCTTCGTTTAGCAGCCTCAAAAGATAAAAAAGGTATTTTGCAATTGGCAAAGCAAGGGCAAATAACCCAAAAGGCCGCCGATATTATTAGGGAACCATATATTCTGGAATTTTTGAAAATTCCCGAACCATATCATTTAAGCGAAACAGATTTAGAAACACGATTAATTGATCACCTGCAGAGTTTTTTGCTGGAATTGGGTAAAGGATTTGCCTTTATAGGCAGGCAATATCGGATTACCTTAGGTAATACCCACCATTATGTGGATTTGTTTTTTTATCATCGCATATTAAAATGCTTTGTATTAATATAAAAAAGAGGGAGGCTGGTTACGAAGCAGTAGGCCAAATGAATATGTACCTGGGTTATTTTGAGAATGAAGAAAATACAGCAGGAGATAATCCTCCGATTGGTATTGTATTGGCAAAAGAAAAAGACGATTTGCTTATAAAATATGCTTTACACAATATTTCGTCTCAATTATTTATAAGCAAATACCAACTGTACCTGCCCAACCGCCAGGAGTTGCAAACCCTTATTGAGAAACAGTTGCAAATAGAGAATCCTGAATAACCAATGACGTTGCCAGATTCATCAACGAAAAATTTTGAAAGCATGATGATAAAAAAATTATTTATAGTAATTGCCGTAACATTTGTTTGTATCGGTTTTGTTGCATGTAACAGCAATGATAAAAAGCCAAAACGGCCCAACATTTTATTCGCCATTGCCGACGATGCTTCGTGGAAACATTTTAGCGCTTATGGATGCAAGTGGGTGAATACCCCCGGTTTTGACCGGGTGGCGCACGATGGTATTTTATTCAACAACGCCTATACGCCCAATGCAAAGTGTGCGCCTTCGCGGGCATGTATTTTAACCGGCCGCAATAGCTGGCTGCTCGAAGAAGCTGCCAATCATTCCCCCGATTTTCCGGCTAAGTTTAAAACCTATGTGGAGGCCCTGGGCGGCTACGGGTACTTTACCGGTAGCGTTGCCAAAGGCTGGGCGCCCGGCAACCCCGGACAAATTAATGGAAAAGAACGCCAGCTTACCGGCCCCAGGTTCGATGACATTAAAACCAATGCACCCACCTCAGGAATCTCACCTATTGACTATGCCAAAAACTTTGATGCCTTTTTAGCGGCAAAACCAAAAGATGAACCTTTTTGCTTTTGGTTTGGAAGTCATGAACCACACCGTAGCTATGAGTTTGAATCGGGCATAAAAAAGGATGGAAAGAAATTGAACCAAATAGATGAAGTGCCGCCGTTCTGGCCCGATGTGGACAGCATACGGACCGACATGCTCGACTATGCCTATGAGATAGAATACTTTGACAGCCACCTGCAAAAAATGTTGAAAAAGCTGGAAGAAATAGGTGAGCTGGAAAATACTATCGTTGTGGTAACAGCCGATAATGGTATGCCCTTTCCCCGTATTAAAGGCCAGGTGTACGAATATTCAAACCATCTTCCTTTAGCCATCATGTGGCCCAAAGGCATCAAACATCCGGGCCGGGTTGTAAACGATTTTGTGAATTTTATTGATTTTGCTCCCACCTTTTTAGAACTGGCCGGGTTAACCGTTGAAAAAGCGGGAATGCAGCCGGTTTCGGGATTAAGCCTTACCGATATTTTTTATTCGGATAAAGAGGGAACGGTAAACCCTGTTAGAAATTTTGAACTGTTTGGCAAAGAGCGGCACGATGTAGGCCGGCCAAACGATGAAGGATACCCCATAAGAGGTATTTTAAAAGATGGTTACCTGTATCTCCGCAATTTTAAACCAGATCGCTGGCCGGCCGGTAATCCCGAAACCGGTTACTTAAATTGCGATGGCAGCCCCACCAAAAGTTACATTCTCAATACCCGCAGGGTTAAAGGCGACTGGGAATACTGGCAACTAAATTTTGGACGTCGTGTTTCAGAAGAACTTTACAACATTTCAGCGGATCCATACTGTATGAATAACCTGGCAGGCGATAAAGGCGTAGAAGCCCGAAAAGCAGGCATGATAAAAGAAATGACCGATAAACTGACCGCCCAGGGCGACCCAAGAATATTGGGCAACGGCGATATTTTCGACCTCTATAAATATTCGGGCAAAGTGCAGAATTATTATAACAGGTATATTGGGGGAGAAAAGGTGCCTGCTGATTGGATAAGCACCACTGATTACGATCCGGACCTAAAAGATAAATAGCGCATGAAAGAAGGACTGATTTTGGAGGTTGAAAATGGTTTCTTTGCTGAAATAGAACCATGCATGAAGCCTGGTGAAAAAAAAACGGCTAATTGTAAAATTGCTGGCTTTGCAGCCCTTTGTGCCCTGCTGTTTTTTACCACAACCCTTGCTAATGCCCAATCAAAGAAAATAAAAAATATACTCTTTATTTGTGTCGATGATTTAAGACCGGAGTTAAGGTCTTTCGGCAAATCGTATATCATTTCTCCCAATATTGACCAGTTGGCTGCTGCAGGACGGGCTTTCACCAATCAATATGTAAATGCGCCCAGTTGTGGCCCTTCGCGGTGCGCCTTGTTAACCGGGTGTTATGGACCTTACGGTAACGATG
Organism: Chitinophagales bacterium; assembly: GCA_038204535.1. Taxonomy (GTDB): domain Bacteria; phylum Bacteroidota; class Bacteroidia; order Chitinophagales; family Chitinophagaceae; genus Segetibacter. Next base: position 5,487 of record JBBRCW010000206.1, on the reverse strand, counting down.
CATTGTTTGAAAGAGCAAAGACAGTTGTGAAAGAACCGCGAAAGGTGAATGCTACCATGCCCGAATGGTTTAAAAATAATGGTTACACCACTGTTGCGGTAGGCAAAGTATCTCATCACCCGGGCGGGTGGGGAGGGGAGGATTGGAACGACTCAACGGTGGTTGAAATGCCAAACGCCTGGCATCGCAGCTTAATGCCAACAGGTCAGTGGCAGCACCCAAGAGGAGCCATGCATGGTTTGGCCCATGGGCAAATTCGCGCCGATCCATCTAAGATGGATGTCTATGAATCTGCGCCGGGGCCAGACAGTATTTATCCTGATGGCTTAATAGTAAATGAAGCCATTAATCAACTGGACTTGCTGGCATCCGAAAAAGAAAAACCTTTCTTTTTAATGGTGGGTTTATTAAAGCCTCACCTGCCTTTTGGTGCACCTCAAAAATATCTTGATCTGTATAAGAACGTTCAGTTGCCGCCAATACCCGCTCCGCTTAAACCTGCAGGCATTAGCACCTGGTTTAATTCGGGGGAGTTTATGGGTTACAATCGGTGGGGCAGAGATCCCCGGAACGATGCGGCGTTTGCAACGGATGTCCGCCTTCATTACGCGGCATGTGTCAGTTATGCTGATGCCCAGGTGGGGCGCATCCTCAAAAAACTAAAGGAAAAAGGGGCGGATAAAAATACCATCATTGTGTTGTGGGGCGATCATGGCTGGAATTTAGGCGAACATAATATTTGGGGCAAACACAATCTCTTTGATGTTGCCCTGCGCTCGCCTTTAATCATCAGCTATCCCGGCCTTAAACAACCAGGCAAAAACGCCGAAGGCGTGGTTGAAACGGTCGATATTTTTCCAACGCTTTGCGACCTTACAAAAGTGGTTAAACCTGGGTTTATCCACGGTGTTTCGTTAATGCCGATGTTGAATAATTCAAATGCGGCAGGTCACGCTGCAATTGCTTATATCGCAAATGCGAATACCCTTGTTACACAAACACATCGACTGATTGAACACAAAAATGGTGGTGTTGAATTGTACGATCATAGGTCTGATAAAAACGAAACGCTTAACATAGCGGATCGGTATCCCGAAATAGTAAATGAAATGAAAAAAATATTAGATAAAAGAATTGCATTGCGAAAGGTGTATGATTAAACATTACCCGGTTTAATCAATCAGAGGTCATCTGTCTTTGCTATTTTCTGGCAGTTATCCAGTCAAAACACACATGGCATTTTTCGGTCATCAGAAGTTTCAAAGGCGCCTTCTTTAACCAAAGTGAATGCCAAAAGTGACCAGATTTATTTTTTTGAGGGTTATATTAATATTCCGGCAGATGGCGATTATACTTTTTACCTGAATGCACTCAATAAAGCTTTTTTAAAATACATGACGCCAATGTGATTGATGCGGACTATGATTACCAGGCCGGAACCACAAAGCAGAACAGCATAAAACTAAAACCGGGTATGCATCCTGTAAAAATTTACAGCAGCGCAAATCCTTCAACCAATAATTTAAGTTTTGAATGGCAAGGGCCATCAGTTAAAAGATCGGCGGTATCCGCTTCGGCATTTTTTATGAACTAAATGTATCATCTAAAGTTATTGTTCTTGTAATAGCATGATGCTTTTACAGCCAATCCATGTGTTTGGTCTGATCAGTAGCCTTACTGGAGAATGATAAGGCTTTCCATTGATTAGCCCAAAAGACCGGTTATTAATATGTTGATGTTTTAAAAAGAGGAAAGCGAATAAAAAAAATGCGTTGCACCCTGTAACGCATTTTCTTTTAAATAAGGATTTGTGGCTGTTGACTCAGGTACAAGCGAGCCTGCCTTAAGCTAAACCAATCCTCCTGCCCTGGTAAAATAATACTACTAATGGGTAATGTTGGATTTATACTAAAAATTAACTTTGCCGAGCCGTAAAGCGGATTGAAGGCTTACATGTAAACCATTTACCGGGGGAGATAGCATTTTTATGGGCAAAAACATACTCCATTCTTAAATTAAGTTTATTTGCATTTTAAAAGTAGAAAAACATAAAGCAGGCGGCAGGCATGCACTTACCTATTGGAACAGAAAAATTGCTAAAAAATAAGATGATAAAATTTCGGGTTATATTATTCATAGCGGGTTTATTATTTGTTACCGTTTGTATGGCACAGTCGGTAGTCATTTCGGGGCAGGTAATAGACAGCCTTGCGCAAAAGCCTTTGCCAGGCGCATCCGTTGCCTTTTATGATGCCAACGGACAAAAATTAAATACAATTGCCACCGACGGAAAAGGACAGTTTCTTTTGAATGATGGACGAAAAGCCCGATTTGCATCCATTAGTTTTGTCGGTTACCGCGAAAAGCAAGTTCAGTTTTCATACGATCGTTTGTTAAAAGAGCAGCATTTAGGTTCGCTCTATTTGTATCCAAATGCTTCATCGCTCGCCGAAATTGTGGTGAAGGGTAAACGTCCGCCGGTTTCTTTTAAATTGGACCGGCAGGTCTTTAAGTCTGACCAGTTTAGCAATGCGACAGGCGGTACAGGGGTCGATCTGTTGCGAAATCTTCCATCTATATCGGTAAATGGCCAGGGCGACATTTCTTTTCGCGGATCCAATAGTTTTCTTGTGCTCATAAACGGAAAGCCAACCCAGGGCGATCCGTCATTTGTTCTAAGCCAGTTATCTGCTGCCTCAATCGAAAGTATTGAAGTAATTACCAGCCCTTCGGCTGCCTATGACGCCGATGGCAAAAGCGGCATCATTAATATTATTACCAAAGCGGGTACCGAAGATGGCTGGGTGGTTCAATCATCTGTAATGGGTGGACTGCCGCCGACAACCGATTATAACAATTCACGTAATCCGCAGCGTTATGGGGTTGACTTTTCCTCGGCATACCGCAAAAAAAAGTGGGATGTGAGCGCTGGTCTAAATTACTTGCGAAACGACATCACCGGTTACCGCGAGGGGGATGTATATACCATTCGAAACGGTTTCAAAACCAGTTTTCCATCAAATGGCGAACGAAGCTTTAAGCGTTATAATTATGGCGCCAGGATGACGGCAGCTTACATGGCCGATAAATATAATACACTGAGCGCCGGTTTTTATATTGGTAAAAAGTTTCAGAGCCGCCTTGCTGATCTGTTGTACCAAAACGAAAGGCAAGACCTGGCCACTGGTGCCACGCAACGTTTTACCTATTTTAATTCGAACAACCAGGAGAAGGAAGGCATTTTTACGTTGGCCAATATGGATTACAGCCATATTTTTACCAACCAGTCAAAAATTATTTTTTCAGCCCTGTTCGAAAGAGCCAACCTGTCGGGCAATACCTACAACAACAACCTGGCTTATCCCGGTTTAAAAGATACCTTACAGTACACGTTCAATCCAAACACAAACCCGCTGAATGCCTATCGCATAAAGGCAGATTATGACAGAAAAATAGGGCCGGGAACGTTGCAGGCTGGCTACCAGTATCGTTTTGATACACAGGATGGCAACTTTTTATACCTGACCAAACTATTGGGAAACGACGTTTTTGAAACCGATCCCGCTTACACCAGTGCGGTTAAAGCAATCAATCATATTCATGGCGCTTATACCCAATATACAGGCGTGGCCGGCAAACTGAATTATTCGGGCGGGTTACGTTTAGAGCAATCGCGGCGCCAGCTAAATTTCTCTAAAAACAGTGAAGTACAAAAGCTCAATCTGACCAATTTATTTCCTTCCGTTCAATTGCGTTACCGCTCGTGGGATAAGGGGGTATTGAAGGCTGAATTTAGCCGCAGGATAAAACGCACCAATAACTACGAATTAAATCCATTTCCCGAAAGAGAACATTCTGAAACACTGGAGCAAGGCGATCCCAGCCTGTTGCCCGAGCTGATCGGCACCTGGGAAGCAGGCCTGGAACAGACTTTTAGAAAAGGAAGTTTCTATGCGACATTTTATTATCAAAATGTAAAAAATCCTATTCAGCGCGTAAACAAAGTGTTCAACGACACCATATTGAACAGGGTGTTTACCAATGCAGGCAAGGCATCGCAACTGGGGTTAGAAACCAATTTTTCTATGCAGGTAAATAAGGTCTGGCAGTCTGTTATTGGCGGCAATCTATATAAGTACAATATTAAAGGAGAAATTTTTAATGGCACTATTCCAATAGCAAACCAAAGCTGGGTGTATAGTATTAACAGTACCCAGTCTATTGCCTTGCCAAAAAATTGGTCTATGCAGTTAAGTGTAAACTTTCTGTCAGAAAGAGCGACCGCCCAGGGCGAAGACAGCCGTTTCTTAACGCCGCATTTTTCAGTTAAGAAAACCACTGCCGATAAAAGATGGAGCTTTCAGTTTCAATGGTTAAATATCGATGCAGGTATGAAACAATCCAACAGGCAGCGCATAACAACCTACGGCAGCGATTTCTATTCTACCTCCAACTATATCTACGAACCCGATCAGTTACAGTGTTCAGTAAGCTTTAACCTGGCGCGCAAAAATCGCAAGATCAGCCTGCCCGCCAGCGAGATGGGGGAGAAGGAGTTTTAGGGTAGCGGAGGTCTCATGCCTCTTTCTTTTCTCCAAAGTATTAGGGGGGCGATGCAATCGTTCAATCAAGGCTTCCTATCTTTTCCACTCCGTCCTTCACTAAGAGGCTTTACGCTGGCTGTTCTTTACGGTTAAATGTAATCGAAAAAGTATGGATCCCTCATATCTGATAAGGACAGGTTGTAACATTTTTTACCCCCGCCCGATGGCGGGGCCAGCTCTGAGAAATACAGAAGTCTTTCACAGAGAACACAAAGAAACAACTCCCTTCTTCTCTGAGAGGCCTCCGTTCCTGGGGTTCTTCTTGCCGGGCTTAGCGCGTTGCCAGGGGAACCCGCAGTGTGTTACTTACCAATGCCGGGGTCCACTCCGCACAAGGCTTTTGCTTTGAGACCGCGGCAGGACTAAACAACTATCAACAATTTCTTATCTCCGGAGGAGCTACTTGTTTGTAGTAAAATAGAAAGAGAAGGTTTTCGGCTCCGTAGGTGCCGCCTGTTAATAAAGGGTTCTCGTACCTGTGTGTTTACCCTGCTGTGCCTAACGCCTTGCCAGGGAACCCGCAATGATGCCGGGGTCCACTGCGCACAAGGCCTTGTTTTGAGACTCCATCAGGACTAAGGAGCCACCTAAATTCATCAAAACAGGAAGCACCTACGGAGCTTTAATCCAATACTACCATTTATTTTTCTATAAACAGGATGCTCCTAATGGAGCAAAAAAAGACTTTACGATTGTGTTAACACTATAGGCCCGATGGCGGGGCCGGCTCTGAGAAATACAGGATTCTTTCACAGAGAACACAAAGAAACAACCACTTTCTTCTCTGAGAGGCCCCCGTTTCTATGGTTTCTCCTTGCTGGGCTTAGCGCGTTGCAAAGGGAACCCGCAGTGTGCTAAGCCCGGCAATGCCGGGGTCCACTGC
>JBBRCW010000205.1:0-12572 GCA_038204535.1 Chitinophagales bacterium | reverse complement strand
GACAGATTACCTTACAATAATTATTTTTTAGTGATGAAACATTTTAGCCGCCTCGTCTTCTTTTTATGCATACTAACCACTGGAATAGCAAATGGACAAACGGCGCTATCGAAAAAAATAACGATTGAAATAAGCCAGCAGCGGGTGGAAGATGTGTTGGAAATTTTAAGTAATAAAGGCAATTTTTATTTTTCTTATAATTCCAACATCATTAAAAGAGATAGCCTGGTTAACTTTAAAGCCAGCAATAAAACCGTAAAGGAAATTCTTTTCCTGTTGTTTAACAATACCTACGAGTTTAAAGAAAGTGGTAATTATATTATTATTCGCAAAGTTCCTATCAGACTTACATTGGTAACGAATAAAGGAGTTATTGAAGAAAAAGTTTATTCGGTCAGTGGTTATGTGTACGACGACCAATCAGGAGCAGCCATCAATGAGGCAAGCATTTACGAAAAGCGATTATTGTATTCGGCGCTCACCAATAATGATGGTTTTTTTAAGTTGAAGTTTAAGAGTTCTCAAGCAAGTGTGATGGAACTAACGGTAAGCAAGGAGTTTTATGAAGATACCACCATTGCCATAACACCCCGTTATAATCAGCAGCTAACTATTACCATGATGCCGGAGGAAAAGCCTTCGGATGTAGTTGTGATCAGTCCGCAGGATTATTTAGCTGCCGATTCAATCGTTGAAATTACAGATACAATACCTGGCATTCCTCAGCCGCTGAAAAGAGATAGTTTAAAAATTGAAAAAACCAAGTGGGCAAAATTCTTACTTAGTGGAAAGCAAAAAGTACAGAGCCTTAATCTTAATAAATATTTTACTACCCGTCCTTACCAGATATCGTTTACACCTGTCTTGGGAACGCATGGTAAAATGTCGTCGCAGGTCGTCAATAATTTTTCGCTGAATATTTTGGGCGGTTATACGGCGGGTACAAATGGGGTGGAGCTTGGAGGTGTATTTAATATTGATAAAAAGGCAGTGAAATATGTGCAGGCTGCCGGTGTTTTTAATGCAGTTGGCGGTACTGTAAACGGGGTACAACTGGCCGGCGTTAGTAATCTTGTTCTTGACAGCGTAAAAGGATTACAGGCCGCCGGCGTTAACAATCATGTAAAAGGTAATATGCAAGGAGTTCAACTGGGAGGCGTTTATAACCATGTAACAAAAAATGTATCTGGCATTCAGGTGGCTGGTGTTGCTAATTTTGTTGGCCTACAAACGACTGGTTTGCAAATAGCCGGTGTAGCAAATTTTAATCGAAAGGCAATGAATGGTGTGCAGATTGCCGGCGTGGTCAACTATACAAAAAAGCTAACTGGCCTGCAGATTGGTCTTATCAATATTGCCGATAGTTCTTCAGGTTATAGCATTGGCCTGATTAATATTGTATTAAAGGGTTATCATAAACTAAGTTTTTCTACTAACGAGGTGGTAAATACAAACCTGGCTTTTAAAACCGGTAATTCGAAATTGTATAGTATCCTTCAGGTTGGTGTAAATATCAATGACAGCAATAAAATTTATACATATGGTTATGGCCTTGGTAGCGAGTTACCACTTAATAAAAAGAAAACGATTGCCATCAATCCAGAATTGAGTAGCCAGTATCTCTACCTCGGTTCGTTTAATTATGCCAATATTTTAAACAAGGTAAATCTGAATTTAACGGTAAAGCTTGGCCGCTATATTTCAATTTACGCCGGACCATCGTATTCAGTTTATTACTCCGATCAGAAGATTGCTTTTGCCGGCTACCGTTTTCCCATTCCGGCTGGCGGATACAATACCCACCAATTTAGCAATAAGGTAACCGGCTGGTTGGGCTGGAATGCGGGCATTCAGCTATTCTAAGTATTTCGGCTCCTGCAACACATTTCTTTAGTCGCATAAAAACGAAAAGGCAACTTGCTTTGTCGTGCTGCCCTACGCTCAATATTGTAATAGAAGTACAAGAGTGCGACGCCACCAAAGCTTCATAGTAGTAATACAGTCTGGTACATAATTATTTAAGACAGTTCCAAATATTACACCATCAATAATTGCTAATACAACGATGCTACTTCGTTTCCGAAAGAGATTGGGAGTGTGTACTCATCAGTAACGTTGTTGTTTCAAAAAAATAACCGGGTAATATTTCTAAATATTTGTTAACGCATAGGGGTAAGGCTTTCTTGAGTTGTTATACATTCAAAGCATTTATCAACAAAAAAGGATAATAAAAATGAAGATTATTTTCGCCCTTGTTTTAAGCCTTTTCTACAACGCATCGAAGGCGCAATATACACAGCAGATAAGAGGTACCATTACCGACCAGATATTACAAAAGCCATTGGCTGGCGCAACCGTAAATATTGAAGCCCTTGGTAAATCAACCACTACAGATGACGCAGGCAGTTTTCGTTTTAGCAGTATTCCGGTAGGACAACACCGTATCAACATTAGCTTTTCTGGATACAAAGAAAATGTACTGGAAAATGTTGTGGTGAATTCCGGTAAAGAAACGGTGATCACTATTTCGCTGGATGCCATTGTAAAAACAGAAACGGAAGTACTACTGAAAGCAAATAGCAAAAAGAACAGACCCCTCAATGATTTGAGCCTTGTAAGTGCAAGAGCCTTCACCGTAGAAGAAACACAGAAGTATGCAGCCGCAGTAAATGATCCACTTCGCATGGCTACTTCCTTTGCTGGGGTGGTTGCTGCAGATGATGGCAACAATAGCATTGTTATCCGCGGTAATTCGCCCAATGGCCTTTTATGGAAAATGGAGGGAATGGACATACCAAACCCGAATCATTTTGGCACGCCTGGTAATAGTGGTGGTGGTATTTCAATTCTAAGCGCTCAATTATTATCCAACTCCGATTTTATTACGGCCGCATTTGCTGCGGAATACGGTAATGCTTTAAGCGGTGTGTTTGATATAAAATTGCGTAGAGGTAACAATGAAAAAAAAGAATACACTTTCCAGGCGGGTGTGCTGGGTTTGAATGCAGCGGCAGAAGGGCCTTTCTCAAAAAATTATAAAGGCTCTTACCTTATCAATTACCGCTATTCTACACTTTCGTTGTTGAGTAAAATGAAAGTGCTGCCAGACAATGGTGCTACCAATTTTCAGGACCTGGCCTACAATTTCTATTTGCCTACAAAAAGATTGGGCACTTTTACCATCTTCGGCTTTGGTGGCTTAAGCGACCAAACGTTTAATGCTGAAAAAGACTCCACCAAATGGGATAGAACGGGTGATCGCTATTCCTTTAAATTTTTATCAAATACCGGAATGACGGGATTGACCCATTCCATTTTCCTGGGAAATAAAGTAAATATCAAATCAGCCATTGGTATGTCGCAAACGAACATTGGCTTTGATGAGATTTTTTTGGAAGATAATTACAGTTCTTCAAGATCGTACCTGGATAAATACAGAACAAGAAAATGGAATTTTAATTCAACACTGAATTACAAATTCAGTAACCGGCTTAGCTTACGGAGTGGCGTTATCGCTAGTTTGATTCACTATAATTTTTACCAGATTTCAAGACTGCACCGGGGTACTCCGCTGCGTGAGATGTTGAATACAGCAGGCAATACATCTACCCAACAGGCTTTTGCCCAATGGCAATACAAACCTTCTGATAATATCAGCATTACAGGCGGACTACACTATTTGCATTTACAGCATAACAACAGCTCATCCCTTGAACCGAGGTTTGCTGCAAAATGGAATATCAATCGCAAAAGTAATCTTGCTATTGGCTACGGTATGCATAGCCAGGTGCAAACACTCAATGTGTACTTTGCACAACAGAAACAGCCGGATGAAACTATTGTAATGCCTAACAAAAATATTGGTCTTACAAAGGCGCATCATTATGTGGTTTCTTATGGTTATAGGCTGGCTAAAAATTTACAGGTTAAAACGGAGTTGTATTACCAGCAGCTATTCAATGTACCGGTAAGTATTTATGATAGCAGTACATTATCTACGCTGAACATCCAGACTGAATATTTTACTGACCCACTTACCAACAAAGGCAAGGGTAGAAACTATGGCGCTGAAATTTCGGTGGAGCGTTACCTGCACAATAATTTCTATTTCACTTTAAGCAATTCAATTTATCAATCTAAGTATACTGCCCGTGATGGGGTAGAAAGAAACACCCGTTTTAATGGCAATTATATTGTTACGTTCATTGCAGGAAAGGATTTTGTAAACGAACGAAAGGCAAAAACATTTGGTATAAATATCAAGACAATTAATGCCGGTGGACTTCGTAACACACCAATCGATTTGGCCGCATCGCAGCAAGCAGGCTATTCGGTATTTAAAGAAAAGGAAGCATACACTTTGCAAAACTCTGCTTATTTCCGAACCGATCTTCGGGTAAGTCTTAAATGGAATCGTAAAAATTTCACTAGCACCTTGTCATTGGATATCCAGAATATCTCCAACCGCCTAAATGTATTTGCCCAGGGATATGATAATGAAAAAAATGAAGTTGTCACCTATTACCAAACAGGATTAATACCAATACTAAACTATAAAATTGAGTTTTAGCATCTTAAATAAAATAAAAAAATCATGAAAAAATTAATCGTTATGTTAGCAGCAGCAGCAGCAGCTCTATTTACTTTTCCATCCTGCAAAAAAATTTCCGGCGAAGGTCCTTTTCAATCCGAACTACGCACTGTTGGAAATTTCTCCGGTGTAAGTATTGGCGTATGTGGTCGTATCAGGTACAGCATTGCTCCCGATTATAAAGTGGAAATTATCGCCCAAAGAAATATCCTTGATGTAATACAAACATCTAAAGTAAACGGACACCTTGATATCAGTTCAAAACCCGGCGTTATTATCAAGGGGGGAACAGATATTGAAATAAACATCCAGGCACCTGAAGCAGCCTACTTGCACATGAGCGGTTCTGCTACTATGATGGTGACCGGCAACATTGTTCAATCCGATATTGATATGGGAGTCAGTGGATCGGGAAGCATTCTTGTAGACCAGTTAACCATTGCAGACAAGATAAATGCAACCGTGACTGGTTCAGGAAATATTACGGTGACGCAAGGAAGTGCTACCAAAGAAGATATTGATATCAGTGGTAGTGGTAGTATAAACCTCACCGGTGTTAATGCCGAAAGAGCTATTGTAAACATAAGCGGCTCAGGCAATGCCCGTCTCAAAGTAAGTCAGTTGCTCAATGCTTCCATTAGCGGCAGTGGCTCGGTTTACTATTTTGGTAATCCGCAGGTAAGCACACATATATCCGGCTCGGGAAAAGTAGTGCCCCAGTAAAAATTATAAAAGAAAACGACTGCAGAAACCATCGGTATTTAAACACATTAAGCAGTTGATTTGAAAGTGTTCAAAATATTACATTAAGAAAAATTTCGAGGTTAAAAATAACTTGACAATCTTTCAGGTAAAGCAATATACAAGCGGTTGCCACTTCTTTATTCATGTATGCAACCCTCTCAGAAAAAGTTAAATCAATTGAAAAAAATCTCTTCAACAGTTAAAACAAACAGTATGAAAATCAGTTATCAAAAAAGAAAACACCTGATTCTGATCGCATTATTTATATGCTCAGGAATAGCATGCTTCAGCCAGGATTTACCAAAAGAGAAAAAAGGCCGTGTTTTATACACGGGTTTTGTGAACGTCGTTCCGGATAATTTCAAGTTCCCACTCGTCGGATTTATCAATGTAGCACAGGGCTCTCAAAAAAATTTGCATCTCGGATTTATCAATACTACCGTAAATAATTTTTCAGGGGCTCAAATAAGTTTTCTAAATATTACAGGTGGAAATACGAAAGGAGTACAACTAGGTTTTGTAAATAAAACCAAAAGGTTGAGAGGATTGCAATTGGGCTTTTTCAACTATGCAGAATCTGTTGAAAAAGGTGTTCCCATTGGCTTTTTCTCTTTTGTGAAGAATGACGGCTACAGAGCTGTGAAGGTAAGCATGAACGAAATGTACCCAATGAATCTTGCCTTTGATGTTGGCGTAAAGAAATTTTCTACTCCCGTTGTTGGATCTTACAACGGCGAATTAAAAAAGAAATATGCATTGGGTTTAGGTATTGGCAGCATCATAGATATTTACAGAAATATCTATTTCAATCCCGAAGCCATTATACAGTCTACTGATGTCAACAACATTAGTAATAACAGGATATTAAGTCTCCGTCCGCAGATTGGGACTAAACTCTTCTCCAACATTGATATACTGTGCGGGCCGTCCCTTGTTTGGCAAAATGCTTCAGGTCAATCTGCATTAAACAAACCCTTCTACTCAGTTTTTAAAAACGCACCGAACAATAGGAACAACTTAATCGGCGGTGCTAACATCTCATTAAAGCTTCACCTTAGTAAACGAACGCCTGGCAAAAGATATTTTGGTGCCCGGTAAAAAATGAGAGTTTTATAAAGATGTCTAACCGCATTTTAGATTCACTGTCATTGCAATGTTGAGGGTGCTGTTCGCAGTTCTATTTGAAAGAATTACGGAAACTGGAGTGTAAGTGTTAGCACTTTGCAAATTGATGGGATCATATCTGGATCCAAGGCAGTTATAATTGCAGAGACCAGGTTTATTTAGTTGAAAACGAAATAATTCAGGGCACAACTTTTACTATCACTAAACAGTAGGTGCAATAGGGTTAATTATTGAATAGGCTGTTAGGTTTCTTGGGCTTTAGGTGGAGGGGTTTTACATAAAGGCTGCAAAGCAAATACCAAGTCTACTAAGCACTTTGGTTTATAGCCAGTCTTTTTTGCGCTCTTTATTACTTATAACACTCCATCATCTTGCTTGACCTAGGTCAAATAATTAGGTAAATCCAGTTGTTAATTTTGTTTACTTTAAATGATAATATTTACACTCACCTAATCAAAGTAAAATGGTAGTTTGCGAAACGATTAAAGATAACCGGTGCCCCGAATTTATTAAAGAACTGGCTGGAAAAAGGAGACTTGAAAACAGCAAAAGAATAAAATACAAAAGACGAATGATAAGCAACTTATTGCTGGCTATTATTCTGATGCCATTAGTTGCAGTTAGTCAAAAGGCAGAAATACCATCGAAAATATTAATGGTAGTGAGCAGCTACGGAAAAGATGCGGGTAAAACCAGGCCGGGTTTTGAATTTGATGAGTTTACTCAAGCTTACCTGATATTTACATCAAACGGTTTGCTGGTAGATGTGGCCAGTCCAAAAGGTGGTATTGCCGAGCCAGACGAATACAATAAAAAGAAGCCTTACAACAAAACCATTTTGGCAAATAAGACAGTAATGGATTTATTAGAAGGAACAAAACCTACAGCAGCAATTAATGCTGCTGCATACGATGCTGTATATATAGTAGGGGGCAAAGGTGCCATGTTCGATTTACCTTACGACCCATCACTGCAGGAAATTATCACTTCTATTTATAATAAAAAAGGAATCATTTCTGCTGTTTGCCATGGCCCTGCAGCACTTGTAAATGTGAAACTGGCAGATGGGAAATTCCTCATTGCCAATAAAAGAATTGCAGGTTTTTCTAACAGTGAAGAAGTTATGTTTGGTAAAAAATGGAAAGCAGAGTTTCCTTTTTTACTGGAAGACAGACTTATTTCCAGAGGAGGTATATACGAAAAGGCTGACCTCATGCTACCGCATGTTATAGTGGATGGGCAATTGATAACAGGTCAAAACCCTTACTCTACCAATGCCCTGGCAGAAGCCATTGTAATCGGTTTAAATAAAAAACTTGTTGACCGCCAGCCTTATGACGATGAGCGTACCATGAATTTGATAAAAAAAGCAATTAACGAGAACGATATGGTTTGGGCTAAACAGCAAATAGCAAAAGAAACAGTTTTTTACGATTTAGAGCTAATGGCATCTTATGGATATTATAGATTGCTGGAAGCGAAAGACGATAGTTCAATTGTAAAGCTAGGGTTGAATATCGTTGAACTAACAACAGCCTATTATTACAATGCGACCCTGCAAATGGAAAGAGCAAGCGCTTATAAAAAATTGGGGGATAAGCCCATGGCAAAAAAACTATTGGAGGAGATTTTACAAAAGGATCCGCAGATGGAGGCTGCTAAAAAAGCTTTACTAAATTTATAGTATCATTATGCAAGTGTGGGTATGCTAGCATTTGATGGTAATTTCTACATAATACGGAGTAGTATTATTTAAGTGAAGACAAATTTGGGAGACTTGACTTTATATAAATATGTACCCCTGGAAGTTATTTACACTTGGAGAATTAACACGGCGGGATAGGTTGTAACTATAGCATGCTAACTTCGAATTTTTGGAAATATAAGGTAAACAGCAACAGCCAAAAATTCTTCAATGCAAACTATCGTTTTAAAATTTCCTGTTTATTATTGTAGCTAAAGCCTTTGCTGCTTAAGGAATACATGGCAGCCAATGTGTATAAGTATTGAACGTAAAAACTTAGTCCCATAAAAACATTTAAAATGATATGTATATCCCTAAAAATAATTTGACCACAGACAAAGACGAGATTGTTGCATTTATGAAGCAGTTTAGTTTTGCTACTATTGTTACCGTAAAAGATAGCTTTCCGATTGCTACGCATCTGCCATTTTTGGTTACAAAGCAAGATGATATTGTTACATTAACTTCACATTTTGCAAAAGCAAATGAACAATGGAAGTATGTGGAAGCGGTTCCGAGCTTGGTTATATTCAGTCAGCCCCATGCTTACATTTCTACAAAAAATTATGATAGCGTCCTTAATGTGCCTACGTGGAATTATATGTCTGTGCATGCATACGGAAAGGCCAGTGTCATTACAGATCCGGTAAAAACATTTGAAATTTTGGAAGCCACGATTGAGAATTATGAAAAATCGTATCGGCAAGATTGGGATAGTTTCCCAGAAAAGTACAAGCACAATATGGTGAAGGGGATTGTTTCCTTTCAGATTGAGGTAACAGAGTTGCAGGCAAAGAAAAAGTTAAGTCAAAACAGAACTGAAACCGAAAAGAAGAAAATTGTTGATACATTGTTGAACAGCAACGATACCAATGAAATATTAATAGCAGAATACATGAAGCAGCTTTAGTCATGTTGTTGCGCAGGTTAAAGGGTTTTTAGTTTTCGGGATTGTTAGACTTTTGGATACGAAATGAGTCAGCGAGGGGTACAACAGCCAAAGCTAAAACAATGAATGATGAAGGAGATCTTGTTTATCTTTTGCTTTTGGATAATATTTATACCATTAAAAGCACAAATTAAAAATAATGAAATGGTCAAAAGAATAGAACTGGAGCAATTTAGCAACAAACTGGCACTGCAAATGGGACTAGCAGTTGTAGAACTTGCTAAGAGTCGTGATCAACACATCGGGATAGAAATAAGCCGGCTGAATCACACTGTTTTTTTGTACATCGATGATAGTCTTCCGGCAGACAAGCGCAACTGGCTTAGGCGAAAGGCCAACGTAGCAAAACGTTTTGAGGAGAGTTCTTTGGCTGTAAAAAATGATTTGGAAGCTGGCAAGATGAGTTTGGATAAAACATTTGGACTAGACGAAAGAGACTTTCTTGCCAAAGGCGGATCCATTCCTATTTTTGTAAAAGGCGCAGGAATGGTAGCAACTATCACAGTATCTGGATTGCATGACATACAAGATCATCAAATCATAATAGATGCCCTCAGTGGCAGATTCTTTTAGTTGGAATACTATGCTAATTGCGGTTGGATGTTATCATCGTCAGCTTGTTCATTTTGTAGCGCTAGTTTTGAAATAGTATCCTGTTTTAGATATCGTCAAAACCAATGCGCTAGTATGGTCTATTACACTACAGCTTCAAGTACTATCGTTGGCCACTGTTTTAATTAAACAGACCTAAAATCTCATAAATCGAACAATTACCATGAAACAAATCATCATATTTTTAATATTCTTTTTTACATACTACACTTCATTAGCTCAAAAAAGTCCTTATGAAAAATTAAATTCTGAAATTCAACCACAAGATTTAAAAGATGATATTGATTATTGGATTAACTGGATACATTCAACTCACCCTGACTTATCGTACACTATAAGAGATATTGACAATTTTTACATTAGTGTTGCTCAAATTAGGGATAGCATAAATTCACCTTTAACAGTTTTGGATTTTTGGAAACGAATTTCAGTACTCAATAATCAACTTTCAGACGGACATTTAATTGTCGGGCATATAAATGCCTCTATTGTTGAGGATTATGTTTCAAAAGGCGGGACATTCTTCCCTTTTGAAGTTTTATTCAATAAAGACCAACTTTTAATCTATTCGCTGCTAGGTGGTAAAGATTCTGAATACAAAGGTTATGTTATCAATGAAATAAACAACATACCAGTTGCTACAATAATTGCCCCAATGCTATTGAGATTAAATGGTGATTCTGATCCACACCGGAAGGTTTTATTACAAAGAAAATTTGCATTGTTTTATATGCTATTGTTCGGAGAGTGTAAAGAATTTAAAATCAATCTTAGTGATGGGATTCAAGATAAAGTTATTTCCATAAGCGGAAGATCTGCACTCCCTAAATTCTACCAACACGTAGCTTTTGATGATAACTTCAAATTCAAAGTGTTGGATTCTGAAAATGCACTCTTAACTATCAAGGAATTCGGATGGGATTATAAAAAAGAATATTATGATTTTATGGACTCTACTTTTATGAGTTTGAAAAAAAATAAGATTAAGCATTTGATTATTGATGTTAGAGAAAATGGTGGTGGTGATGATGAATTTTGGATGAAAGGCATTCTAAAATACATCGCTCATATACCTTACAGATGGGGATCAACATTTAAGAAAAAAATTATTGGAAAATACAGAGATCCAGGGGAAGTTATTGGTTCTGTAATAACGGGTAACATAGATACTTTAATTCCTGTTGAACTTGATAACAAGTATAAATTTTCTGGAAAGGTTTCAATATTAATTGGTCCATATACATATTCGTCCGCAATACTATTTGCTAATACAGTTCAGGACTATAAATTTGGTCAACTAATTGGTGAACCAACCGGCGGAAAGAGCGGGCAGACTGGGGCAATTCAATTTTCCAAAATGCCCAACTCAGGACTAACAATGATTGCACCCCGATTTTATTTAAAAAGGCCTAGTGGGGGTCGAATGAAAGAACCCATATTCCCTGACACTACAATAGAATATGATAAATTATACCCCGATCAATTAATTAATATACTATTGCAGAAAAAATAACCTAACGCACAAAACTGTCTTTATGAGTGACTGGCAGACGGAAGTAATTCAACCTTTGGTATTGTATTCTAATTTAATAAAAGCATAAACGTTTGCATTTTTAAAATTCTAGCATTATCATAAAGGGGTCTGTAACTTTCCAAAATGGGAATGCCCACAGACTTAATAATCTTTTCGGATTAAGGCCGGTTGCGTTTTTTTCGAATACAGTCATAGTTTGGCATAGGGACCTTAGCTACATTCGATTTCGGTAAACTGCATTTAACTCACCTACATCTTGCAATGAAAAACGATAGCATTAAAAGATTTTTAAAATCTTTTAACATATTTACGGATATTGAAATTGATGATTTCATTCAACTGTCAACATATAAACTCCTCAAAAAATCGGAGTATTTTGTTAGAGAAGGCGAAACCTGCAAACAAGTGGGATTTGTTTTATCCGGAACTTTGCGTACTTACTATACTTCCAACAAAGCCGAAGAAATCACTTACTGTATCACTTTCCCCAACAATTTAATGACGGCATATTCTTCTTTTTTGATAGCTCAACCTACCGTAGAAAATATCCAGGCCGTCACGGTTACCGAGTTGCTTGTTGTTCAGAAAGATTTGCTTGAAAAGCTTGTAAAACAAAATCCAAACTGGATTTATTTTTTAAAAACTATTGCTGAGCAGCAATATATTGAACTGGAAAAAAGAATATTTCAATTGCAAACAACGGATGCTGCAAAGCGTTACGCAAACCTAATGGAAAATCAACCAGAGTATATTCAAAAAATTCCTTTACAATATTTAGCCTCCTATTTAGGGATTACTCCACGACACCTAAGCAGAATAAGAAGAGAATTTATTTATTAGACAAATGTCCTTTTTTGTCATTTGGGCCAAAAGTAGTTTTGTAAAAAATTATTTATGGATAAAAGAGTAACAATCATTAACGGACATCCGGATTCAGAAAGTTTTAATCAGGCATTGGCAGAAACGTACAAGCTTGGAGCACTTGCAAGTGGTGCCGAGGTAAAAGAAATACATATTCATGCGTTGGACTTTAGCCCTAATCTTAGGTTTGGCTATAATAAAATAACGCCGCTTGAAAGTGATTTAGTGGGAGCTATAGAAGCTATCAAATGGGCAAATCATCTAGTGTGGATTCATCCCGTATGGTGGGGCGGATTACCGGCACAAATGAAAGGATTTATTGATCGAGTTTTTTTGCCTGGTACAACATTCAAGTATAAAAAGGACTCTATCTGGTGGGAAAAACTATTAAAGGGAAGATCAGCCAGAATTA
>JBBRCW010000204.1:0-12586 GCA_038204535.1 Chitinophagales bacterium | reverse complement strand
TAACGAAGTGTATGAAAACACCCACATAGAAAGAGTAAATGACACCATAAAAAACCAATACATGTACAGAAAGGAAATCAACAACAAAAAACAACTTGAGACCCAACTGAAAGAAACCATGAACGCCTATAACGAAAGCCGACCACATCAAAGTTTAAGTAAAATGACACCGGTACAATACGAAAATTATCTATTGGGAACACCAGTAGAAAAAAGAAATAAAGTGAAAATTTATACGGTAGAACTGAATGCAGATGCCATGAATACCAAACAGCTAAATTTGTTCGATAAAGAGGATTAAATATTAATAAATCTGTCAACCTATATTAGGCACACACAAGTGAGTGGTGAGTGGTGAGTGGTGAGTTGTGAGTGGTGGGTAGGGAGTAGTGAGTGGTGGGTAGGGAGTAGTGAGTTGTAAGTAGGGAGTAGTAAGTTGGGAGTAGGAGTAGGAGTAGGGAAAGGGAAGTGGGGAAGATGGAAGTGGGGTGAGGTAAGTTGGAAGTATAGACAAATTCTTAGCCAATAACCAAAAAGGACATTATATCCCGGGAAAACAGGTGGAGAACATTAAAAAACATTCATTCAATTTCAAACCCTAAAAAACAATAATACAATTTACATGACAAAGAAACCAACCATTTGGAAACGGATGGGTTTACAGGATTGGTTCCTGAAAAAAGAGCCGGAAACAGCGGCGGCAGATATTGCCACGCTTACCCCCGACGATGTATTTAAATATATTGCAGATAAGTTTAAGGAATCTATCAGCCAATTGTCGTTTGCCAACAGGGTGGTTTTTTTTCACGAGTATATCATTTGTTTTAATGCCGAAGATTTCAGGCAATTTATGGACAACCGAAAGGGTATATTCGGATTGATTGTTCAGGAGTCGGTTAAACATTTTTACCAAATATTACAGCATTACCGACAGCAGGGAAAGACGGTGGAACCCAGCAGCAATAAGTGGGTTTTTCGTTTCGTGTCGCACCCCGACTATAACCGTGGCGATAAAAGTTTCATAGGAAAATTAATGCCCGGCAAACCCCAGGAAAAGGCTAAGGAAGAAAACCTTCGGGTGACTTTTATCCCCCGGCAAACCGGCATAGCCGAAAATCTTGATGTGAACCAGGATCTGTTAAACGCCTTTACTTTTTACAGTGATGGTTATTACGAAGTGGCCTACCAGGATACGCTGGCCGGAGGTGCCGTTTCGGCCCCTGCCAAAGAACAAGCGGCGCTGGCCAGGTTCGAAGCCATCATCCCCGAAAGAGAATATAGCGGTAAGAAGATAGAATTTTTAATGCGCGGCGATGAGATAGTGGTGTCTGGTAAAGAAGAAAAAGAGGAAGGCGCCCACATTTTTAAGATACCTTCGGATTGGATCAATTCACCGCACCTGCGCATTCGGTATCATGCCCCGGCGGGTAAATTTTATGTTGCGTCGTTTGGCGAAAAAACCATCTTAAACGAACATGAAATTACCAATAGCGCGGCCGATAAGCCCCATTGGGTGGAGCTTCCGGTAAATAGCAGGATGGTATTGAATGGTATTGTAGGCATTAACATTTTTAAATCGTAGTTTTTCATGAGCGGAGCCTTATCAATTGGGTTATTACTGATTGCAGTATTATTGCTTATTGTAAATTTTATTGACGTTAAAAAATCTCATCACTAACATGGCGGAAAACTTTTTTGGCATAACGGATATAGGAATAGTACGTACTAACAATGAGGATACTTTTATTGCCGAAAAAGGCAAGCAATCCGAAAGTGTTATAGCATGTGTAATAGATGGGGTGGGCGGATATGAAGGAGGCGAGATTGCATCGGGTTTAGCCCGCCAGGCTATTCTTGACCAACTTAAGAAAAAGGATAATTATACTTTAGAGCTTTTAAAAGATGCCTTGATTCAAGCCAATGCGGTGGTGTACAAAGAACGCCAACTGAGCAGCAATAATAATCAAATGGCATGTGTGGCTACACTGGCTGTGGCAGACATCGAAAATAACAAGTTGTTTTTTGCACATGTAGGCGATACCAGGCTGTACCTATACCGCGACCATACATTGGTTAAGATTTCGCACGATCATTCTTTTGTTGGATTTTTAGAGGATAGCGGACGCCTTACGGAAATTGAAGCAATGAACCATGCCAAGAGAAACGAGATCAATAAGGCCCTGGGGTTTAGCGACAGTATTGAAGCCGACGATTATATTGAGACAGGCGAATCGCCTTTTTTGCCCGGCGATGTCATTTTACTTTGCAGCGACGGTTTAACAGACCTGGTTGACCGTGCAGCCATGGGGAACATATTAAACGCTGACACTACAATTGAGGCAAAAGGAGCACAATTAATTGAGGCGGCAAATAATGCCGGCGGAAAGGACAATATTACCGTGGTGCTTGTAAAGAACCATAAGACCGCTGTTACACATACCGCCACCAAACCATCTGCGGCCGTTGCCGTTGCCCAGGTAAAAAAAGAAACCATCCAGTCGGAATATAAATCGCCCGAAAGCATCCAAAGGCCGAAAGCCAGAAGAGGAAGCGCGGTGCCGGTGCTGTCAGTTCTGCTGGTAATACTTTTAGCAGCCTTTATTTATCTGTTCTACCAGTATTATACCAATAAAGGTCAAATACAGCCGGGTACTGCCAGTGACGAAAATACCGTGTATAAGAAGACCGAACGCGAACTCAATTTTATCGACAGCATCAACAGCCCGTTCAGAAATGAAGTTTTTATAATCAACACCCCTGGCGATCAGCCCATTTCAATAAGTGATTCTATTTTTATTACCAAAGACTCACTGCACATTATGGGCAATGGGGCTACGCTGGTGAGTGGCGGTAATTTTAAAGGTGCGGCCTTTATCACCTCTTTGCAGGCAAAATATATCTTGCTTGATAGTCTGACGCTCCAAAATTTTGAAGTTGCCATTCTTACCCGAAATAATTCTATCCATTTTAAAAATGTTCGTTTTAAGAATTGCAGGGTGCCGGTGCAATACAACCTTACCTACCCCGATGACAGCCCCGTTAACGGGCACCTGATAGATACCCCCTACAGCATTATACAAAATTTACCTGTACACTAGCGTATAGAAGAATTAAAGCAACATGAACAGAAAGATCGAGCTTTTATTTGTAGTGCTGATATCGGTGGCCATGAGCCTGATGTTTATACGGCTGTACGTAGTGCATCAAAAAGATTTTGAGGAAGTGCCCGCAAGACTTGCAGCAGGCAGCATCATGAATTTAAACGATCCGAACCCCGGTGACAATATAGCAACACTGCTTAAAAAAGGGTTTTATTTTAAAGATGACCGCGATGCCGCCCTGGTAAGTTCCGTAATCGAAAAAGGCCTTCGAACAAAGGAAGCCGATATTGACAACATTGGCGAACTAAATAAAAAAAGGTTTTCAATCAATGCGGATGATGCCTATAAAACAGGTGGCCAGAATTTTAAACGCCGGGTAACAATATCGAGAACATTGGTTGGCTTTTCCGATACAGATACAACGCTCTTTGACCGGGAAAGAAATAAACCGCTACAAGTATCCGCTGTAACACGGCTTGCTTTGGGCACTGGATCAATAAGTGGAAACATTAACAAGCCGGGTAATTTGCCTGCTGCAGGCGTATTGGTAAGGCTAAGATTAATTTTGCCCCAGGATAGTGTATATAGCGCTTCGGTTTCGGAGGTTGAGAATTTACAAATGGAATATAAAAACGCCGTACGCTCTGTTTATGCACTGGACTCATTAAAAAACCGGCAATTGCAATCGCTAACAGCCTATGCCCGCACCGACCAGCAAGGCAAATTTTCGTTTGAAGGATTGCAGCAGGAAAAGGCTTACCAGGTATTGCCTTTACAACCGGGCTTTCAGTTTGGCCAAAGCAAAGGGATAACAGAATTACAAGGCGATGTAACTTTCAATTTTCTGCAGTCTCCGCATAATATCCGTTTATTTTCCACCCGCGATTTCAACAATTTTAAAAAAGAAAAATCATTTATTGTACGTACCCCAATAGAAGCTTCCAACTGGTTCTGGATCATCCTGGTGGGTTACATCCTATCTTTTTTTCTTTTGCATGTCTTGCTTTCAGTACGTTTTCCTCAGGCAGACCAGTTGTTATTGCCCGTTGTAATGTTCTTAACCGGCCTTTCTTTTTTGGCCCTGCTCAGTTTGCAGGATCCATTGCGTGATCGGTTTTTAGCCCGCAGCACATTTTATTATTTTTTAGGAGGGATAGGGGGCATGGTGATCATGTCATTTATCAACATGCGTTTTTTTACCCCCGACTCATCACTCTACCGGCTGTTGATTTTTAAAAATAACCGAAAAGCCGCCAATGGATGGCCATGGGCAATAGCTGCTATGGGGCTTTTATTATTGACTATTTTTTTTGGTACCGGCCCCGAAGGAAGTGGCGTAAAAGTAAACCTGCTCGGGTTTCAACCCAGCGAGCTGGTCAAGTATCTTGTTATCATTTTCCTGGCGGGTTTCTTTGCCGTAAACGAAAAATTTATTTCGGAATACACCTCGTTTACCAAGCGTTTATGGTTTTTCTTTTTCGCCCTGTTTGCGGTGGTGGCTACTATTTTTCTGTTTCTCATCCTGGGCGATTTAGGCCCCGCCATGGTTTGCTGTTTTACGTTCATCATACTTTTTTCTTTTTCGCGGGGCGATTTTGCGCCAATGGCTGCATCGGTTACACTTTTTGTGCTGACTACCTGGTTTACCAAAAATGTATGGCTGGGTACGGGCATAACAGTAGTAGTTGCCTTATTATGGATGGCGGTTGCAAAAAAACGATTGAGCGAAAGTGTGGTAATGGCATTGGTAGTAGTTAGTGGTTTTATGCTGCTCGACCAGGTTCCCTTCATCGGTAAAATTTTTCCGGGTCCTGTGCAGCGCCTAACAGACCGAAAAGCGATCTGGCAAAACCCGTGGGACAACGAAGTTTTTGGCGGTGACCAGGTAGCCAATGGAATTTGGGCAATGGCGGGCGGAGGAATTGATGGCCAGGGCATAGGCGAAGGCTTTGCCAAGACCATACCCGAGGCCCACACCGATATGATTTTACCGGCCGTGGGCGAGGAGATGGGAGGCGCGGGTATCATCGCCGTTTTTATTGTCTTCTTTATTTACCTGCACCGGTCTATTATCATTGGCCGCCAAACAGGCACACCATTCCTGTTCTATTTATCGGCGGGTATAGGCATCGGAACATTCATCCAGTTTTTGTTGATAGCGGGAGGGTCAACCGGAGCGCTGCCACTATCGGGCGTCGCCTTGCCATTTATAAGTTATGGCGGATCGTCGCTCATTGCAAATATGGTTGCCGCAGGCTTTCTGCTTTCCGCCTCGCAGGTGCAGGGCTCGGCGGCTCAAATGAAATTTATTACCGGCAGGCAGGATAAGAATTTATTACCTGCACTATTGGCTGCCTGCACTGGTATTGTTTTGCTGGGTGTAAAGGTGTTTGGCTACATAGAAAACAACGCCAAATGGGTAGTGGAGCCGGCGTTGGTTGCCGATCGCAGCGGAACCCGTATGTTTAGCTATAACCCGCGTATAAATATATTAATGAACCGGTTGCAGGCGGGCAACCTGTTAGACCGCAAAGGCATGATACTGGCAACCAGTAACCCATCGCAAATAAAACCGCAAACCGACAGCCTGCTGGCTTTGGGTTTCACCCGGCAAGAAATTGAAGCACTGGAGCATAGCCGAAGCGACCGCTATTATCCCTTTGGCGATCAAATGTTTTTTTGGACGGGCGATGCCAATACCGGCGTCTTTAATGGTTCGGTAAACGGCTATTTTGCCGAATATGCGCATGCGGCGGAGTTGCGCGGTTTTCCCGCTCCTGCAGCCAAATCTGTTGTGAACGCCAGCCGTTATAGAGAAGACAAATTTTTGCCCCGGACCGAAACTGAAATGACGGTAAATAAAAGGGATTATAGCGCCTTATCACCCTTGTTATTGGCAGGCATCAATAGCGCAGCGGTAACAAATTTTAAACAACGCGACCGCGATGTAAAGCTTTCTCTGGATGCCGGCCTGCAAACCGAATTGCAGCGAAGGCTGGCCACCGACGACAGCGTGCAGGTCAAGCGTGTGTCGGTGGTAGTTATGCAGGATGACAATGGGGATGTACTGGCATCGGCAGCTTATCCGCTTCCGCCCGTAAACGATTGGGATTTGCTTACACTCAGCGAAGCGGAACTCAACAGGTTTCCCGGCTGGAATGTAAACAGCGACATGGGTTTTACACACGCTACGCAACCAGGCTCAACGGCCAAACTGGCAACGTCGCTGGCTGCTTTTAATAAATTGGGTGCAAAAGCTGCCGATCTAAAAATATTGGTTCATCCTAAAGATTTGATAAGAATTAAAAGCGCCGAACCCGACGAGGCCGGTTACATCAATATAGAAAGAGGTATTATAAAATCGAACAACTCGTTCTTTATCCGCCTTGCCAACGAAGAGCAGCTGCAGGAACAAATGGCCATGCTGTACATGCAGACAGGCATGTTTTTACATGGGGTGGGCGGTTACTATTATCAATACGAAAACAACAATACCGACCAGCAAAACAAATGGCTGGAATTATGGCGGAAAACGGAGTTTAGAAGTTTGCGTTCCTACGATCGCACAAACATTAGGCGCACCAGGGGCAAGGGCATATCGGGCATGGCATGGGGCCAGGGCGAGCTGATCGCCACGCCTGCATCGGTAGCAAGACTGGCCGGTGCTATCGCCAATAAAGGGCTGATGGTGCCCAACCGGTACGTCTTAACGGTTAGCGGTAAACCTGTAACTGTTCAAAAGGGCATACCTATAACTTCAAATGGACATTTTGCCGATTTAATGACTACGTATATGCAGGAGCAGAGCGCCAATAAAACGCAACGCCTGGGGGTAAAAGTGGCGGGTAAAACCGGTACACCCGAGCGCATTTGGAAAAGTGAACGCATCAACGATGGTTGGTACGTTTTCTTTATGCCCAAAGCAAATGGCAAAGGGCATATTGTAACCTGCATCCGGCTCGAAAACGCCAAAGGCTCCAGCGAAGCGGTAAGGCTGGCAGGCCAGTATGTTATACCTGTTTTATTAAAGCGGGGGTATATAAAGGGGTTTGACCCTGCAGCAAAGGCTCAGGTCAAAAGTAATGTTCCCGCTGCTGTAACTTCACAATCGCGTTCTGCTGTTAACAAGCCGAAAGGGGATTCAATTCCTTAATTAATTATCCGCTTAAGAAATCATTATGCTGGATAAGGTGCAAAAGAAACAACTCTTAACTGACTTTGAAGAGAAACAGCTGATGGGTAAGAAACTAATTATCCTTTACGTAAAGTAAGCCCCGGATTCGGTTGGCGCAGTGCAACTAAATTGTATCTACAACTTTAATTATTGTAACTCAGGTGCAGCGCACCAAAATATTTGTAGAACCTCATCAGCGCAGGGCTCATGAGGTGCAGCGCACCGCAATATTTGCATAAAATCACACCGGGCAAATTATTAGTCGATATTTCGGTGCGCTGCACCTTAGATTGAACTGGAATTTTATTGGCTACAAATATTTGGGTGCGCTGCACCAGAAAGAAAATTCGAATGTCAACTTTCGCCTTAGTTGACATTATTAAAATACCTTGCTGAAGAAGACGCAACTGAAAATAAGCTAATAACGTATAATGAGGATATTTGGAGGTGATTTTCTGCCAAGGTTTATTCAAATAGAAATTTTGCTTTTCTAAATTCGAAAAAATTGACGACTTTCTGTCAGTTTTTTGCGCCTCAGCGCCTAAATCTAAATGGGTACTTGTTGGCTCTAGAGATTTAATTAGAGAACTATTAGAGATTTAATTAGAGATACTATTAGAAAAGTTATTAGAAGAAATGAAGAAGATATTAATTGTCTGAATGAGGACAATAATTCTCTGTATACTTATAAAAGAGCTAAATATGATGCTGAAAGAGATGATGGAAATCTATGGATTAGATCCACTGGCGATAGTGCTATAAAGGCATATAGTATTGATATGCAGCATAATAAATAGCCGTTCGGTTGATTTTTAATTCTCTGTATCGGGCAGAGGTTTCTCTACCGCTATCAATTTTTGCAAGGGAATTAAACGAAGCAACACTTTTTGGAAGCGCCGGTCAATTTCAACAAGCATCAGATTATGATGGCGTTAATAAGGAGTGGCATTTCTTTAATGCTGATAGGGAAGTTATGAAGTTTGGGCGTATTCAGCAGCGCCGCCCCTTCTCTGTAAGGAGAAGGGGTAGGGAGATGAGGCTTTTTAAGAAATGATTGCTTGAATGTTATTATTGTAAAGTATAAGAAAGTTGCGGATTATAATTTCAGGAACGAATTTTAAATTGCTAAAAGCTCCAACCCATGTTCGATCTATTTAATAGCAAGCCCAAAGATGTAAAAGCAATTAGAAATGGGTTAATACAGTTCATTAAAGAACAATTGCAAAAAAATGAAGGCGGTGAAGGCCGGAATATTAAAGCGCTCAACCTTTTTATAACCTGCAGCGAAGCTGACAAACAACTATATGAAGCGGCTGTATTCTATAGTGAAGAGGATCGGTTTAAAAACGATGAGGTTCAAAAGATTGCTGACGATTATGCCATTCAATTACCGCCAGATTGGTTGTTTAACATCACATTCATTCAACCTGCGCCTGCCGAGGCTATTAGCGACAGAGATGTGGATGCCGCCCTCTTTATTGCTACCCGAACCAAGCCATCCATTCACACCAGCGCGACCGGCTACCTTCGGCTGCTAAATGGCGAAACGGAGAAAGATTGGTACACGCTCACTTCATCAGCAAAAAAAATTACAATGGGCAGGGAAAAGAAAACCCAGACAGCCGATGGCTTTTTTCGGGAAAACATTATTTGTTTTTTAGGGGAGAGTAAAGAAGCTAGTAACCGCTCGGTAAGTCGTCAGCATGCACATATTGAGTGGGATGCCCAAAGTGGTTGTTTTGTTGTGTATGCAGATGAAGGCGGTATTCCGCCATTGAACAAAACAAAGGTTAGAAACGCGGATGGTACTGTTGAAAAAATTCAAACCATTGAAATAGGCCATCGCCTGCACGAAGGAGACCAGGTGATGCTAGGCGAATCCGCTATTCTGGAGTTTACCTACATACGTCCAAACCAGCATTGAAATAAATTATCTGGAAAATTGCGGGTGAAATAAATCTTTTCGATCTTCTCAATTGTTGTTATAAAAATGTGAGCCACGCAACTTGCTTACATGGATATTATTTCAAAACGCCTTAATTTCAAATTGCCAAATCATTGCTATGAAACAATTTTATTGCCATCTTACAATGCTGTTTGCCAGTATAATTCTTATGAATAGTTGCTCCCCAAAAGCGACCGTCAATACCAGGTTTGAGGATCCGGCGGCTAAGCTGGTTAACTCAAATTATGAAAATACCCTTGCCACTACTGGCATTAGTTCATCCATATCTGACAGGCCGTATGAAGCGGCAATTTATATGATCCCCTAAAGTTTGCCGAGACTTTTTGGGCGGTATTTTATGAACAATAATAAAACCTGGTTTGCCAATTGCGACAGCCGGGTTTTTTTTATGCCAGGGCAATTATCCCGATACGATAAATACAGTCTTCTTTATCGCCTAATTAACATTTTGGTAACTATTTTAAATTTTTTAGCGCCGTATGGTAGGTGGGCGTGCTATAATAAATAAGTGAAAATTGTAAGGAAGCGATATTTAATGCGTCTTGTTAATAAGGAGGGTAAAAATGAAAAAATTGTTTTCAGTTTTATTTGCAATTCTTGTGCTGGTAACATTCATATCCGCACAAAGCGAAAAGCGGAAAAAAGAATTTAATCTCGAAAAATCTGCTCTGGCTATAAGAGGATACGATCCGGTTGCGTACTTTGTTCAAAAAAAAGCAGTAGAAGGAAGTAAGGCAAATTCGCTGGTGTATGAGGGGGTAACGTATTATTTTTCTTCGCAGCAAAACAAGGAGCTATTTCGGGCCAATGCTGCCAGATACGAACCGCAATATGGCGGCTGGTGTGCATACGCAATGGGTGCAAATGGCCAAAAGGTAGAAGTAGACCCTGAAACCTTTAAGATCAAAAACGAAAAACTGTATTTGTTTTATTCTAAATTTTTTAATAACACCTTAAAGTCGTGGAACAAAGACGAACCCGGGCTTAAGATTAAGGCGGATGCAAACTGGACAAAATTTTTAAATTGAATGATATGAAGCGACTAATTATTTCTTGCGTTGTTTTGGTTGTTTTTCAGGTTGATTTAGCTAAGGCACAGGGCTGCAGCGATGCAGGTTTTTGTTCGGTTGGCAACCTTGGTATGAGTCATCATCAAAAAAACACCCGCCAATATTTTAAACTTTCGTTACCGGTTGGTGCCGGCGACGAAGAGGTTTTTGTTTTTACGCCGGCATTGGAATACGGCATTCAATTAAACACACATTGGCAATTGCAGGGCAAGGTTACGGCCAATTACGCCTCCGGAAACCTGGGCAATGCTTTTGGTGCAGGAGATGTGATTATATCAGGTACCTACCAGGTGGACCCCACAAAAAAATGGGTGACCAGTTTTACACTGGGCACTAAGTTGCCTTTAAATCAAAGTAATCTGAAAGTAAATGGATTGTCGCTGCCTATGCAGTATCAAAGTAGTTTGGGAACCGTTGATCTTATTGCCGGCGTTGCGGCAGAGTCAGATAAATGGCAGTTTGCTTCGGGTTTGCAACAGCCGGTTTCTGGCATTAATCAAAACCATTTTCTGCCTGTTTACTATAACCAAAAGGAAGCCGCCGCATATCCGTCAACCAACGATTTTGATCGTAAGGGCGATGTATTGCTTCGGGCCAATTACAAGTTTACGGCACAGCGAAAATTGCAATTCAGCGCGGGTCTTTTGGCCATCTATCATCTTGGCAAAGACACGTACATAGATGCGGGCATTCAAAACAGCCCGATAGCTATAAACGGCAGCCAGGGCCTGACCCTGAACGCCACCGGATTATTAAAATACATGGTCAATAAGAAACTGGAAATCGGAATCACTGGCGGCGTGCCACTGGTGGTAAGAGATGTGAGGCCCGACGGGTTGACCAGGAGTTTTGTTTTTGCACCACATCTTAATCTTCAATTCTAAATAAATACAATTATGCGTTACCTTATTTTATTCATTCTGTTAACCGGTTCCGTTTCGTGTAAAAAAAACGCCGGTGCCCCGGCCGTAACATTAAACGAAACAGCTACCCCGAATGCAATATCCCAAAGAATTGGTTACTTTGAAAACGGTCCTTACGGGCAGGTAAGCGGTAAAGTATCCATAAATAAAATAACGGAGGGAAACTACGAGCTGGTTCTCGATAGCTTTATGAGCAGCAATGGACCCGACTTGTACGTTTATCTTTCCAAAGAAAAAATGCCGGTTAACTTTCTTGAAGCGGGTAAGTTGAAATCGACAAATGGCAAACAGGTGTACCCTGTAAGTGAAGCGGATATTTCGGCCTATAAATATATTTGTATTCATTGCAAAGCCTATAACCATTTGTTTGGCGTGGCTGCTATCAAATAAGAATTTTAATTTTACCAAATGACCTGGCGAGCAACGATTATGCTGAACTAGAATAAAAAAATAATTATAAACTTCTATGCGCTTAAAAGTACCCTTAGAAACCATATTTAATCAGTTGAACAATGCACTGGATACATTATCCGGAGCACAATACAGTCAGCCTGTTTTATCGTTAAGTAATGCAACCATCGGCCAGCATACCCGGCACATTATTGAGCTTTTTCAGGAGCTGCTGAAAGGGTATCCAAAAGGCATAGTAAACTATGATGATCGCCGGCGAGATCTGTTGCTGGAACACGATATTTCAATGGCACGCGGTGCTATCGTCGCTATTTTAGCACAATTATTCGAAGTAGATAAGCCCTTGCAATTAAAAGGTAATTATCTTAATGACCAGGTTTCTGAATTATCGGTTGACAGCACCTACTATCGCGAGGTGATTTACAACCTTGAACATGCTATTCACCATATGGCGTACATACGCATAGCAATGAACGAGCTGGGAAATATTCAAATTCCTCCAGCGTTTGGAGTGGCTGCCTCAACCAACCGATTTAGAAAAGTATGTGTACAGTAACCTTTATACCGGTCAATAATTCGGTTTACATTACCAGCAACCGCGACGAAAAGAGCACCCGCGGCCGTGCTACTCCTCCTGATATTTTTAATGCAACGGGCAAAAAATTATTATATCCTGCTGACGCCGATAAGGGCGGCACATGGATAATAACCACGCCAAATGGCGATACAGGCGTTTTGTTAAATGGTGCATTACAGGCACATTCTTCCTGGCCACCTTATAAGGAGAGCCGGGGCATTTTGCTGATAAGGATACTGCAGCAGTCTGATCCATTGCTGTACTTTTCGACTGATAATTTAGAAGGCATAGAGCCGTTTACGCTGATACTTTATCTTAATGGCCAGTTGAATGAATGCCGGTGGGATGAGCAGTTAAAATCGAT
>JBBRCW010000203.1:0-12638 GCA_038204535.1 Chitinophagales bacterium | reverse complement strand
GCATCGCCCTCATTGAAATGGGCCGAACCTACGGTTCTCGTAAATTCAGATGGCATTTTGTTCAACGGATTGAAATCCGTTGTTACAAAGCTGGTCGATGCTACGCATCTGCAAGTAAGGGGTTTTTGCCAATGTAAAATGTGATTGCAGATAATGTTTGGCAGAGCCATCGGCTCTATCATATGGTAGCCCCGGATTTCAATCCGGGGTAAAAAAGAAAGGGAGATATTAAAAGAGCCATCGGCTCGACCCATTTGTGAAATACGCCCTCAAACCTCATCAACTGGCTCTCTAAAGATTAATCCATAGACAACAAATATTTCCAAACACTTTTTACCTGCCTAACCTGCAGTGAAATGATCCGAACCTACGGTACTCAAAAATTCAGATGACTTTTAGATTCAACGGATTGAAATCTCCCGGTATCCGGGACTACCACATCGGTCAATGCTACGCATCTGCCAAATCTCATTTTTCTGACCATTTATTTAATTATCACCTATGCGCCATATAATAATTCCACATTATTTTAAACACGTTTTCCTTCATTTCCTTTACGGGCAGGTTACGGGTTTCCACAGCAGGTAAAAAATGCATTTCAAGCGTTTTGGGCCAGAGAAAAAACACTTTGTTGGTGGGCAAAACAGTATTGGTGTTAAACAGCAATGTAGGAATGATGTTTTTTCCGGTAGCGGCGGCTAATTTAAATGCCCCGTCGTAAAATTGTTTTAACGGTTCTTTGGTACGGTTGCGGGTTCCTTCGGGATAGATAACCATGTGCAGCCCCCTGGCAAGGGTTTGTTTCATCATCTCAAAACTTTGGCGCCTGCTTTCATCACTATCGCGGTCAACCAGCACAGAACCCCGCGTGTAGACCCAGCCAAAAACCGGAACTTTAGCTATCGACTTCTTGGCAATGGTTTTATTGGCGCCCGGCACAAAAGGCGTGGTGACCGGTACATCCATAAATGAATTATGGTTGCAAACCAGTATATAAGTTTCACCTTTTTTAAAGTTTTCTTTACCAACAATTTTTATCCGGCAGCCTATGAGTGTTAGAAAGACCGTCATCCAGGCTTTCGATAAATTTCTAAAGATCTCTGTTCCTAACGGCTCTTTTATTTTGAAGGTTATAAGAATAGGGATAAAAATAATGAGCAGCGTAATGGTAAAGACAATCAGTCCCCAAAAAGCCCAGATCCGCCCCAAAATATTTTTTAATAGTTTCATTCGTCGTGTAATTTCTATGGCTTTGTAAATGTAGGGTTTAGTCTAAATGACTGCATGCTCTTTTGTATTACATGCGCTAATGGAGGCGGTGTTTTTTTAATTACAAACTCCAGTCAATAG
The DNA here is from genome assembly GCA_038204535.1 of Chitinophagales bacterium. Classification (GTDB taxonomy): domain Bacteria; phylum Bacteroidota; class Bacteroidia; order Chitinophagales; family Chitinophagaceae; genus Segetibacter. The sequence goes on along the minus strand of JBBRCW010000203.1, from coordinate 11,288 downwards.
GGTCCAGCCTTTGTTTACTCAAGATTTCGTTGGTTTTACTAAAGTGTTTGCATCCAAAAAATCCATTGAAAGCGCTGAGTGGCGATGGATGTGCAGCTTTTAATACAAAGTGCCGGGTTTCGTCTATGAGCACCTGTTTTTCCTGTGCAAACTTTCCCCATAATAAAAAAACTACACCCTGTTTTTGGTCAGACAATTTTTGAATGACCGTATTGGTAAAATCGGCCCAACCAGCTTTTGCATGACTGGCAGGCTCTGAAGCCCGAACGGTTAATGCGGCGTTTAATAACAGTACTCCCTGTTTTGCCCAATGTGTCAGGTTACCGGTTGCAGGTGCAGGAAGACCAATATCCGTCTGTAGTTCTTTAAAAATATTGATCAAAGAGGGCGGCGGAGGCACACCATCCTGCACCGAAAAACTTAAACCATGCGCCTGCCCGGGGCCGTGGTAGGGGTCTTGCCCGATTATAACCACTTTTACGTTTTCGAAAGGCGTCTGCTCAAAGGCATTAAAAATAAGTGACCCGGGGGGATAAATTGTTTTACCCTGTGCTTTTTCGATCTTTAAAAAAGTAACGATCTGTTGAAAATAGGGCTTGGTAAATTCGCTCTGCAGTATTTTTTTCCAGCCGGGTTCTATTTTCACATCCATTATTTCAATTTTGGTTTGGCTGCAAACTAATTAAAAATTACTTTTGCAGCCGTTCGAAAGTAAAATAGCTTTTTTAGTAAATGGACCGGTAGCTCAGCTGGATAGAGCATCAGCCTTCTAAGCTGAGGGTCATTGGTTCGAATCCAATCCGGTTCACTTAACCCGCCTTTAAGGTGGGTTTTTTATTTTATAAATCCTGTGTAAAGTGCATCCTGACTTTAAGAAATCGTGTGCATATATTTATCAATGGAACACGGATGACACGGATTGGAAGGATAAAACAGCTTCTTAAATAAAGCAAAGAAGTATTATCCTTGACCTGCCCGATAAATAGCTCGTTATATCGGATATGTTTTCGCATTCAGCAAAAGAAGTCTGGCAAAATCCGTTTTATCTGTGTTATCCGTGTGCAAAGCGGGGAAGGTGGCTTTATAACTTAAGTGCCAGGCCCGTTAATATGGCCAGGCCCATGCTCATTAAGGTGCCAATTACCAGGTATTCTGTTTTTATTTCGGGACGGTCTTTTTCGCTGAACCGTATAATACCCTTTGCCGCTATCAGCAACCCGATAGCGGAATATTGATTGTATATCACAAAAATAAGAATGATGATCCGCTCAATAATGCCTATCCAGGTGCCCGCATTGGCCAGGCTTTCGGCATCGGCTATTTTATCGCGCCATTGTTGGGTAAGCTGTCCGATCAAAAATCCAGAGGGGCTGGTTAGAAAAATAAATGCGGTGATCGTTTTCCAGAAATTGGGTTGGGTATTCAGTTCGGTGACCGTCATTTTTACATCGCCCCAGTTGATAAAAGTAAAATACCAGCAGCCGATAATGATCAGTAAATGAAATAGCTGGTCGATTATAAAATATTTCACACTGGGTTTTTGGTACGATTTCCATCCGTCGATCAGGGTGTGGGTTATCAAAATAACGATCGCCACCAGCCAGTATTTCCAGCCGATCATTATCCACGCCAGCATAGCCGTTGTAAGCCCATGCAGGTATAATTTCTTTGAAGAAAAATGATTGGCATTCCGGTCTTCCACCCAGCTGCCTGGCTGCACAATAAAGTCGGTAATCAGGTGCGATAACACCAGTTTGGTCAGCCAAACAGATTCAATGATCATGGTAAAAGATTAACGAGATTTTCATATTGAAGTAACATGTTTTCAATTTCGGGCCACCGGGCCGATGTCAGCCTTTGGTGGATGGTACTCTTTGTTTTGTTTAGTTTTTGGGCGATATCCTGCTGCAGTTCCCCATTAAGCAGTTCGAATACCACCTCGGCCTGTTTATCGGTCATGGATATAAAAATAGAATTAATGAAGGCAGAAATGACTTTTAGTCCAATATTGCCGAGGGGGTTGGCAGTGGTCATGGCAAGCCGTTCATCCGACAGCGTGATCTCGTCGAACTGGCGTCCCGATAAAAGAAATGCCTCTCCTTTGGCCGTGCGCAGGTCATTAACAGGCATATTTACAATGCCAAGTCCAATACTTATGCGGATATCGGTTTCCAATTTGGTTTTTGTTGACAACGCAATGGCGGCTGACCGGCAAAGTAAAGCCAGCCGCAGCGCCTGTTGCGGTTTTGTTATATATGCCTGAAAGCTGTCGCCCCGGTACAATTCGAATTTGTATTGCTCAAATAAACCGGTTAAAATGGCGGTAAGCGTTTTTTCTTCCTTAGCCGTTAAGCTGGTTGAACGAACGATGTCGCCGGTTATGACTGCCTGGATAGCCATAAATGTGCTGTTTGTATAATCATACGATTTGATGCCGGGTTCGTATAAATATACGAATTATTGATAAATTCGTATAAACATACGAATATTTAATAAATTCGTATAATTGTACGAACCGTTTTTGCATTGCTGATCATCTGAAAAAAGCGGCGCTTTTTGATTTACCTGCGCCTATCCATATAAAACTTTGCTAAGAGCAATACTGAAACGAACAGGCCATCAATAAATTTTCGAGGTAGCTGCCTATTAACCAGAAAGTGATCAATCTATAATTAATACTTTTGAAAACGGATATCATTTTTAAAAGCAACCTTTAAACCTCCTTATTTTGATTAAACCAGTATCGATAATCAATGGCGAAATGCTTGATGCAAACAAGGCTACTGTTCTTGTTAGTGACCTTGCAATACAGCGCGGGTTCGGCATATTCGATTTTTTAAAGATTGTAAACGGCCGGCCGGTATTTTTAGAAGACCATCTCGACCGGTTCTATTATTCTGCAGGTCAGATCCGGATGAAGATATCCTACGAACGGCAGGCGCTAAAGGCGATGCTTTCTGAATTGATAAAGGTGAATGAAATGCCCTTATCGGGAATAAAAATGATACTTACGGGCGGGTACTCTGCGGACGGCTATAGCTTAGAGAACCCCAACCTGATTATTTCCCAGGCCACTCTAACCAATTATATTGTTGAACCGACAGAAGGCTTAAAACTGGTTTCATATCCGCACCAGCGGCAAATGGCCCATATAAAAACCATCGACTACCTGATGGCCATCTGGCTGCAGCCTTATATAAAGGAGCATAGCGCCAACGATGTTTTATACCAGCAAAACAACATAGTCACAGAATGTCCGCGGGCCAATTTTTTTATCGTTACTAAAGATAAAAAGGTGATTACACCCGCAAATAACATGTTAAAGGGAATTATTCGTTCGCAGTTATTTCGTCATTATGCCGGTGAGTTTAATATTGTAGAACAGGATATAACACTAAAGGAAGTTTATGCGGCGAACGAGGCCTTTATAACCAGCAGCACTAAAAATATTTACCCGGTGGTGGCGGTTGATGGTTATGCCATTGGGGATGGAAGCATCGGGGATGTTACGCGGCAATTGAGCGGCCGGCTGAATAAATTGATCGATCAGGAAATTGGCGGGTAATTATTCATCTGCATTTACAAACTACTTCTAATCTTCAATTTCAACTAACTTAATGTTTTCGTCATCCTAAGTAATTAATTTTTGGGTTCCCAAAAAAGTTCTTTGAAAATGACACAGCATAAAAGCTTCTAATTTCGAAGCGTTTTTTTCCCAAAAATCGAACTTTTACCAACCCGTAAACCTGCCTGCAAAAGTTTCCCCGCCTTTTCAAGGATGGGGACAGAATGTTTTTATAACTTGTTATAAAAATGTTCAGGGGTGGTAAAACCGCAGCACATGAAAAAGATTATCATCAGCAACAAACCGTAATTAAAACTCCTCCGAAAACATTTTCGCAACCACAATACCTCCGCAGAGGCCATTCTCTGGACACATCTGCAAAAGAACCGATTACAAAACAGAAAATTTCGTCGTCAACATAGCCGCGGAAATTTTATAGCAGACCCTAACTGCCCATCTTAAAAGTTATTAATTGAACTGTAAGGTAAAGATCATCTTTGGGAACCAGGTATTGAGAAACACCGTATCAAAGAAAACTATTTAAAAAGTATAGGAACAATAGTGCTACGCTTCGAAAACAAATGGGTGTTTTGAAGATAGCGCCCTGGTATTAGAAAAAATTAAAGCGGAGTTTAACCACCCCTGATTTTATGCTGCGCTAAAAATCGGTACCCTCCTTAAAAAAGGCGGGGAAACCGTTATCACAAAGTCCTTCTTTGCATAAGCCCATTAATCAAATTGTTTACAAATGTGTCATTGGCAACATGCTTTAGAAGGTACCGGTGAGCTGCAGAGGAGGCTAAAATGAATGCAGCATGATGGCTCGTTTTAAAATTCATTCTGCTGCTTAAGTTAATGACATTGTTCTAATCTTCTTATTTTACAGGCAATATGAACCATCCGCTAATTTCTCTTCAGGATGTAACGATTCGTTATCCTGATCTTACCAGCTTTGAACATATTCATTTAACTATAAACAGGCAGCAGCACCTGGCATTGACAGGTGAAAATGAGCCGCTAAAAAATGCATTGTTAGATGCTTTGGCCGGACAGTTGCCCATATTGAAAGGCAATAAAACATTTCATTTTTACGACGAATATATAGCGGCACACCCAGGTTTAAATTTGTATCCATCGCCGCAAAAACTGGTGGCGCTGGTTGGCGGCAGGCATCATTTTAAAAACCTTTCCAACACCTCCGATTTTTACTATCAGCAACGTTTTAACTCCAGCGATTCTGAGAATTCATTAACGGTGGTTGAATACCTGCAGCGTATTCCTGTATTTAGCGACCAGCATTACTGGACCCTTGAAAATACCATAGAACGTTTGCAACTGCACCGTTTATTAGACGAAGGGCTAATAAAACTTTCGAATGGCGAAACAAAACGGGTTTTGATAGCTGCAGCGCTTTTACAAAACCCGGTGATACTGCTTTTGCAAAATCCCCTGGCCGGGTTAGACGTTCAATCGCGCAGCGATATACAGGCGCTGATAGGCCAGGTTGCTCTTTCGGGTATTACCCTGGTGATGAGTGTGCAGCCCGACGAAATTCCGGATACCATTGAACAGGTAGCTATTATAAACAAAGAACAGCCATTTACGATCACCCCAAAAAATAAATACAGGCTACCAACAGAAATAAGCCGGCCGCAAATTGTTATAAACGTGCCGGAGGTAAAGGCATTACTTTCTCCTGACCCGCTGCCGACATTTAATAGTATAGTGGAGATGAAGGCGGTTAAAATAAAGTACGGCAACAGTGTTATTTTGGATGACATCAATTGGACGATTCGCCAGGGAGAGAGATGGGCGCTGATCGGCCCAAATGGCGCCGGAAAATCAACACTGCTTAGTTTGATCAACGGCGATAATCCGCAGGCATTTGCTAACCACATTATTTTGTTCGATCGAAAAAAAGGAACCGGAGAAAGTATTTGGGAGATCAAGAAAAAGATCGGCTTTTTCTCACCCGAATTGTTTCAATATTTTCCGGGGGAAACATCGGCCCTGCAGGCGGTTGAATCCGGCTTTTACGATACCATCGGATTGTTTCGCCTTTCAAATCCGCGGTATGCGGCAACGGCATTAAAATGGATGAAAATCTTATCTGTTGACCGGCATGCCAGCAAATTATTGCGCAATCTTTCGGCCACCGATCAGCGGTTGTGTTTGCTGGCCAGGGCGCTGGTAAAAAATCCTTTACTGCTTATACTCGACGAACCCTGCCAGGGCTTCAGCGATGCACAAAAGGAGCATTTTAAACATTTGCTCAATACGATATGCAGTCTGGTAAATGTTTCGCTTATTTATGTTAGCCATTACAACAACGAAATACCCGAATGTGTAACACAGGTGTTCAGGCTGGCCAACGGCAGGCAGGTTACTTCATAATCATTTTTCAGTTTTTTATAAATTACTGTTCTGTACATTTATAAAATGGATCCGGCTTTTTGGTTAATTTCCAAAGGCGGTTATCCAAATTAATTAACGACTAAACTTTCCTTATGCAACGTAGAAAATTTATGCAACAATCTTTGTTGGCCGGTGGCGCCCTTTTTACCACGTCGCTTGCCAAAACCATGCATCGCAAACCTTTTATTGCAGATGATAACAAACAATTCAATTTAAACTATGGCATACACGATGGTATGTTTAAAAACCACGCAGGCAGCGATTTTATTGACCAGATCAAATTTGCCCACAGTATGGGTTTCAGGTCTATTGAAGATAATGGCATGATGAAACGCCCCGCTGCCGAACAAGAGAAAATTGGCAACGCACTGGCTAAGCTGGGAATGACTATGGGCGTGTTTGTAGTTACAACCGACAACTGGCATTGGAAAACAACACTGACAACCGGAAAGCAAGAGTGGACCGACCTGATGATAAAAGATTGTAAAGAGGCGGTAGAGGTAGCAAAACGCTGTAACGCCAAACACATGACGGTAGTGCCCGGCAATTACGACCGCACCTTGTCGATGGATTACCAAACGGCCAATGTGATCAATAATCTTAAAAAAGCATCAGATATTCTGGCGCCGCATGGGCTGGTAATGGTACTTGAAGCCCTAAGCGATAATCCCGATCTTTTTCTTCGGCATTCAGACCAGACTTTTATGATTTGCCAGGCGGTTAACAGCCCGGCATGTAAATTTTTGTTCGATATGTATCACATGCAGCGCAACGAAGGCGACATTATAAAAAACCTTGACCGCACCTGGCAGGAGGTAGGCTATTTGCAAATTGGGGATAACCCCGGACGTAAAGAACCCACTACCGGCGAAATGAATTATAAAAATATTTTCAAACACATTTACGATAAAGGATACAAAGGTGTTTTAGGAATGGAGCATGGCAACTCTATTCCAGGTAAAGAGGGCGAACTGGCACTGATTAAAGCCTACCGCCTAAGCGATGACTTTATGTAAATTCTCTAAAAAATATCCGCTATGAGCGACCAGGTTAAATTGGATGATGTGCAAACATTATCCCACAAAAAATACATCTTACGTAATTTTCTATTCGATCTTAAAAAGAAGGATGGAACATGGGAACGGCAAAGCAGGGAAGTGTACGACCATGGAAATGCCGCCACAGCGCTGCTGTTTAACCGCGAAAAGAAAACGATTATACTGATAAAACAGTTTAGAATAGTGGTTTATCTTGATAAAGAACCCACCGGCATGTTATTGGAGGCCTGTGCCGGTTTGCTGGAAGGCGGTGATCCGAAAGAGGGTATCATAAGGGAAATAGAGGAAGAGACGGGTTACCATATAAGCGAAGTAAAACAAGTGTACGAGGCCTATGCATCCGCCGGCTCGCTTTCCGAAAAATTGTATTTTTTTATAGCCGAATATAACGACAGTCAGAAACTATCGAAAGGTGGCGGGCTGCACGAAGAACAGGAAGAGCTGGAGGTGATTGAAATGCCTTTTGGCGAAGCAGTGGAATTATTGCGTAATGGAAAAATTAAAGACGTAAAAACAATTGTTCTCTTGCAATATGCATTAATAAATGATATTTTTAGTTAATGAATGAACAGGCAACTGCAGAATAGAACACCTTTGCAAAACACCCGCAAGCCTGCGCCGGGGCTTCGATGCCAATATCATGTAATCAGGCGAGCATTGTTTTTGCATAGGCAATTTTTTTTATGCCCGTTTTAGAAAAATCCGCGAAACATCAGGTTTCATTTTTCTGTAGCGGTTATTCATCACTTAACACCTCTTTATAATGAAAAAAGCAACCGTGTTACTAATTGCGCAGTTAATGATTTTTAATGTATTTGCCCAAAACAACAACGAAGAATCAACCTCACCGTACCACACCAGCTTTAAAACCGACGGAGCCATTATAGCCGGGGCTGTTGGATTAAATATATTGGGCTACGCGTTAATCTCTAATAAAAAAGACCTCACCCTAGCGGAGCTGGCAACCCGAACTAAGGATAAAGTGCCATTTTTCGATCGCGGAAATGCCGGAACGTATTCTGAAAAAGCCGACAAGGACAGTTACATTCCATTTTTTGGGTCGTTTGGCTATCCTATTGTTCTAATGTTGGCCAATGGAAACGAAAGGGGGCATGTCGGTCAAATTACCGCTTTATACCTGGAAACTATGTCTATTACCGGTGCTTTGTTTACACTGGCGGCTGGTGGTATTCACCGTAGCCGGCCGTTGGTTTACCAGGGGTCGCCAGCAGCCACCGATTACAAACTAAGCAGCAATAACCAGCGGTCTTTTTATGCAGGCCATACTGCCGCAACGGCTGCGGCTTCCTTTTTTGCAGCTAAAGTGTTTAGTGATTTTAATCCCGACTCAAAAGCCAAAACATACGTTTGGATCGTAGCAGCCGTTACCCCCGCCATTACGGGCTATTTACGCTACAAAGGCGGCATGCATTTTTTAAGTGATAATATATTAGGGTACGCAATAGGTGCGGCAGCCGGAATTCTGGTGCCCAAATGGCATCAAACTAAAATGTCGCAAAAAATTACCATAACCCCGCAGGCCGGCAACGGCTATAAAGGGATGGCTTTTGCTTACAGGTTTTAAATATTCTGAACCACAAATAATTGTAACCATTGCCATGCTGTCTAGCTGCCTCAGATTTTGTTTTTAAATGTGAAACGGACACCAGCAGCTATCAAAAAAGAGCGAACTTGCCTTTTTATAATTTTTCGTTAATCTAAAATTTTTATGATGACCCGCTGCCTGCTGGCCTTTTTATTTATTGTGGCAACCTGTTCAGTTGATGCCCAAACCGCCGACGACAGCATAAAAGCCAGAACGCCATTTGAAGTGGTGGTAAGGGCCTACGAACAGGATCGTCGATTATTGGATGTGCCGGTGTCTATGGGAGTGCTGGGTTCAGGAGAACTCGACCGGTTTAATAATACTGGCCTGCTGCCTGCGCTCAATACCTTGCCCGGTGTAAAAATGGAAGAGCGGAGTCCTGGCAGTTATCGTTTAAACATAAGAGGCAGTTCCTTACGATCGCCTTTCGGGGTGCGAAATGTAAAGATCTATTACAATGGAATTCCGTTTACCGACCCTGGTGGAAATACCTACCTAAACCTTTTGGGTTTTTACAATTTTCAAAATGTGGAAGTCATTAAGGGGCCGGGTAGCAGCCTGTACGGAGCGGGTACGGGAGGTGTGATGTTAATAGAAAGCACTTCAAAGCAAAATAGCGGTATTAAGATCGATTATTCCGCTGGCAGTTTTGGCCTTCAAAACGCCCATGTCAATGTAAAAACCGGTAACAGCGAAAGTTATCAATCAGTAAATTTCCAGCACCAGGTAAGTGATGGCTTCCGCGATCAATCTAATATGCGCCGGGATATACTGGCCTGGGATGCCACCACCAAAATAAATAACAACCAACTATCTGTCCATTTGCTGTATGGCGATCTGTTTTACCAGACGCCTGGTGCATTAACACTTGCAGAATATAACAGCAACCCTAAGGCATCCAGGCCGAGAGCAGGGGCAGCCCCCGGTTCAAAAGAAGCAAGGGCGGCGATCTATTTAAAATCATTTGTAGCGGGTGCGGATTACAAACAGCATATCAATCAGTACTGGCAAAATACAACGGCCATCTATGGCGCCTTTACCGAACTAAAAAATCCTGCAATAAGAAATTATGGGCGAAACAGCGAGCCCCATTTTGGTGGCAGATCGGTATTTCAATATAAGAGCATGGAGAAAAACGGTGCGCAGTGGAGGTGGCATGCAGGGGTCGAGGCACAGCGTGCATTTAATACGGTGCAGGTGTTTAGGAATAAGGCGGGCAATCCCGATTCGCTGCTCACCAGCGACGACATCAATAACAGCCAGTATTTTGTTTTTACGCAGTTATCTTATCAAATAAAGCAATGGCTGTTTACCGGTGGCATCAGCCTGAACGAAAGCAAGGTTGCTCTGTCCAGAACATCGAGTGTGCCTTCCACTTCGTTTACCCGAAACTTCAATAGCCAATTAGCGCCCCGGCTGGCTGTTTTATACAAGATAGCAAATGAACTTTCTGTTTACGGGAGTTTCTCCAAAGGCTTTTCGCCGCCAACGGTAGCAGAGCTATCGCCATCGGGCAGCGCCATTAACAGCGGTCTTAATGCCGAAACGGGCAACAATTTTGAAGTCGGTACCCGTGGCAGCAGTTTACAAAACCGGCTTTCGTGGGACGTGAGCGCTTTCTATTATCGGTTAAACAATGCCATCGTTTTACGTAAAGATGCCTTTGGCGGCGACAATTTCATTAATGCCGGATCTACGCGGCAAAAAGGACTGGAAACTTATATTACCTACCGCTTCGATCGCATAACTGAAAAAACGCTCACTTCGTCAAACCTTTGGATAAGCTATACCCTATACAACTTTCGATACAAAAGCTTTAAGCAGTTGACAACCGATTTTTCGGGTAATAAACTGCCGGGCATTGCACCCCAGTCCTTTACAGCAGGCCTTGATATCTACAGTAAAAAAGGAGTTTATTTAAACGTCACCTATAATTACAACAGTAAGGTGGCTTTGAATGATGCCAACAGCGAATTTGCAAAAACGTATAACCTGCTGGGCTTTAGAACGGGCTATAAAACCAAAATAGGCAATGTTTTTCTCCTTGAGCTGTTTGGGGGAATAGATAACCTGTTCAATGAAACTTATAGCCTTGGTAATGATATAAATGCCTTTGGTGGCCGTTATTACAATGCCGCTTTAGGAAGAAATTATTATGCGGGAATATCCTTGCAGGGTTTGTGGGGAAAGTGAAAACCTTAGTAGAAAATCACCGGCAAATATCCTGACGATACCTTATTCGCTTATTTTCAATCTATGTGAAACCTATGTTTCTCTATTGTGCCTATGTGGTTTTGGATTTTGCACCCCACGCCATTCGGCGGGGCAAGCTCATAGACACATAGTAATCATAGTAAGGCACATAGACACATAGTTATCACAGTAAGGGATGTAAACACATAGTAATCATAGTAAGGCACATAGAAGGTAATGAGGTTTAGAAAGAATCGAGCTTTTCTTTCTGCTCAAATAGACACGGGTGCATGCCAGATTGTCGCTGTTGGTCAGGCGACCAACAGCGGCGCAGCAGGCCGTTGGCGGTCGCCTGACCGCCAACGGGTCCCCATTGAGGTGCGACAATTTGGTATGCACCCATTGCCCAAGTGTTCATTTCCTTCTTATCTGGTTGTTCGGAGTATGTTAG
>JBBRCW010000202.1:0-12704 GCA_038204535.1 Chitinophagales bacterium | reverse complement strand
TTGATTTATATTTTAAATTCATTGGCAACGAAAAAAAATACACTGTATCAAAAATTTAGGATTGGCCTGCTCTGCTTAATATCATCCATTTTGTCTTTTTTAAACCAGCGGCAAATACTATTAGAAATAAAGATCAGTGATAACAAAAGAAAAATATTTCATAATAGTAATTTTAGTAATTAAATTATCAGCATTATGGGAAACGGGGTCGTTTTAGTACAAGAGTATTAAAAAAATCGTGCCGCTTGAGCTTCATTTTATTTGATGAAATAACGCCTTGTCAGGTTTTTAAAAATTTTTCGACTTTATAATCAGGTAAATGTGTTTACCCATTTAATAGAAAAATGTAAAAATTATAGTATGTAAAAGTTGATATTTTTTATTAGTGTACTTACAATTATTGTTATCTCCGCAACCGCTCAGCCAAAAGGCAATTCTGATCATCCTCCATCAAATCAGTTGTACACAAAGATTTTACAGAAATATGTAAATAGTAGCGGCCTGGTTAATTATAAAGGTTTGAAAAACGACAAAGCAGAATTTGACCAGTATTTAAAAATATTAAGCGCAATCCATCCTTCTGATAAATGGAGTAATAACGAGAAGAAAGCGTATTGGATCAATGCCTACAACGCCTTCACTTTAAAATTAATCATAGATAATTATCCTGTTAAAAGTATAAAAGACATTGGTCCCTTTCTTCAAATTCCATTTGTTAATACACCATGGGCTAAAAAGTTTTTTAAAATTGGTGGACAACAAATGAAACTAGACGAGATAGAGCATGACATTTTAAGAAAGCAGTTTGATGATCCTCGTATTCATTTTTTCACTGGTTTGCGCATCCCGTTCATGTCCTAAGTTACGTAATGAAGCTTACGAAGCTGCAAGATTAGACGAACAGCTTAATGAACAGGGAAGAGCTTTTTTAGCAGACAGATTTAAAAATATAATTACCCCCGATAAGCTACAACTTTCTAAAATCTTTTCATGGTTTAAAGGAGACTTTACCAAGAATGGCAGTCTTATTGACTTTCTAAACAGATTTTCACCTGTTAAAATAAACAAGGATGCTGATATAGACCATCTCAGTTATAACTGGAAGTTGAATGAACAATAAGTAAAACGTAACTGTTCAGCCTGTTAAGCTAATTGGTGCACTTTAAATAGCGGCTGAGAGCGCTTTGATGATAGATATACCTTGTTATTTAGTAATGGCTATGTAGCTGCGTATATCAGAAAAGTCTGCGGCTCCTTGCTTACTTCTAAAACACCCGGAAATTTTTTGCATCACTTTCAGTCTACGTATGTGATCAATAAAGCGCAATAGCAAATTTTGAGGTTTGCTTTTTTTAACTGCACCACGTTTACTTTTTTTTTCAGGTATTGGATGCAGACGCAATCCTTCAGTCATTAAATCATCATATTTTTTATACCGGTATTGTAATTGTCTTGTACAGTTCATCCTGGTCGTAATCGGTACCTCACCTGGCAAAGGCTATCGTTCGATCTTTGTATTTTTTTTCATTGCAACTACAGGCAAAGTCAAATAGTACGGTTAGTTGATCCATGTTATGGCTCCCGTTTTTTATAAACTTTGGCTTTACCAGTTTTAGTCCATAGTCGCATTTTCAATGGTTTTCACTTTTGCCAGGTGTTTTTCAAAAAGGCAGACCTTTTCCGGATAAAATATTTTTAGCCATAAGCAACTTAAATGGCCTTGTTGCTTACTATTCTTTTATCTTGAAAGTTTATTTGAAAAATAGCGAACCTGTGCCAAAACCAATACTGTTTCTTCTCTTTTTTATCTGCATCCACTTTTTTGCCTTTGCGCAGGCTCCCGTTATTGAGTGGCAGCGATCGCTGGGCGGAACATCCCGCGATAATCCATATTGTATTATTCCCGCAAAAGATGGTGGTTTTATTGCAGCGGGGTCCACCAACTCAACAGATGGAGATGTAACTGGCATACATCTGTCTGGTCCGGGCTATGCCAATGATGATTTTTGGGTGGTTAAATTGAACAACAGCGGAGGTATTGAATGGAAGCGATGTTACGGAGGAACTTCAAATGAGACAGCTTATGCGATCGTTCAAACAACCGACGGTGGTTATGTGATTGCCGGCGATACGTGGTCGGTGGATGGTGATGTGACGGGCAACACCAACGGTATTTCGGCCTGGATCGTAAAGATCGATCAGCTGGGTAATATGATGTGGCAAAAATCGTTTGGTGGTTTTGGAACGGTAGGTGCACGCAGCATTAGGCAGACAACTGACGGGGGATACATTGTAGCCGGCGTTGCTGATGCAGAGGGAGGCGACATAGTTTCTCCGCGTGGTTTATCTGATTTTTGGGTAATTAAGTTAGGTACGGATGGCGAAAAGCAGTGGACTAAGAATTATGGCGGAAGCAGAAAGGATGGAGCAACCTGTGTGCAGCAAACCGCTGACGGCGGTTATATTGTTTCGGGCACCACTACCTCCTCTAACGGAGACGTAACAGGCTATACGGAAGTGTTTGACCAGGGTATTCAGGGGATATTTTACCGGCCGGATGCCTGGATAGTGAAATTAAAGAGCGACGGTACGCTTGACTGGCAGCAAACTTTGGGTGGCACCGGCTGGGACGTGGCAAACTCTATTGTACAGGCCAATGACGGCGGATATGTATTTACAGGCTATTCTAACACACTTAATGCGACTGGCAGCATCTGGAATGTAAAAATTGATGCCCGGGGTAACCTGTTGTGGCAGAAAGAATATGGTGGAAACCGGGATTTGCAAAGAGGCTACTGCGTAAATAAAACAATTGATGGTGGCTATGTTTTTGCGGCTGAAGCCATGCCCAACCCTCTGGGCGCTCTTAACAGCAGCAGCTGTAACAATACTGGTTTGCAGGATGCCTGGTTTTTAAAAACGGATAGCGGTGGTGAACTGATCTGGCAGCAATCATTCGGCGGAAGCGGCAATGATCTGAGGCCATATGTTCATGAAACTGCGGATGGCGGCTACATAGCCTCGGTTATTGCTGCGGAGCCTGATGGAGACATTATGGGTGAGCGATACTATGATTTCTGGATTTTAAAACTCAGTCATACCCAGCCAGAACCCACAGTTAATGTTACTGCCTCCAGCGCCCAAATATGCCCGTCTTCAATAATCACTTTTACCGCTAATACTACTTTTGGGGGCAGTGCGCCTGTTTACCAATGGATGAAAAACGGCCAGAATGCCGGAACAAACAATGCCACATTTACCACTACAGGATTAAAAACCAACGATACTATATACTGCCGGCTTACAAGGTCTAATTGTGGAGTGTCCACTGCGCAATCGGTTATAAGCAACAAACTGATTATTTCAACCACAATGGCGGACCCGGCTACTATCGCATTGCAGGTAAGCTCCAATTCGGTTTGCGCAGGTGAGGTTGTCACATTCTGGTGCCACCTTACAAATGTTGACCTTGATCCCTTATACCAGTGGAGGGTTAATGGAAATGTGATACCCAATGTAACAGGCAATACTTTTAGCAGTTCAAGTCTTTTAAATAACGATGTGGTTGATTGTATGGTCACAGGCACCAACTGTAGCGGCCCCATTGTATTAACCAGCAATGCCATCACCTTTTCCGTTGGACCCGCTTTTCCGGTGGGCATCAGTTATAACATACCTCCGGACGTTACCTGCGGTGTCAATCGTATTGATGTTACTGCTGCCGCACATTTTATGACCAATCCATTGTTTCAATGGAAACGTAATGGCGCTGCGTTTGTGTCGCCAGGACCTGCAGTATCGGGATATTTTGAAGTAACAGATATACTGGTTTGCCAGGTAAAGGGGTTGAACAGCTGTGGTTTGCCGGATTCGGTTACCAGCCAGCCATTTCCCTTTAAAGGCAGGCACGATTTGCTGCCCCTGGTCACCACAACGGCCACCGATACAGCGGTATGTGCCGGCGTCAGAATTAATTTTGAAGCGACCAACGAAAGCGGCACTGCGCTGGAAACATATACCTGGCTGGTGAATGGTTCCGTGGCCGGCACTTCACGTACTTTTTCCAGTACTACTTTAACAGATAAGGCCAGGGTGGAATGTATTATGACTGTACCGCAATGCAGCCCGGCCTCTACCAAAGATTATTCTGATCCCATTTTTATAAAAATATTGCCCTCCGTTGCACCGGCCATCGCCGTTTCGCCGGCATCGGTTAATATTTGCAGCGATAGCCTGGTAACCTTTTTCGCCAATGCCACCGGCGAAGGTAACGCCCCGGTATTCCAGTGGACAATCAACGACCTGGCCGCCGGCAGCAGTTTGCCAACATTTAGGCCAACCAATCTAAACAATGGCGATGTGGTAAAATGTGTATTGAATACCGGTATGGCATCCTGTTCCGGCATAACTAACGCAACATCCAATGCGGTACCCGTATCAATAAAAACGGCTATTTATCCAACAGTAGCCATAGTAACCTACGCTAATCCTGTGTGTTCGGGTAATGCGGTAACCATACGGGCCAACGCAGGTGCCACATCAGGGCAACAAATTTTTGCATGGAAATCCAATGGACAGATCATTGGCGGTGACAACGCTGCCTTATTGGTTTCAACGCCTGTTAATGGTCAACAAGTCGCCGTCACATTAAAGGCAGACTCTTCGGTATGCCGTGCAGAAGCCGTATCCAATACCATTCAGCTTACAGTGCTCCCTACCCCTAACATCAACTTTAACCCGGCTGTAATTTCTATTGCGGCAGGGCAACAGGCGCAACTGAATGCCACCGTTACCGGTGCGCCGGCCTCATTTATTTATACGCCGCCGGGCAGGCTGGTGAACCCATCTGTATTATCGCCCACAACAATGCCGCTTAATGAGCAAATCATTTTTACTTTGCTGGTAACAGACGCCAACGGGTGCATCGCCAATAAAGATATCAAGGTAGATGTATGGAGGGATTTGCTGATGCCCAATAGTTTTACTCCCAATGGCGACGGAGTCAATGATGTATTCCGTATTCCGCCGGGTGTGCAACTTCAACTAAAAAGCTTTAGTATTTACGACCGCTGGGGCAACCGCATTTTTACAACCAGCGATGCTGCAAAAGTTTGGGACGGAAGGCTAAAAGGCATACCATTAGCCACCAGCACTTACGCCTATACCATTGAAGGCACCAAAAACAATGAACCTGTATTTTTAAAGGGATTGGTGTTGCTGTTGCGATAAAGATTTATAAGCAAGAAATATAAGCAATGCCACGGAAGAGATTTGTAAATTGACTGAAAGCCTCCAACACGGAGGCTTTTTTCATTGTAGCCATCGTATATTTGGCGTTCATCCCTCCTTCTACTGTGTATGATCTTACTATTGCTGCTGAGTTTTTTGTTGGTGTATAATTCCGTTGGGCTGGGGTATTTTTTCAAGGCTATTATCAGCAAACTGTACAATGTAGATGTTCCGATGAATTTTTTGGGCTTGTTACTTTCGGGGCTGTTATTGTCCGCTGTTTATTTCAACCTGCTTTCCTTCTTTATTCCGGTTAATTTCTTTTCGCTTATACCTGTTTTCGTCGTCAGTAGTATCATGTTTTACCGCGAAAATAGGTGGCGGCTTTTGCTAACCAATCTTCAGGAAAACATTGGCTTCTTTTTTCAACAGAAGCACATTTTATATACGTTGGCAATGGTGATGGTGTTGTATGTGTACTGGCTGGTGCCACCTGTTAATATAGATAGTGCAGGGTATCATTATCTCTCCATTCTATGGTATGAAAAATATAAAGTTGTTCCGGGGTTAGCAAATGTACATGGCCGGTATGCGTTCAATCCTGTATCGTTTATCATTAGCGCAGCGTACTCATTTACAAGTATATTCAAGCAGTCTATATACCCGCTTAATGGTGTTTTAGGTTGCATTTTTTTGCTGTGGCTATTAAAAAAATTATTGCAGTCAGCGCACAGTCTGCATACGGTTGTTCTATTGACGATGATGATATATTTTCAACGGCCATTGTTTGCAAACATGCCATCCCCATCTTCAGAGCCGCTGATGATTGTTTGCCTCGGTTATGCCATGTTCAGCCTCGTTGACATCATGCATACAAAACGACTCACACTTGCCAATGGGTTGTTGCCCTGCATACTCATCCTCTTTAGCATTACTGCCAAACTGAGCGCGGTACCAGCTTTACTTTTTATACCCGTAGTGTTCTTTCTTTTGCCTGTTGCTGACCGAAGGTGGGGCGTGGTTTTTAAAACAGCTTTGGTTGCGGGCATACTATGGCTACCATGGCTGGGAAGAAATGTTATACTTAGCGGCTATCCATTATATCCGCTTCCATTTTTAAATGTTTTTACTCCTGATTGGAAGGCCCCTTACGATGTGCTGCTGCTGGATTATACCTATGTAAAATACTTCCCGAATTTTTTTCCGTATGAGTTGCAAAAATTGAAGGCATTGAGTTTTTTTCAATGGCTGGGCATCTGGATTTCAGAACACTTCAATTACAATCGCCAGCTCGATTTAGCCATATTGTTTTCTGCGCTACTCTCGCCATTTTATTGGTTACTACCGGGGATGAAGCCGGTTACAACAGCGCATAAACAAATGTTTTGGCTGTGGCTCGTGGCTTATATAAACGTATGGGTTTGGCTGGCGAATTCTCCCGAATATCGTTTCGGTGTCGTGTATCATGCATTTGCATTTGGACTGCCGCTTTTATCTTACAGCTATACCGGTCGTTCTGTTTCTATGTTGAAGTATGCAATACCGGTTATGTTATGGGCGCTGAGTGTTTATTACACTGTACACATCTTACGAAAAGAAACGACGTATTCATTTGCGTTTAAAGATTACTGGCTATACCCACTTAAAGACAAAAGATATTTGAAGCACAACGATCCAAATACATTTAGCTACTCGCAACTGAATAATGGTGTAAAGCTTTATTACGAAGACTCAACACACGAATGCATCAGTGCGCCGGGCTTACCATGTATGCCTTGGAAATATGGCACTATTGAAATGCGGGGGCCAAAAATGGAAGACGGCTTCCGCAATGTGACCAATGAAGTGAGAAAATATTATCCTTTGCTAAGCCGGACAAGCCGGAACCAAACAGGCAATGTTGTAACTTTCGCGCCGTTTCAGGGTGTTGCTCCCGATTTTCGCATAGGCGTCAACTTAGCGAATGTTTTTGGGTACAAACAGTACGTTTTCCATTGACCATCGTCTTTTCCGGAACACTCATCTACTGCATCTATCTATGACCGCATCTTTCACCTCAATTTCTGCCAGCCTGTTGTCGCATTTAAACTTGCTCGTAAAAGATTACCAGAAATTTTTGTAATAATTTCTTATTTTCTACCGTAACGAACGGTGCGAAAAACGATAGGCGTTCTTGTTTAAGCACGAGGCGTTCCGCGGTAACGTTATCAACAATTCGCTGGTGATATTTTTTACCAACCAGTCGTCCCTATGGGACGGTTCGGCTATTCCCTTCCCACTTTAAAAATGAACCTAAACTGTAGTTGAGCGTTGGCAATCAAAGATTGATGGTGAAAATTGTCATGGTCCTTCATGTTCCATGGGAACATATGGTTGGTAGAAAAAATTGGAAATTATGTATTGTCGTTCCATAGGAACGAATGGTGCATTGGAACTATTCGTTGCATAGTAAAAACAAGATAGAAGAGTTCCAGAAAATCGGAACTAAATTAGTACCCGTTTAAATATATGTTCATCCTTGCCCGCCCGTCCGACGAAATCATTCTGGCCGAGCGTCAGCCGGGCGGGCAACCGGAGCAGAATAAAAACCCGCTATTCGATCAAAAAAACAAATAAAGTTGTCGCTAATGCGATTTTCGGGATAACGGTAGCGCGGATAAGGATGAGCAACTAACCAGGTATCAACCTCAAACTAATGTCGTTGGTGACAACAACGTCGGCTCAGGTATCAACCTCAAACCAAAGTAGTTGGTAACAACACCAACAACGCGGCTCCCAATCCATTCCCAAACCCTCCATCAAAATTTATTTCCCCAATTTTACACCTCCGGGCAACCCGCAACATGAATTCTGCATTTATCATTTATATAACCAATTGACTGATTTATTACATGGATACAGCCTTATTGATCAGAGAAGCAAAAAAAGGAAGTGCCGCTGCGCAGAAGTGCTTGTTTGATCAGTTGTCGGGCAGATTGTTGATTGTTTGCAGGCGGTATGTAAAAAACCCCGAAGATGCCGAAGAGTTGTTGCTGGATGGTTTCTATAAGTTCTTTAAAAATCTTTCTGCATTTACGTACCAGGGCGATGGGGCTTTGCACAACTGGCTAAAAACAATTATGGTAAACGAATGCCTCATGTTTTTGCGCAGGAAAAATGCTTTTACCATTGAGGCTGAAACGGCTGCCGCTCATCTAACGCTGGAAGAAGAAGCCCTGAACAACCTGTCGGCCGCCGAAATTTTTAACCTGCTGGTTCAGTTGCCGGTTGGCTACCGCACCGTGTTTAATCTGCATGTGCTGGAAGGAATGGAACACCGCGAAATAGCTTCGGCACTGGGCATTGCTGAGGGGACTTCGAAATCGCAACTGAGCAAGGCTAAATCAATGCTTCAAAAAATGTTATTGAATAAAGGAACCGAATATGTTAAACGACAATCAAAATAGCAGTGCCGCCTGGAAGGCAAAGCTCGACAGCCTCGACGATCTTTCGGACGATACTTTTGACCGGGCGGCGGCGTGGGATAAACTGCACCACCGCCTAACCGAAAAACCCGCCAGCAAAAAGTTTGGCTGGTATTGGGCGGCGGCAGCCTGCCTGGTATTGATGGCCGCAGTAGGGTTGTTTACCACCAGCAATCGCCAACAGCCATTGGTAAAGCAAACAACGCAACCAATAACACCGGCGCCTGCAAATGAACACGCTACCATAAAGCAACCTGTGGCTACTGTAGAAATGAAATCTGAAATAACTATAGAAAGTAAAACGCTTTCCACAAAAAAAATAAGCCAGACCAACCAGTCAAAAAATATCCACGAAGCGTCGCGAGATACAGTACCGGGGGAAAACGTAATGGTAATAAATGATGATCTGCTAACAGTGCCGCCGACATTACCTAATAAAGACACCGTTGCGCCTGCCATTGCCACCACCACTATCGTTAAACCCAGCTACAGGGTGGTTCACATTAATGAACTTTCTAAACCTGCCGGGCCATCAAGATATGCACGTATCGAAAATCAGTCGCTCCCTATAAAATTCAACACTAAAAGGTATTACCCGGAAATGCCTGTCGAAAATGCTGCACAAAGCATTGTATCAATCAGGCTTTCCACTCAAAACTAAAGTAACATGAAGACAACAATGTATTTGTTGATGCTTGCAATAAGCATCAGTGGGCAGGCATTTGCCCAGTCAACATCAACCGGAAATGTTTTTGACCAGCCTCAACATCCGAAGCTGCGTTACACCATCGCACTCGATAAGGGCAATAAAATGAACATAGTATTGGAAGAACGAACAGACCTCAGTTATATCAAAAACATCGACAGCCTTTTTACCCTGCTGCTGCACGATTTGCAACCATTTAAAGATTCACTGGCCGATGAATTAACCGCGAAGAGGATCGACTACCTGGTTGACACCAACGGGTTAAAAAAGATACGCATTAAACAAATAAAACCCGATGGCGCATCGTACCTGGTACTGAACGGCGATGTTGCCTCCCTAAAAATTGAGCAGGATACCATTAACTATATAGGCATGATCGCCCACAACGGCAAACGGAATGCTACCGACCCCGCGCCGGTCCACTATTATCGCCTTCAATTTTTGGTGAATAATATGAAAGATATTCCCTTTTACCTGGATGGCGGGCTTAATGAAAAACTTGCGACCATACAACGAAACACTGGTGGTTGGGAATCTCAGGCTGATGGCGATATGCATTTGTTAGACGACAAATCCATCAGTTCGAAAGTTCCCAAAGGTTATGTAAGCGGCGGCGACTTTTTAGAATTAAACGTGGCTGCCAATATCGAAAACTACAAGAGTTATTTTGTGCCATCGTTTAGCCTGGGCGCTGCTGTAACTTTTGCCAACAGCTTCTATAAAAAGCAGGTAGGTTTGTTTTGGGAGCCTCATTTTATTTTTGCTAAAAACAGCCAGGGAAATTTGCAAACCTTTCGCAACGATTTTTTAACACTCACTTTCGGACGACACAAGGTAAAGGACAGCGATCTCACAAAGCGCCCTCCCTTTTTAAGCGTGGTTTCTTTGGGCTATCTTATTAAAAGAGAGGGGGAATATTTTCAGAAAAATACTTTTCGATTAAGCGGTGGCAGACTTTCGTTATTGGGTGGCAAGGTAAAATTGGAACCTGCCATCTATTTCAATAACTTTTTTAAAGGGGTGACGCCATCGTTACGGTTGGGGGTATATTTTTAGGGGATACCCTTTTTGCAATTACTGAAAAGCAGTTATTATTCCAGCCTTCTCATAGACATTCAGTTGGGCTTTTGTAAGCGTGATTTGAATACGTTTACGGTCATAATCGTTTAGTGATACACTATTTTCAAAGTCAAGGCCGCCCCATGCCAGGTCTATATAAACACTATTGTCGCTAAAACGATTTTCATAATAATTATATTTTTTCAATGCCAGGGCAATGTCATTAACAAAGCTTTCAGCCATTTCCTGGTGCTGTATGGTGTTATAGTCTGGCGTAGGTGTGGCTGCCCACTCCCGCACAATGCCGGGGTACTCAAGAGAAGCGTTTACGTTGTTGTAAATGAAGGAGAGCAACAAATGGGCATGCACCATTTCGTGAATGATGGTTCGGGCAAGAGAAAGTTCAGTGGCATACTTTAGTTTTTCCATGTCGATAATGGTGTAAGCTCCTTTAGTTGACAATTGCGTAAGTGCATTTGTGTTTTCGGGTAGCGAACCTTCTTCAAGTATCCAGTTCCAGTTTTTGCTTGTGTCAAATTGATCTACTATTGCTCCCACCTTGCCAGTTTGAAGCGCGTGAACCTTGTTTAGTATCTGCGTCAATCTTTCACTTTCAAAATAACTGGTAATGTTTTGCGCGCTAATGACGTTTGTAACTAAAAATGCAAAAAGCAGCGATAGGGTTAGCATGATGATCCTGGGCATATCAATCAAATTTTTTGTAATGAAATATTTACAACACTAAACTAACAAGTGTAAAATGCCGGATGCATTAAATGAGATGAACCCTTAATATTAATCTACCTACATGCAAAATTTGTATAGATGATATTGCAGATTGAATGCTGACTGTAAAACATTGAACGTGAAAGATTACCAGAAATCTTTGTAATAATTTCTTATTTTCTACCGGATTGAACGGTGCGAAAAACGATAGGCGTTCTTGTTTAGGCACGAGGCGTTCCGCTGGAACGCTATCAACAATTCGCAGGTGATACATTCTACCCACCAGTCGTCCCTATGGGACGGTTCGGCCTTTCTCTTCCCACTTTAAAAATGAACCTAAACTGTAGTTGAGCGTTGGCAATCAAAGATTGATGGTGAAAATTGTGATGGTCCTTCATGTTCCATGGGAACATATGGTTGGTAGAAAAAATTTAGAATTATGTATTGTCGTTCCATAGGAACGAATGGTGTAATGGAACTATTCACTGCATAGAAATAAGCACAATAAATGAGTTCCGGAAAATCGGAACTAAATTAGTACCTGTCCGAACGGCCAGCTCGACGAAGGCATTCTGGCTGGGCGTCAGCCGGGCGGGCCTGACTAAATATATGTTCATCCAGGCCGGAGCAGAATAAAAACCTGCAATTCGATCCAAAAAAACAAATTAAGTTGACGCCTATGCGCTGCGGCAGGGCTCCCTTGTACCGCATCTTTTTATGGCGGCCTTTCCGCATAATTTGTCATTTATCAGTTCCCATTAATCGTAAGCAATCTTTTCGCCCCAAACCATTGCCCGGTAACAGTTTAACCAAAAATGCCGAAGTCTTAAGTTGACGCCAATACGCATACGGCGGGGCAGGCTGTTTGGGGTGAGAGTCTCAAGCCCGGTTCTGTGAGGGGCTTGGGCTGAAATGCCCTTGCCTACTCGACTGTTTCCCGCAGCCAATCCGTTGCATGGCCTTGCCGTGAACGGGACAAGTTATGACCTACAACTGTAGCGTCAGCAGATGTCGGCAGTAGGATTCCACATGCCACAATTTTAAAACGCATCCCTTTCTGCATAAATAAAAAAAAGCCCCGCACTACTGAGCGGCAAAACATGGTTTCGGTAAAATATCATAACGCGACCCCGGGAGACAATTTTACTATACACCCGATTACCATCGCTGGCATAGGCGGCTGTGCAAAAATGATCTTGAAAGCTTTGGTAGAACGTTGACAATTATAAGGTAAGTATTCAATGCATTTCTATAATTCCCACGCACTCACATTTCGCTACTCACTAATTACAGATCACATCTACTCAAGTCTGATGAAAAAATAAGGAGGCAGGCAATTAAATTTTTTTGGTTACCAACTGTTGAGCGTTGAGCATCATCGTTGCGTCGCACTCTTCAATGATGAGAATACGTTGCACCGGTTGAGAAATTTTTTTTATATCGTGATGCTCTATTCTATAATTTTTTATTTTTCGTCAAATAGATCAATAAAAAGCACACTTCAATTAACAGTCATCTTT
>JBBRCW010000201.1:0-12728 GCA_038204535.1 Chitinophagales bacterium | reverse complement strand
AACCAGTCATTGGCGGGCAGAATTTCCGGTGTTCAGGTAAATTCAAACTCTGGAAGGCCAGGTGGTCGTACCAATATCAGAATTCGCGGATTTAGTTCCATTAATTCCTCCAATAATCCATTGTATGTTATTGATGGGGTTATGCTGCCAATTACCAATCAAACACAGGCAAGCCAGGCTATAGACTATATTAACCCAAACGATATTATTGCCGTTGAAGTTTTAAAAGATGCTTCCTCTACGGCAATATATGGAGCAAGAGGTGCAAACGGTGTAATCCTTATAACTACCAAACGTGGTAAATCAGGTGAAGGCAGGGTAACCTACGATGCAGATTTTAGCGTTCCGAAAGTAGGACCCAATTTCACTAAAGTTCTAAATGCCAAAGAATTTTTAGCCGTTGAGGATCTTGCATATAAGAATATGGAAAAGTATGATCCTGCAGGATGGGCTGCGGGTAAATACATTGGCAGAAATCCGGCGCTGGCAAGAAAAGATCCACGTGTTTTTGATGCCAGTGGCAATCCCTTATTTGAAACAAACTGGTTGAAGGAAGCAACTCAACATAAACTTTCACAAAACCACCAGGTAGGGTTTTTAGGTGGCAATGAAAATACCACCTATTCAATTTCGCTTGGATATAGAGATGACCAGGGGCTTCTGATAAATTCTTATCTTAAAAGATATTCCGGCAGGTTTTCTTTTGACAGCCAAATAAAAAAATGGATGAAAATTGGAGGTACAATGAGCTATACCAACCAGGAAGAAAACATAGTTGATCAGAGTGACGCTGTTCCCAGGCAGATAGTTGAAGATTTTCCTTTTTTGCCTGTAAAGTATGCTGATGGTACATTTGCCAACAACAGAGACTATCCAAATGCAGAGGGTTCTATGAGTTCAGTTCATAGATTGTCGAATACCCGATATGTTTTAAATACACAAACCAGTTTGGGAAGCGTTTATTTAAATATGGACCTGGCTCCATCACTTGAAATGCGTACAGTTTTAGGTTACAATGTGCTTACTCAAGGAACAAACGTATCTGTTACGCGAACACTAAATATTGGAGGATCAGGTAATGCAAGTGCAGACAACAGGCGCGAAAGCTTTTGGTCACTGGAAAATTACCTGACCTACAATAAGCGATTTAAGGAAATTCATTCCATCAACGCGCTATTGGGAATATCATGGCAGGAAACCAATCTTTTTAGTGAAGGTGCAAGTATTAGTGGTTTTTCAAGCGACTATTTTCAGTATAACAATCTTGGAGCCGGAAGTACTGGTCCGTCATATAGATCTAATCGTTCAAGATTTGCATTCAATTCCTATTTCGGAAGGATCAATTATGGTCTGAAAGATAAATATCTATTAACTATCACAGGACGTGTAGATGGTAACTCCAGGTTTGGAGCCAACAATAAATATTCATTGTTTCCATCTGCAGCTTTAGCCTGGAAAGTTTCTGAAGAAGACTTCTTAAGAGGTAATTCCGTAATTTCTAACTTGAAACTACGCACCAGCTTTGGTATTACAGGCAACTCTGAAATACCTTCCTACTCTTCATTATCGCTGTTAAGTTCAAACTACTCGGCAATTCTAAATGGCGCCAAAGTAGGTGGAACCGGCATAAACAGGCTGGCTAACCCCGATTTAAAGTGGGAAAAGACAGGCCAATTCGATGCGGGTGTAGAGCTGGGATTGTTCAACAACCGGATTTCGCTTGAGGCAGACTTTTATTATCGCAAAACCACCGACATGCTTTTGGATGCGCCTGTGCCACGTACAAGCGGATATGCAACCATTAGAAAAAATATTGGTTCAATGCAGAACAAAGGGGTAGAACTTGCAATAAATGCGGTAGCCATACAAAGCGAGAATTTTTCCTGGAATTCCACTTTCAACATTTCAATGAATAGAAATAAAGTACTTACGTTGGCTACTCCGTCTGATATTTTTGGAATTGGTGGACCTAATTTTACCAATCCAACCAACATTATCCGCATTGGAGAGGCTGCTGGTTCTTTCTGGGGATTGGTGCGTTTGGGAACATGGAATGAATCTGAAAGAGCAGAGGCTGCAAAATTCGTAAGTTATCGTAATAACCAAACAATCGTACCTGGAGATATTAAATATCTTGATGTAAACGGAGATTATATCATCAATGATAAAGACAGGATGATCATTGGAAACGGTAGTCCTAAAGCATGGGGAGCGTTTCTGTATACTTTCAGATACAAGAATGTTGATCTTACTGTTGAACTTCAATATTCCACAGGAAACGATATTTTGGATATGACCTCGCACTCTAGCGAAGACAGGGTATCACTTGCTAATAGTTATGCAACAGTATTAAATGCATGGACTCCGCAAAATCAAAATACCATGATCGCCGAAATACGTGATACAAGAGCGGGCTATGTTACAAACGTAGATACACGTTGGATTAAAGATGGCTCATTTATCCGCGGCAGGAACCTTTTATTGGGATATACATTCTCACCAACTACAGCCAAAAAATTAAAACTGGAAAGATTTAGAATTTATGCTTCGGCACAAAACCTATTCTTAATTCATAGCAAAGAACTTAATGGCGACCCTGAATCTACCCCAACTGGCGGATATGCCGGCGATGGTAACAACGTTTTTTCTCAGGGCATGTTTTGGCATAGCTATCCTAAATCAACAACATTTATGTTAGGCCTTAATGTTAGTTTTTAGTCTTATTTATTTTACTTAAAAGAAGTTCGTAATGAAATTTAATATATTAAAAAACGCAGGCAAACTGCTTTTCTTTAGCTCGTTATTTCTGGGATCAGGATGTAACAAATTTCTTGAAGAAAAAGATCCCTCAAACTTAACTCCGGAAAGTTTTTATACTATTCCGGAACATGCGGAAGCTGCCGTAGCCGCCATTTATGCTGACACCCGTTTCTATGGTAGCGGGGCAGGTATATTTTCAGCAAACTGGCAATTGCTGGAGGCTCCAACCGGTACTTCCACAACTGAAACCGCCCAGAACTCGGACCTTAATAACCTTTACTCGTTGTCGTGGGATGGTAATACAGGTCATATTGTTAACTGGTGGAATGGGCTTTACCGTGTAATCGCAAATGCGAATCTTGCACTTGATAAAATTCCTGCGATTACGCCAATGGATGAAGCATTAAAAAAGCGCAAACTGGCCGAAGCACAATTTCTACGTGCCTGGGCTTATTTTTATGCTGTAAGGCTTTGGGGAGATGTACCCGTGGTAACTAAACCACAAACTGCAAACTCAGAAAATTTCTTTCCTCCAAGGGCACCACAGGAGGAAGTGTACAAGTTGATTGTAGACGATTTACTAGCTGCAGAAGCCGGTGGTTTACCATGGATGGATGCAACAGGCCGTGTTTCTTTAGCGGCAGTTAAGGCACAATTGTCGAGGATTTACCTTACAATGGCAGGTCAGCCCCTTAACAAAGGAGCGGCCTATTACAAATTAGCAGCTGATAAAGCAAAAGAAGTAATTACTTATGCCAATGCTAATCCCGGCGTTATTAATCTTTTCAATACCTATTATGAAGTTCATAGTGTTGCTCAAAACAACAAACTTGAACACCTTTTTGAAATTCAGTATAATGCTGATGTTGCCTCTAACCCAATGGATAACTATTATCCCAACTTTAAAGCAGTAACATATAATGGACAGGGTGGAACTGGTAGTTCCGTTCCCACTTCCTTCTTTTACAACTCGTATGAAAGTGGGGATCTTAGAGCAAAAGACCAGGAGGGTTACTTTTATACCACCTACTATACCAACGGATCCGGCGCACCTTTTAGCTTAGGCGCACCTTATGTATTTAAACACTTCAACATCACGGCAAATGGGGGTCCGGGTGTTGCAGGTTCCAGAAGAAACGACCTTAACGTACCACAAATACGTTATGCCGAGGTTTTATTGATTTATGCAGAAGCTCAAAATGAAGTAGGTGGTCCGGTTCAGGATGCATATGACGCATTTAAAAGGATTAGGGACCGGGCAAAACTTGCTACCCCGGCATTTGCCACCTATAACCAGGCCACATTCAGAGAAGCCATTTGGAGAGAAAGATGGCATGAGTTATCGTACGAAGGCATTACCTGGTTTGATATGGTGCGTTTAAGAAAAGTATACAATGAAGCTACAAATGGCTTTGATAATTTTGTGGGCCATATCAATAAAAGCTCAAATCAGCCCTTGCAAAGCAAACATTTGCTAATGCCGCTTGGCGTACAGGAAATGCTAAATAACCCAAATCTTAAGAACCAAAATCCTGGCTATTAAATAAAAGCAATATAAAATAATTTATTAAATGGATAATAAAATCACTGCTAATCCATAAGCATTGGTTTTGAATAATCGGCTTCTGTTGCCGCCAATCACTTTTAAAAAGGTTTGGCGTAACAGAAGCTTTTTTATTACGGCAAGATGTTTAGCCGCGACAGAAATGGCCGAAGCATGGCGGAAAAATTGGCCGCTGAAATAGTTGCAGCCAGCAAAGGTGAAGGTGGAGCTTTTAAAAAGAAAGAAGATACGCACCGCATGGCAGAGGCAAATAAAGCCTTCTCGCACTTTAAGATATAAATTCCTACCTAATTTTTTTTTAACCATCTTGAAAAGGATGGTTTTTTGTTTTAGGCTATTTTCCTAAAGGTTGTATGACCAAAATTTTCTAATAAAGGCCAATTTAGGGAACCTAAACAATTGACTAGTGGCCTATTTCAGAGGAGATTTACCGATGCGATTTGGTTTTAATGAAAATTTAATCTTAGAAAAACTTGTAAATAACTAAAAGTTAAAGTTAGATTTAACTTTTTAAACTAATAATTAATTGCTATGCTGAAAAAAACTACTGTCCACAGTATACTATTTACTGTGTGTCTTCTCTTTTTTAACACTTTACTTTTTGCCCAGCGGACCGTGACCGGAAAAGTGACGGGACCAAATAATGATCCAATTGTGGGGGCAACCATTGCCGTTAAAGGAACTGCCGTTGCAACGCAGACAGATGCTACAGGTAATTTTACACTTAGGGCACCGGGAGACAAGCCGAATTTACTTATTACCAATGTTGGTTTTGAAAGTGCAGACTATTCCGTTCGGGGCGATGGAATGATAAATATTTCGCTAAAACCCGCTAATGCGGCACTAACTGAAATCGTAGTTACCGGTTATACTTCGCAGGCAAAAAAGGATATTACCGGGTCAGTTGCAGTAGTTAATGTTAAAGATCTGGTTGCTAATCCTGGATCTAACGTTCAAAATCTATTACAAGGTAGAGCTGCAGGAGTTACTGTTGGTACTTCAGGAGTTCCTGGTGCTGGAGCTAACGTGCGTATTCACGGTTATAGCACTTTTGGAAACAACGAACCTTTGTACGTTGTTGATGGTGCCCGAGTAGGATCAATTACCGAATTAAACCCCAACGATATTGAAAGTATGCAGGTATTGAAAGATGCTTCTGCTGCTTCTATTTACGGTTCTGCGGCTGCAGGTGGTGTAATCATCATTACAACAAAAAAGGGTAAAATTGGAAAACCAAGAATAACTTACGAAAGCTATTATGGTAAACAAACATTTACCAAGCGTTTGGATTTGTTAAACACGAAGGAATATGGTGATTACCTTTTCTTATTAGCAAAAAATTCAGGCAACCTTGATGCTAATGGTAATTTTAAACATGGTCAGTATGCGGGTCCTACCGGTAGCAGCCCTGTTCCTATTATCCCAGCTTACATTTATGCCGGGGGTGGCCAGCCCGGTGGTAAAAGTGGTGGTATTGCCGAAGGCGATCCTGCTGCCGATCCTTCCAAATATAAATTAAACATTTTTGATGTTAACGGACCTGGAACTTACCAAATTGTTAGAGCCAATCAACAAGGAACTGACTGGTTAGGCGCTATTCTTCAGGATGCTCCCCAAATGAATCACCAGGTTAATGCTTCCGGCGGAACTGAAAACGCAAATTATTTATTTGGTTTAGACTATTTCGATCAGAAAGGTGTTGTTTACACAACCCGTTATCAACGTTATGCAATCCGTTCTAATACCAGTTTCACCATTAAGGATAAAATAAGAGTAGGTGAAAATTTACAAATAAACTTTACAAACAGGTCCGGCGTTCAAGGTTTTAATAACCAGGATGAAGGAAACCCTATCGCATTCTCTTATCGTCAGCAACCCATTGTTTCGGTATTTGATATCGCCGGAAACTATGCTGGTACTCGTGGTGCTAACTTAGGTAACTCAGCAAGTCCTTATTCTAACTTAGATAGAAGGAAAGATGCTCGTGAAAAAAGAGTTGGTATAATAGGAAGTATTTTTGCAGAAGTTGATTTCTTGAAATATTTCACCTTCCGTAGCAATTTCGGTATGGATTTCGGCAACACCAGCAGTTATGTTTTTGTAAAACCTGTTTGGGAAAATGCTGAAGGCAGAAATAACTTAGCCAACTTTAACGAGGCCCAGGGTTATGGCTACCAGGCAACCTGGTACAATACTTTAAATTTCAAAAAGTCGTTCAAAGACATTCATGAAGTAAAAGCATTGTTAGGTACTGAGGTTGTTCAGAGCCAGGGTAGAAACATAAATGCTTCTGCATCTGACTATTTTAATATTGACCCAATTTTTCAAAACGTAGGTTCTTCACTGGCGCTTACTCCATTTGGTTCAAGCAGTCAATTTAGAAACAGGAAATATTCTCCACTTATTGCACAGGTTAACTACTCATTTAAAGATAAATATTTAGTAAGTGGTTCAATGAGAAGAGATGGTTCTTCTGATGCGTTTGGTCCTAAAAACAAGTTTGGTAATTTCCCGGCCTTCAGTTTAGGTTGGAGGATATCTGATGAGCCGTTCCTGAAAAATGTTAAGGCCATCAACGACCTTAAAATCCGTTTTGGATACGGTGTTTTGGGTAACGATAACATCAGCGGACTTGCTTTCTTAAGCTTCTTCACTATTAACAACGACGCATCTTATCCCATCAACGGTAGCAACACAAGTTTCACACCAGGTGTACGCCACCAAACAATTGGTAATCCAGATATTAAATGGGAGCAAACTGCTACAGCAACTTTAGGGTTCGATGCGACTTTATTCAATAATAAATTAGGCATTACATTAGATTTATACAATCGTGAAACAACTGACTTGTTATTTGAAAAGCAGTTAGATGCCAGCTTATATGGTGGTAGAATTGATAACCAACCCATCAATATCGGAAATATGAATAATAAGGGTATTGACCTTGCATTATCATATCGCGGAACTGCCGGTAGAGAATTAAGGTATGATATAAGCACAACTTTCTCTCTTTACAAAAACAGGGTTGGTAAGTTAGCTGATCCTTTTTTTGATGGTGACAGAACCAGGATCGATCCATTTAACCGTTCAGTCACTGGTCGTCCCTTATCAAGTTTCTTTGGTTATTTAATTGATGGTTTCTTTGATGATGCAACAGAATTAGCATCTCTTGACCAGAAAGGTAAATTTATCGGTGGTTGGAAATACAGAGATTTATCAGGTCCGGATGGTAAGCCAGATGGCCGTATCACTCCAGATGACAGAACTTTCATGGGTAGTCCTCACCCTGATTTTATTATGGGCTTAAACTTAAACTTTGCCTACAAAGGGTTTGATTTGTCAGGATTTCTTTATTGGAAAAAAGGCGGTCAAATTGCTAACTATACACGTTACTGGACGGACTTTAACACCTTTCAGGGTGGTAGAACACGCAGGGTATTGTATGATAGCTACACTCCTACAAATAAAAATGCTTTATTGCCAATGTTAACCAGCAACGATGCTACCAGTGGTACATTGCCAGTTGACTACTACATTGAGCCAGGTGGATATTTAAGAATGCGTAACCTTAGCTTAGGATATACCTTACCTAGAAATGTAATTGAAAGGTTGGGTATCGACCGGATAAGAGTTTACGTTCAGGCACAAAACCTATTTACCATTACAAAATACACAGGTTTAGATCCCGAGATTACTACAAACAACACAGGTAGAAACGATTATACCAGGCGTTTTGCTGACAGAAACCTGGGAGTTGACGTGGGTAATTATCCTACTACCAAAGCAATTATTTTTGGTTTAAACGTTGGATTTTAGTGAATAGAAAAATTATAAATATTAAAAGATAATTATGAAAAGGCAAAAATATATTTTAATTGCTGGAGTGTCTGCCCTCTCACTTATCGGGCTTAACTCCTGTAAAAAATCATTTCTCGAACCTCTACCTTTTGGAAGGTATTCTAGTGATCAAATTTCAAACAAAAAAGGAGTTGAGGCATTATTGGTTGGAGCATATGGTATGATTGATGGCCAAGGTATAGCCGGTGCATCTGGCTGGATGGTTGGCGCCACTAACTGGGTGTATGGTGATGTTGCCTCTGACGATGCTTACAAAGGTACTGATGCTGGTGACCAACCGCAGATGACTGAAATAGAATTGTGGAACAGCCAGGCCGCCAACACCTACTTCAATTACAAATGGTTATCCATTTATGAGGGCGTGGCACGTGCCAATGACATTATAAAATTTGCAGGACTGGTTACTGAACTCACTGCAGATGAAAAGAAGGACTACATTGCGCAGGCAAGATTTCTTAGAGGTCATTTCCATTTTGAAGCAAGGCGTATGTGGAACAAGGTGCCTTTTATTACCGAAGCCACTACCAAATACGACAACAGCGCCGAAATACTTCCGTTAATAGAAGCTGATTTTAAAGCGGCGTATGATAATCTCCCAGCAACGCAGCCATTGGTGGGCAAGGCAAACAAGTGGGCAGCAGGCGCCTATCTTGCTAAAGTATTAATGTACGAAAAGAAATTTGCCGAGGCAAAAGGCATTTATGATGTTGTTATAACGCAGGGGGTTACGTCAAATAACAAACCTTACGACCTTCAGCCTGAATACTGGAAAAACTTTGATGTGGCATTTGAAAATAGTGCAGAAGCCGTTTTTTCTCAACAAACTCAGGCCAGCGGAACTGTTACTGCATCAGCCGAAACTTCGTACGAGTTAGCCTATCCTTATGGTGGTGTTTGGGGATGCTGCGGATTTTACCAACCATCTCAAAACCTGGTTAATGCCTATAAAACCGATGCAAGCGGCTTACCATTTTTAGATGATTCGTACAACAATACCAATCTTAAAAATGATGAAGGCATCACTTCGAACGATCCGTTCACTAACGATGTAACTACTCCTTTAGATCCTCGTTTAGATTGGTCTGTTGGCAGAAGAGGTATTACATATTATGATTATGGTGTTCACCCTGGACGTAGCTGGATCCGCGACCAGGCATATGCTGGTCCGTTTAGTCCTAAAAAGCACGTTACAAAACAAGCTGACTTAGGTGGTTTTACCAACATCAATAACTTCAGACAAACTGCAAAAAACTACAACCTCATCCGCTTTGCCGATGTGTTGTTAATGGCTGCAGAAGCTGAAATCGAAGTTGGATCATTGGTTACTGCCCAAAATTACATCAATCGTGTACGTAACAGGGCTGCAAATCCAGGAAGCATGGTTCAAACTGCTCAAGCTAATTATCAAATCAAACCTTACCTTGTTCCTTTCGCTAGCCAGGCGGAGGCTCGTAGGGCTGTTAGGTTTGAAAGAAGGTTAGAATTGGCAATGGAAGGACACCGCTTTTTCGATTTAGTAAGGTGGGGAATTGCAGCTCCAACTTTAAATGCTTACCAAACAGTTGAAAAAGATAGAAGAACTTATCTTAAGGGCTCCGGTGGCTTTACTCCAGGTAAAAATGAATATTACCCAATTCCAAACAGAATTATTGAGATCGCGAAGATTGCCGGTAACACACTTGCCCAAAATTCAGGCTACTAACATTTAGTAACCAGGAAATAGTATAAAAAAATCTCCACTCAAAAAGTGGAGATTTTTTTATTGCCTAAGTTTTAATAACTGCTTCTTATGATAATTCCCGTGATTTGGTTGTTTGGAGCCAGGAATTTCATCCTTATTTTTTCTTTGGTTGCGCCTGCTCAGCCACGGCGGTGGTCTTACACTTGTTCGGCATATTTCCTTCGACAAAGTCAGATTTTTGTTAACTAATCTCACATACTATTGGTTGCACTAAAAAAACAATTGTTTATTTAACATTTCTAATAATTTAATTCATGATTTTGTTGATTAAGAAAAATAAAAAATTAACTTTCACCAATAAATTGCTGATCATAAATTTTTGCTACATGAAAATGCTGCTGCCAACTTTTAGAATGTCTTTTAAACATCATCATTCAATCACTTTGCAGGCATCTTCAACAGTAGTGCATTCCTTAAATTCTATAAATTAATCGTTGTATAAAAATGACCTTAATTAATAGTATGCACCCCATCTTTTCAAACCTTAATTCTAACATAAACATTAAAAATTTAATTTAATGAACGAGAACGTAAATAAAAGTGCGCTATTTAATGGTAGCTGCTTCGCCCTCATTACAACCGCCTTTTCATTTTCAATCAGGGCTGGCATACTTCCTCAATTAGGAGACCAGTTCGGACTTTCTGCAGAGCAGCTTGGTTTTATTAATTCCATGTGGTTCCTGGGATTCCCTATTTCTATGATTATAGGAGGATTGGTTTACCATTCTTTTGGTCCGCGTAACATTATGAGGGTTGCTTTTGTGGCCCATACTTTAGGCATTATACTAACCATTTATGCAGGCGGTTATGCCAGTTTGCTTATTTCAACGCTATTTATTGGTTTTGGTAATGGGTGCACCGAAGCTGCCTGTAATCCGATGATCGCCGATATGTACTCGGGTGTTAAGATGAACAAAATGCTAAACAGGTTTCACATGTGGTTTCCGGGCGGTATATTTCTGGGGGCGCTGGTATCAAAGTTTATGACCGATTTTGGTTTGCCCTGGCAGGCCCAAATGTGGATCATTATGATACCTACTGTCACCTATGCCATTTTATTTTTTGGCAAAACATTTCCAAAGCCACAGGTGGAGGGAGCTTCCTCACTTGCCGGGAACTTTAAGGCGATGCTTAGCCCCGTTTATATTTTCTTGTTTGTATGTATGGCGCTCACGGCCATCACCGAGTTTGGCCCTAACCAATGGGTAAATGTTATTTTAAGCAGCAGTGGCGCCGATGCCATGATCATTTTGGCACTAACTACTGGTTTAATGGCAGTGGGAAGATTTTTTGCCGGTCCTATTGTTGGTACGCTTGGCCAAACAGGTGTATTGCTAATGTCTTCGGTTTTAGCTACAATCGGAATATATATGTTTAGCACTGTTACAGGTCCGATGGCTTATGTTGCTGCAGTTATTTTTGCCTTAGGGGTTTGTTATTTCTGGCCGGTAATGGTAGGTTCGGTTGCACAGCGTGTACCACGAAGCAGTGCTTTAGGTATGTCAATTATCGGGGGTGTGGGTATGTTTTCAACCTCAATTTTTCAACCTATTATTGGTGGGTGGATCGATCAGTCACGTGCATCCAATATGGCACAAGGACTTACAGGAGAAGCACTTGAGTTAGCTGCCGGACAGGCGACTCTTCAAAAGATGATTGCGTTTCCCGCCATTCTGGTGGTGTTGTTTATTATCTTTTTCTTATGGCAAAAAAATTCGCACCGAACCAAGGAAGTGGAATTAGACATGAATATGGCGGTACATTAATTTTCCCTAAATAATTGGTAATAAAAATCCCCTTCGGTAATAATTGAAGGGGATTTTTTTATGTGTAGCAAGTTGACCATCATTTCATTTTCATTTGCGCAAAATATGGGTGGTCAGGGTTTACTATCAGCTCTTGCCTAAGCGGGTGAATCAAAACATCCATATCTTCTAGTGGAATGGCACCTAAGAGCACTTCTGAGTCGCCAGGCAAGACCATTGCTCTACAGGTAGTCGCCCGATTTTTAAAACGTAATTCAACTGGTCCAACTACATCGCATTCAACTATGTGTCCGTTTGCCATTTGGGCTTTCCTTTTTTCAACAACGGGAAGTTGTAGTTGTTCCTGGATATTTTCGTTGATGGACAACATATAGGAACCTGTATCTACCAATGCAGTCACCCACATTCTTTTTACTTCATCAATGTCTATAATATTTTTTCTGACCAAAGCCAGATCATCGCCATTAATTATTTCGATTTCCGCGTATACTAAGCCCATAAAATATTTGTTTTGGTGAATTTACTATTTTACTCGAAGCTGTTGTAAAAGGGCTGAACTTTCTTCATTTATTAACGACCAGTGCCATTTTTATTTGGATGAATTAGTTACCTTTGCGCCTCGAAATTGTAACCCTACCCTTGTCGGCAGAAAAAGCTGATTAAAGGTTTACAGTAAAAGTGAGTGACACAACGACGTTATATTAACGTTCCAAAGTTTGTTGCCAAAGAAATGAATTAGTCATAAACAATAACAAATAAAAGGTCATGGCGGACTTAAGGTATCAAAGAAACTTCGGTATTGCCGCGCACATTGATGCGGGTAAAACGACGACTACAGAGCGCATTCTGTATTATACAGGTGTTAACCACAAGATTGGTGAAGTGCACGATGGTGCCGCAACTATGGACTGGATGGCACAAGAGCAGGAAAGAGGTATTACCATTACTTCGGCTGCCACTACTTGTTTTTGGAACTTTCCAACAACCCAGGGTGTTAAGAATGACGATACAAAACTTTATAAATTCAATATTATTGATA
>JBBRCW010000200.1:0-12748 GCA_038204535.1 Chitinophagales bacterium | reverse complement strand
CCGCATTATTCACAAGGATATCTATGCCCTCGCTAAATCCGATTTCCAAAATCGCCTTTTCTACCTCTTTTGCATCTGAAAGGTCACACTTGATGAATCGGCAGGAATCACTGTATCTCGAAGCAATCTGCTCTCCTATATGATCTATATCAAGTATGATGACACGTGCTCCAGATTCGATATACAATCTTGCCGCAGCGGCGCCAATCCCGTTGGATCCGCCGGTTATCAGTACAGTCTTATTATTGAATGCTATTTCCATGATTTATATTGAAAGTAATCCTGCTTTGATGAAACCTATTGCATGGGCAAAACCTGCGTGGAAGGGGGCATTACATGCTACTTCCGGGGTATGGTCTGGCATTAAAACCCCATTAAATCCGAACTCTTTATATAGCTTCAGGCATTTCAAAATATCCCAATCACCGTCATCAATGAATGTTTCGTAATAATCGGGGTATCTGCCGCAATTATTTCTAAGGTGCACATATGCAATACTATTTCTTGCGGCATATTTTTTTATAGAATCATACAAATCACCTTTGGCCATGTATGAGATGGTACCCTGGCAAAACTCCAATGCATTATAGTAAGAGGGTATTATGTCTAACAAACGGTCAAAATGGTCGGGATGCGTAATAAGCCTGGCTGTTTGACGTAAAACAGACGCAGGAGGATCATCCGGATGAGCCGCCATTCTTACCTGCGAATCAACCGCTACCGGAACAATTTCTTTCAGGAAAAACTCCAACCTGCCCCACATTTCGTTAAGATCAGCGCAATCAGAATACCCTTGCGAATCATTCGGACGGACACTCATACCCCAAACCTCACCGCGTGGAATCGGTTGGTTTAGATCCATGCCTGCTTCCACGGAAAACCCATCTGACAAAGCGTTTCCCCTTGCGAACTGTCCATACGTCCTGCCCCAAACTCCTGCAATACTGAAATAGTAGCCCATAATCATAATGCCGGCCTT
Organism: Chitinophagales bacterium; assembly: GCA_038204535.1. Lineage (GTDB taxonomy): Bacteria > Bacteroidota > Bacteroidia > Chitinophagales > Chitinophagaceae > Segetibacter. The sequence continues at coordinate 11,769 of JBBRCW010000200.1, read as the reverse complement.
ACCCATATTTGTAATTGTCCTCTTAATATTCTCAATTTGTCTAAATTTTCCGGGTCCGTCTAACAAAACATCATACCAATGATCGAGAGGAAAGTTCTCTATTGCCGCCAGGTTTAAACCATAGCTATTTATAAAATCCTTAACCCGCAATAAATCGTCCACAGTCCAATAACCATATTGTGTTGATGGAAGAAGCTTATCATCAGGCAAATGCAGGATAATGTCCGTAACGCCTAATTGTTTTGCGTAAAGTAGATTATCATCATTTAATGATCCCTGAGGAATTAATCCTTCGCCAAAGGCCATTCCGATCCTCATACGTTGCATTTTGTATTTACACGAGCCTTATATTCCTCTTTCCCTGTTATATCCAATTCCAGGCAATAGAGGCTTCCGCCTCTGTCTTTAGCATCGTCATACCCTGCCGGCTCCAGACCGGATTTCGAATGAAGAGACGCGGATGTTATAAACAATTTATTCATGTTTTTTCCGCCGAAAGCGATTGAAGTAGGTTGCGTGTAAGGGAGGCGCACCACACGGTTTAATTTCCCATCGGGGTCAATACGCATTAACATGCTTCCCTGAAACAGGGCAACCCAAAGAAACCCTTCGCTATCAACAGCTAAACCATCGGGAAGGCCGTCGTCTTTATCAAATTGGTAAAGGCTCTCCTTTCCGCTCAATTCACCAGTTGAATGCCGGTAACTGTATTTAAATATTTTTCTTTGAATGGAATCAACAAGATAAAAGGTGTCGGCCTCTGGACTAAAACCCATACCATTTGCGAGATGCAGGCCCTCGTCTGCAACACGGATCGTCCCGCATAAATCCAACATAAATAAATAGCCGGTTGACAGCAGATTGCCGTCAGTAAAGGAATCTTGCCCGGCATATACTCTTCCCTTGGCGTCTGAAATAATTTCATTCAAGTTGTCAGCCCTAATACCCTCCTTGCTTATACCTAAACCGCATCTTTCATTTTCCCGATTGAAATACGTGAAGCCCTCTTTACCACATACCATAAAACCGCCGTTTTCATGCAAAGTTATTGAAGCAGATTGCATGTCTTCTTTCAAAAGTGCACAACTACCTTGTTCCGGTGAAAAAGAAAATATTTTGGAATCCATGCAGTCGGTAAAATATAACTGATTCGTTGCGGTGTCCCATACAGGGCCTTCCCCACAGATAAGATTCAACGAACAAACGTTTTCCAGTCGATACCTCATAATATAGCCTCCTTTTTGGAATTTAATACGACTGAATTACAATTCGCCGTTTTTATGGAATAATCACCGAAGGACACCAACAAAATAAACAGGTAGCATACACCAAGGAATGAAAAAGCCGGTTTTAAGCCCCATAGGTCAGCCAACTGTCCGATTATCATCGGCCCAAACGCACCACCGATGCTACCGATAAACATCAAGCCTGTAATTGTACCGTGATTCTTGTCGTATAAGTTTATAGCAAGGGAAATAATTACGGGCCACATAATGGAATGAAATAAACCTGTCAACAAAAAACCTGCAATTGACCAATAGGTTGAAGCATATAATGCAATACCAATGGACACCAAAGCACCGGCCACGAAGAATTTAAGTACGCTTAGCAAATGAAACTTTTTCAGCAACACCATTCCAAAAATGCAACCAACGGAAAGCAGAATCCAATAATAGGACAACACTAAGGAAGATTGTATCGGGATATCCGGATGGTAAATCTGGAAAAACCGAATTAACCAGTTTGACACGCCTTGTTCACAGCAGCAATACGCTACCAGGGCGAGAAAAAGAACAAAAAGCTTTTTGTCACAGATCAACTTAAAATTCAATGCGGACGTATTAATTCTTTCTTCTTCAATCAATGCACTATTTGGAAACCGGCAACGTACCACTACCAAAATTGTAAGAAAATACATGACGCATACAACCAGATATATTGCAGCCCACTCATGGCCGGAACCAATAATATAATGGAATACCTTTTGTAAAACACTGCCTTGTACTGGCCGGGAATGTAACTCAATCATATAACTGTTAACAATGGGGCTGACGAAGGCGCAAACTCCGTATAGCAGCATTGTAAGTGCGGAATAGAATGGCAAACGTTTTGGCCCGCAAGCCTGCCTGAGCAGTGGTACCGAGAGCACCTGAACAAAGGTGAGACTACAGCCTATGATGAATAAAGTAAGAACGACCCCGTAGAAGTTTTGCCGCACAAGAAATAAAACGGCGCCCAAAAGACCGGAACAAAAAGAAACGATTAATAATTTCTTATAGGAATACCGGTCCGTTGCAATGCCCGCCGGCAAAGCGAAAACGGCAAATGAAATGTAATAGGCAAAAGGCAACATAGCCGCCGTGCCGCCGGGCAGAGAAAAAGCCATGATTAATTCAGGAAGCAAAACCGCCGTCAAGGATACAATAAAACCCACTTCAAAGTAAAAGAAGCAAACCAGTAGTATAATAGGATAATCAATGTGCTTGCGCTGATACATTTGAGTAAAATTTGTGTGATCTTAATATCCGGGATTTTGAATAAGGCTTGCGCTCCTGTTTAGCTCCGAACGCCTTATAGGCAGAAAATAGGCTTTATCGCTCCAACTATACTTAGCGAGCACTTGCGTCGAATACTCAGGATTTCCCCAAACTTTACCATCAGGCTTACGATAGGAGGTGGCGTCCGGTGCTACATATTTTATAACAACCCTGCTGATAGGGTGGTATGCCGTAGGACCGGCCACCCATCTGCGAATATCCCAAAAGTATTGCTCCTCAAAAGCGAACTCAACCCTTCGTTCGTTTCTGTAAAGGCTTTTCAATTCGTTTCCGGTTGCTAATGTTGTAGGCTGGCCCGCTCTTGTTCTGATTTTATTGATGTAGGATTGGGCTTCACCATCTTCTCCAAGTTCGATGCATGCCTCAGCATAGTTCATCAAAATTTCTGCATAGCGCATTTGCTTGAACGGTACATCTTGATTTGTAACAAGGAAATCAACTGCCGGATCCAAAAATTTCCGTAAGAAATATCCGGAGAAAAGACCCCACGCATCAATTAAACCATTATCTGCGCCTTGTACCACAACATTCCCCGATACATCATACACATCACCCGTCTGTATTTTATTCCAGGGATCTATACCGGCAACATCAGTAGGTCGCGGCCGCCAATCCGATCCTTCATACAATATCGTAGCGTAAAAGCGGGCATCCCGGTTTGTATAAGGAGAACTTTTATGTTGCGGATTATTCCAATCGAATTTGCTTCCATCCTTAAATTCGAAAGCATCCACCAGGTTGCTTGTTGGTATCACCCATCCCCATCCATGAAATCCGTTGGGAGCATGCGTCACGGCTGGAATGTTTTCCGTCCATTCACCGGGAGCCTGGGAACTGAAGTATTGTAGTAGCATGTCTTCGGGTGTGGCAGACCGGGAAAGAAAATAATCGGATAAGTTCTTCGGAATTGAGTCGCCTGGTGCCGGATCCGCTTTGTATAAAGAATACATGCCTAAATTAATAACTTCCTTTGCCGCATCTTTTGCGCGCTGCCAGCGCTCCCGTTGCGATCCGTTTACATATCCTAACAGTTCAGGATTGCTATATCCGGGTGCATATTGATCCATTTTATGATGCAGATCGCTGGCAGCATATAACAAAACCCTCGACTTTAGGCCCAATGCAGCACCTTTGGTCGCTCTGCCTTCGGTAGCGCCAGAATAACTTAAAGGCAGGTGCATAGCGGCGGAATCTAATTGGCTTACGATAAATTCAACGCATTCTTCATAGGTATTACGGGATACATTAAAATTGTCATTCAGGCTATACGACCTCGTTATCAAAGGCACGCCGCCATAGAGCGAAATAAGAAAATGATACAAATTAGCCCGAAGGAAATACGCTTCTCCTTTGAACCGTTCTATGGTTTTCTGGTTTGTTTCAACAGGGATCCGATTGATGTTCTCAAAAACAAGGTTGGTCTTGCGGACGGCTTTGTATAACGCGCCCCACTGAAGGCCTTGAAGATGGGGCATATAGTTCTGCGTGCCATCATAGAAGCCGGGTATATTATCGGCGGTTATGGCAGATTTATTAAATTCTACCACAGTTCCCCCGCCCATCGAAAAAGATTCATCACCGGAAAATACACTCAGGGGGTACCAAGAGAACGGATAGCGATACACATCTTTGTATATGCCATTGACGAATGTTTCTACCAGGCCGGGGCTGCTCCAGAAATCTGTCTCATTGAATTCGCCCAAGGGCTTCGTATCTAAAAAGTCCTTTTTACAAGAGGGGAAAAAACATACAGCAGAAATGAGTATAAGGTATTTAACGCGCTTAAACATAAATAGTATTTAAAAGTTTACAGATAATCCGGCATTGACTACGCGCTGGATAAAATAGTTGTATCCAAAAGGCCCGTTTTGCTCTATTTCCGGATCTAATTCCGGGAATTTGTCCCATGTTAATAAATTAGCGCCACTCACAAACAGGCGGACGTTTTCCAACCCTCCCCTTTTAAGGAAGCCGTCTGCGAAGGTATAACCCAGTTCCAGGTTCTTAAGCCGCAAATAATCCGTTTTCCTCAAGTTATAGGTACTTTGCCTTGTTGTCCAATAATCGGTACCCCAGGAATAAGCTCTGGATTTGGTTGCATTTACATTATCTACGGTCCATCTTCCATCATAATCAGCTTTCGTATAATTGTTAGTGAGCCCGGCTTCATAAGCAAAATAGGTCTGGCCGCCTAAAGCGCCTTGCAGTAAAAGGACAAAGTCCAATTGCTTAAAACGAAAGGACATACTGATACCCCCCGTGAACGTGGGAATATTGTTTTTTAAGCTTCGTATCCGATCCAGATCATCAATAAGGCCATCTTCATTTACATCTTTAAAAACAACAGAGCCCGGAGTCGCTCCATCCACATGAGGGTAGTTGGCAATAGCTCTTTCATCTGCAAAAATGCCAATCGCCTCGTAGTATAAGTCACTTTTTGGATCGGAAGCATTAGAGGGAATCGGTCTGCCGGTAGCACGCTGCCATTCCGGCACATTTGGCTCTTCGTCCCAAAAAAGCACCTTGTTTTTTGAATACCCGCCGTTAACGGAAACCGTGTAATCAAAGGATTTGGCCTTGCTGAAATAAGATACCGCGGCTTCAAATCCTTTGTTGCCCACTTTGCCGATATTTTCAGGAGGAAGAGTTAACCCTGCAAATTCAGGAGCTGATGCATTTCTTTTTATAAGAATATTGGAACGTACATTATTGAAGAAGTCAAAAGTCAGGGCCCATTTGGAATTGAATAATTCCGCATCGAAACCTATATTGGCCTGGCTGGCCACTTCCCAGGTAACGTTCGGATTGGGGATTTTGGTTTCGTACATAATCTGGTGAGGCTGGCCTGCAAACGCATAGTTTGCATTTGAAAGGCCAAATGTGGCTAAGTATTGAAATTCTGCAATGCGGTCATTACCTGTGCGTCCCCAGGAGCCCCTCAACTTGAAGTTGTTTATCCACCCAAACCTGTCCTTAAAGAATTTCTCTTCCGACACTCTCCAGCCTGCTGAAACTCCGGGAAAAAATCCATATTGTTTGCCTTTAGAGAAAATATAGGAACCATCATAACGCCACACAAATTCCAATAAATACTTTTCGCGAAAGTCATAGTTCGCACGTCCGAAATAATTAACCCTTGCAAACTGGCCCGCTCCTCCCAGGTTATCTTTGAAAATGTCATTACCGCCTGCAAACAACTGATCTATCTGATTGGAACGGAAGTTCCTCCGGAACGCGCTGAACCAACTATTCATACCTTTTTGTGTTTCGGTGCCGGATAAAATCTTAAACGTGTGCTCTTCCCCAATCCGACGTTCGTAGGTAACAAGGAAATTAAATGTTTGTCTGTAAGAATCAGACGACCGTTGCGTCAGCCGGGGATCTGCAACGCCACGAACGCCGGGTACGGTGACATGGTCAGGCTGACCATTCCAGGTGTACAGATAAACAGGTTTGATGAATGTCTTGGAAAAATCCAATGTTTTATCATAAGAAGCATTTCCCTGAAGCTTTAATCCCTTCACGCCTGGAACGGTAATGTTCAACCGCAGGTTGCTTTGAAAAACATAGGATTTATTGTTGCTGTATCCAGCCAAATCGCTACTTGTTACAACCGGATTATCTCCTGCTTCTATATCCGGGCCGGGCTTGCCGTCGGGCCAATACGCAGGCAAGGTAGGATTGCCTCTGAATATGCCGCGGTATACCGAGGCGACTCCTTTGGAAGGAGATGACCGATCCTCCAACCTTCCCAATATATCGAACGAAAAATCGATATTCTTTGAAATCCGGGTATCAATATTTGATACGAAGTCGGTTTGCTTGTAATTGCTTGCACTCTTATTGAAGTTCCCATCCTGGAACCTGGAACCCACGGAAAAAAAGTACTTTACACTTTCAGAGCCACCGCGGACGGTCAGGTTTTTATAGTTTTGACTGGACCAGGGCTTGAATGTTTCAGCAAAAAAATCGGTGTTCGGATGTCCCCAGGGATCTGAACCATCCTGAAACAGCCTGAGATCTTCATCTGTATATTTAAGGGGAAGATTGTTGTAGGCGTTATACTCATTATACATAACCGCATATTCATAGGCGCTTGCCATTTGCGGAATCTGAGTGGGCTGGTTCCAGCCGTAATTTATATTCAGTACGATCGTTGGCTTACCAGTTCTGCCCCGTTTGGTTGTTATTAAAATAACGCCGTTAGCCGCTTGAGCTCCATAGATGGCCGCTGATGCATCTTTGAGCACGGTTAGGCTTTCAATCGAATTTGGATCCAAACGTTCCAAGTTTCTTCCGGCGATGCCATCAACAATGACCAAAGGACTGTTGTTGCCGATACTGTTCAACCCGCGTATCCGTAAAATGGATGCATCGTTACCAGGTTCTCCGCTTCGCGTTACTACAGTCAAGCCCGGTAAGCGCCCGGCAAGGTTGTTACTCAGATTTGCCGCAGGAGATTGGGTTAGCTCCTTACCCTTGATCGACGTGATGGCTCCCGTAACCGTCGCTTTTTTCGCAGTGCCATAGCCTACCACTACTACTTCTCCCAAATCTGAACTAATTGTCTTAAGCGTAGAAGAAATTGGTTCTCCAGAATTAGTAACTTCAACAGGCACATAACCCACGTAGGAAATTACTAAGACGGAATTTTTGGGAGCAGGAAGGGAGTAGTTTCCATTGGCATCTGTCTTCGTACCTTCTTTTGTTTTCTTTACTATCACATTGGCACCCGCAAGAGGAGTTCCATCGCTGAGAATAACCCTGCCAGTTGCAACATCCTGTGCTATTGAGGCAGTTGCGAACAGCAGGAAAAATGCTAAAAAGAGATTATTTTTTTTCATATGCATAATCGTTTATGTGGTAAATTGATTTTAAACAGGTTTGAATTGAAGAATTGTCTTTCGCCGGTTTTGAAATTTGAGTGAAATAACGGCAAATGATAAATAATAAGCAAAAGGTAATTTAGCCGCGATGCCAAATGGCAGATTGAAATTCCTAATTACCTGCGGGATCAATACTGAGGTAAGCGCTACAATAAAGCCGACTTCCAAATAGAAAAGGCATATCAGAATGATAACCACGTAACGAAATTTGTTTACATTAATAATCGACATTCTCAGAAGCTGGCTTTAATCGTTAAAAGGTGCTTTTCCACCATTACTTAATGTTGTGAAGATAATGCTGGTATATGGATAATTTATTTCATTTTACGCCAATCTTTAGTCAATTTGCGACATTTGACTTAAACTAGTCTTATATTACAATATATTTAAAACGCTGAAACAGAAACACTTCAAAAGAAATAAAATGTCTTTGAATAAAAAGGAAATACTCCTGCTAATTGATACCGTAGATTCCTACGACAGGAATCTGATAAAGGGAATCATAAAATACTCCAGAACATACACCTCATGGAATCTTATACGGCCGGCGCCTGCCTATAGAAACATTGGAGCGACATTGATGGGTAATGAATTCACGAGTAAAAATATTTCCGGAATTATAGCTAGTGAATATAAGTTCACGGACAGGATCAAAGAAATGACTATTCCTAAAATAGCCGCGCCCTACAAAGAAATTATCGGGGGAATCCCTAATATTGTTACGGATGATGCGGCGATAGGGCAGATGGGGGCAAAGTATTTTCTATCCAAGGGATTTGACAATTTCGCCTTTTATGGGTATGAAGACTCCTTTTGGTCAAAAGCCAGACAGTACTCTTTTCAAAATGAAATCAATCAGGCTCGATTAAATTGCCTGACGAAAAATAAAACTCAATTTAAATCTAAAGACAGTAGTCAAAAACATCTTAAGAATTTAGCCAAATGGCTATCAGGTTTAAAGAAGCCTGTGGCCATTATGCTATGTTCAGATGATTTATCTTTTGAAATCATGGAGGCAGCCAGAATTATTAATGCCCGGATACCTTATGAGATTGCTATCCTTGGCGTAGACAATGATGATTTGATATGTGACCTTTGCAGTCCTTCTTTGTCATCTATTGAACATGATTCTTATACGGTCGGCTTTAATACTGCAAAAATGCTAGATCAGATGATTAAAGGAGAGCATTCCAAAAATCCGAATAATATAATTGGGCAGCCTCATCACATAGTGGAAAGGCTTTCTACAGAAGTATTGGCAATAAAAGACCCAAATTTATTAAAAGCACTGGTTTTTATAAACGAAACCGGACCTTCCCAGATTCTCACTGTGGATTGTGTTGTGAATGTAACGTGCCTATCAAGAAGACAACTGGAGCGAAAATTTTTAAGCACAATTTCAAGTGGTATTGCTAAAGAAATTCACAGAGTAAAAGTAAATCATATAAAATACCTCTTGTTTTCCACAAATCTTACATTTAAGGAAATTGCTCTTGAAACGGGATTTAAAAATTCGGATAACTTTTCTCGATACTTTAAACATATCTGTAAATTAAGCCCCAGGGATTATCGGAGAATAAGAGTTTCCAGATTATAACAAAGCAATTCGTTATTACTCAATTTTGATAATTTTAAATTGATTACTTTGTATCTGCAAGCAAACCCTAAAGCACATACTGCTGAATAGTTTGATTACTTTTCAGGGTATTGAATAGTTGTACACAGGGTGTGCTTTTAGTAGTTTTTGTTTTAAATTTTGCCGGTTATTCGCTACTAAATTCCGACAATTATGCGTCAACGATTTGAACAGCAATTGAGCTTGGGTGCAGTACCCATCAGCGATATAAAAATTCCAACAAAAAGCCGTGACGAAATGCCCCCCACAGTTAGGGCCTTGCAACATATTTTTACTACTCCGGCATTAAATGAAAAGATATTTAAGTTGTTAGAAGAAAAAATATGCAAAGGCAAAAAGAAAACGGGTCGTAAGGGTATGGATTTGTGGCATATATTGGTTTTGGCAGTTGTACGTCACGCTACTGGCACTAATTGGGATAGATTGCATTTGATGGCAAATTACGACATATTGGTACGAAGCATTGTGGGTATACGCGGCAACAATTTTGAAATGAAGGAATTTGAAATTGAGTATCAAAATATCATAGATAATTTAAGCCTTATTGATGAAGATTTGTTGTATCAAATTAATGCAATTGTGGTAGAAGCAGGTCATCAATTACTAAAAAAAAAGGAAAACGAAATTGTTGAACTGAAATTAAAACCAGACAGCTATGCAGTAGAAACAAATATACATTTTCCTACAGATCCGATAGCTCGGATTAAACTTGCTTTGGGATAGCCTTCGCAAATGCTTAGATAGCATAGAAAAGCTGCAGGCACTAACACCGGTAAAGGGATGGCGTAAAATAAAATATATCCATAAAACACTTAAAAGTCAGTTCCGCCGTACATCACATCAGGTGTTTAAAGGAAAGTCGGAGCAGGCAGAAAAGCAAAGTGTACAACAATACCTGCTCCAGGCCAGGCTGCTGGAAGCAAGTGTAGCATCACTGATAAAATATCCACCAGCATCTATTGGTAAGGAAACATCCATTATGGCAATCATCCTGCTGCTGGATAAATACAAAAAATATGTAACCAAGTTTACAGACCAGATAGAGCGCAGGTTACTAAAACAAGAAGTGATACCAGCAGCAGAAAAAATATTTTCCATCTTTGAAGAGCATACAGAATGGATAACAAAAGGCAAACAAAATAAAAGAGTAGAGCTGAGCCACCTGTTGCTCATCAACAGCGACCAGCATCAGTTTATTATAGACTACAAAATAATGGAAGGGGAAAAAGATGCCAGTCAGGTAAAGCCGCTTTCACAAAGACTTGAAAAAAAATGTACCGACAAAAAAATAATCTCCGCCATCGGTGGATTGATAAAGGTTTCTGGAGTAAAGAAAATTTAGTAACCCTTAGTGCTACTGCAACCGAACAGGTAGTAATACCCAAACGGGGTAAACATACCAAAAAAGATAAGGAAAGAGAAGGCAGTAAAGCGTTTAAAAAATTACGAAACCAGCACAGTGCCGGAGAAAGTAATATTAATATGCTGGAACATCATGGCCTTAACCGTTGTATGGATAAAGGTTTGCATGGCTTTAAGCGTTGCGGAGGATTAAGCGTGCTGGCTTATAACTTACATATATTGGGCAATGCACTCCGGGCAATAGACCGGAACAAAGAAGAACAGTCTGAAAAGCGACAGCAGCGATACAGGAATGCAGCCTGATATAAAAAACTAGAACGAAATATCACATCGTATGGAAGTTGTATGCGAAGCCTGATCCTGTTCAATAAACAGCTTATCACCTTTACTCAATGCATTAATCAAGTGGCCAATGCCGTAAAAAAAAGAATACTTATAGCCTAAAAGCATTACCAATTATTATTGCTTTAGAAGTGCTGCAACCATTACTAACCAAGGTGTACAGCATGACGTGGCGTAAAGAAATAAATAAAGAATCTGTACCCAATGATGAAAAATTATTTTCTATTTATGAACTACACACCAACATTATAGTAAAGGGAGCAAGGGAGGTACAGTTTGGGCATAAAGTAAATTTTTCTACCGGAAAAAGCAATTTGATATTGACTTGCGACATACTAAAAGGTAATCCTTGTGATAGCACATTATTCCAACCAACTATAGATAAAGTAGTTGCAAAGTATGGCGTAGTACCCCGTGATAGTGCCACCGATGGCGGGTATGCCAGCAAAGCCAATGCTGCGTATGCAGAAGCAAAAAGCATCAAAAATATTGTGTTTAACAAAATAGTAGGCAGTTTAAAAAAACATCGTAAGCAGTACGAATATAGAAACGAGGTTAAAAAAATGGCGTAGTGGTATTGAAGCTGTAATCTCCAATTTTAAAAGGGGGTACACTAGGTTTAGGTGCAACTGGAAAGACGAAGCCCATTTTAATCAAAAGGTATTATTGATTACCATTGCAGATAATTTTAGGGTAATGATGGCTGCAGTTGTATAAAAACTCTAAATGTCGATTGAAAAACAAGCATACTTGGGAGACTGATGTTATGCCAGGAAAAAAACTGATAAATAAGTATTGTTGTCCGAGATAATATTTAAAAATTAAGGGTGGTTTTTTTAACCACCCCTATATCAACTTTGCGGTTCTCACACCAAAAAAGTTAGATATGAACAAATCTACCGATTATGTCGGACAGCCGGTTTTTTCCCAGCTCCTTTCTTTAATAGACGAAAGTATCATTAAGCAAACAATAGCAGAACACAAA